>JAOZPK010000022.1 GCA_029932755.1 Candidatus Cloacimonadota bacterium | reverse complement strand
GCCAGCGATTTGCGTTATCAAAAAGATCAGTTGGAAAAGACGTAACAGAACCAAGCAATACATGAAAAATACCGTTTACACAGGAAACAGCCTGTGTTTCACTCCAGAGTACTGTTCCTGCAGTTTCTGCAGCATAGATCAAAAAATTCACTGTGACTACACTGTTAAGGTAGTTGCCATTACTATCGGCAAGTCTGCCTTGGTAGTCAATTGTCTGCGGTACATTCTGTGCCATCAGGCATAATGAGATAAAAAGTAAAATGATGATAAATAAATTTTTCATGATTCCTCCTTCTTTATCCCGGCGAAGCAAAATTCTTCTTGCTCATCTTTAGCGAAGCCGGATTGTCCACCGTAGTTTTCACGTAGGCGGATTAATTCCTTCATTCATTTTAAAAAGCCCGAACTGCACGAACATTGTAGTTAAGAGTAATGACCCTTACTTCACAATTAACACCAGTATAGATTAATCATCTTCCCATAACGAACCGGCTGCCCAGTCATACCCTCCGTTAGCGCTCCTATTCAATCCGCCGCCATCGAGCGAGCAGAGGTTCTACTCATCCTCGAACAGACTTCCCGCCACCCAGTCGTATTGGTTGGCCGGGGCGGTGGAGCCGGTAGCTACGCTGTAGCCGCCGCTGACACTCGAAGAGCCTCCTGAAGCTACATTCTGAGCTCCACCGCTAACACTCGAATAAGTCCCTGAAGCCGTATTAGAATATCCGCCGCTAACACTCGAATTGTCCCCATTAGCTTCATTCCATTTTCCGCCGCTAACACTCGAAGTCATCCCTGAAGCCGTATTAGAATATCCGCTGCTAATACTCGATAAGTCCCCTGAAGCCTCATTATCGAATCCACCGCTAACAATCGAATTGTCCCCTGAAGCCCTATTAGACCATCCGCCGCTAACACTCGAACCCATCCCTGAAGCCGTATTAAGAGATCCGCCGCTAACACTCGAAGAGCCTCCTGAAGCCGTATTATAGCTTCCGCCACTAATAGAGGCTCTAGGTTCTTCAAGCTTATTATGATAACCTGCAACCAGACCACCGTAGCTTATGTAATTATGCTCCTCACCAATTACGAGATTGTGCGAACCGGATTTATCACTGCTAGTCGTACGAGGTTCATTGTAACCTACTATGAGATTTCCGCGACCATTGACAGTCCCGTTTGTATTACCACTACCGCTGCGAACGTGCACATTGACATTTGTGAAATACACATCTGTGCCCGTAGCTGTAACAGAAGCCAATTTGGTTTCCAGAGTAGCAATGCGGGTGTCCAGTGCTGCTAACAATATGTCAACTTGTGACTGGGTGTAATAGATAGTATCGTGGTTATGATCACTGCGGGAGATGGTGTTAGCTGAACCACTACCTGCCAGATTTGCATTCAAGGTTACTGCGCCGGAAACTCCACCGCCACTTAGACCTGTTCCAGGATTTACGGCAGTAATATCACCAAAGGTTGTAGTTGCAGGCATGAAATCAGATGAATCCTGTCCATCCAGCAGGTCTGCATCCAAACCGGAGCCTGAACCCATATTCTGCAATGTGTAAGCAGTTTCAGCTTTTATGGCATAGGGAACAGCAGCAATTTTGGTTCTCGAATCAAGAGTTTCTCCACTTACAATTAATTGCAGCCAACGATCTGCACCATCGAAGAGGCTGGTTGGGAATGTAACCGATGAGCCGAGTAGAGCATGAAAGATCCCATTGGCAGTGGAAACATTCCGCGATTCATTCCAGAGTAAAGTTCCACCCGTTTCTGCATCATAGATCAAAAAATCAACTATGACTACACTGTTAAGGTAATTGCCGTCACTATCGGCAAGTCTGCCTTGGTAGTCTATTGTTTGTGGTACATTTTGCGCCATCAGGCACATTGAGATTAAAAGTAAAATGATGATAAATAAATTTTTCATGAAATCTCCTTTTAAAAAATTCGGACAGCTCGGAGAGCTATCCCTACATTATCTGTTTCCGGCAGACCTTAAGAGTTCATCGATCTGTCTTTGCTGCTCTTCTAACTGCTGTTGATGTTCTTCATTTATAATTTGTAGTTCTTTAATAGCTTCTATTAACACCGGAATAAGACCAATATAATTTATACCTTTATATTCGAACTTTTCCATATCTCTTTCTGCATTTTCGATATTTTCATTTTTATCATAAGCATGAACAATATCCTCTACAAGTTCAGGAAGTATTTCTTCCAGTTCCTGGGCTATTAGGCCGATCTGCTCACCTTCCGGCAGTACTAATTGTTTCTCTTCTGCTATTTTTTTATAGTTATATGTATGAACATTCATTAACTTAATTTTAGAAAGAGCATTATTAAACGGTTGCACATTTTCTTTGAAGCGTTCATCGGAAGGATTGGTGAATGTTCCAGAAACATGTACATTACCACTAAAATATCCGGCATAGTTCGTGCTGTTAGTACCATCTGCCCAACCATGAACACCATAATTTGTACCATAACCACCAGAGGCGCGACCAGATACTCCATAATAGTAAGAATTTGATACAGCTACTACATAACCGTAAACCCCTTTATATCCTCCTATAAAATATCCACCAAAACCATAGGCTTCAGCTGGTCTTCCATGACCATAAACAGCTGTAGCATCAAAATACCCTACGCTAGTGGTTTGAGCATGCAGTGCACGTGCCTGGCTACCTGGATAACTTGAAGTAAAGTAACCACCGGATCCACCTGTACTATTGCCCCAAACACCTTTTCCGGTAATAGAAGTATTATAACCGTAAACACCGTAACCATTACTTGCATTATTACGTCCATAAACGCCAGAACTTGATGATCCTAACCAACCATAATTTCCATTGCTATAATAACCATAAACACCATAGTCTTGCGAACCTAAAAATCCATAATTTCCATCAGAATATAGACCATAAACAGCATGACCATTCCATTTATTATTATATCCGTAAACGCCCTTATAATATGAACCTAAATAACCATAATTACCATCTACATGGGAACCAAATATACCTATTGATGTAGTTGTAGGTCCCAATGAGGAACCATAGATACCGTAACCCCAACCAGTGTTTTCTGCTGAAATAACGCTGTTATCTTCATTACCGCTAAGATTTAATGGTACATCTACTGTATGAGCTTTAATCGCAAAGGGAACGCTGGCAAGCTGGGTTCGGGGGGAGAGGTACTCTCCTTCAACAACTAGTTCCAGCCATCGCTCTGCACCATCAAAAAGAGTAGATGGAAAAGCAACTGCCGAGCCAAGCAGTACATGAAATGTTCCATTTACTGTAGTAACATTTTGTGCTTCACCCCAGAGCGGTGTTCCACCTGACTCTACATCGTAGATTATAAAATACATAACAACTTCTTGATTCAGGTAGTTGCCGTCACTATCGGCAAGTCTGCCCTGGTAATCGATAGTCTGTGGTACATTCTGTGCCATCAGGCACAATGAGATAAAAAGTAAAATGATGATAAACAAGTTTTTCATATAATTCTCCTTTTAGATTTTTACATTTTGATAATAAAATGTCTTTTTTGGCAAGGTAATTATTATTTTGGTAGTTTTTTTAGTTTGACAGAAGAAAATATAATGATACTAAAATAATAGTTTGTAAAATTTGATTAGAAAAAATACATTATTTATTAAACGGCGTAAACGCTGTGTGTGTTGGTGTGTAGTCGTCTTTTCCCTACGCCTAAAGGCGTAGGTTATATAGGGTTATCTCACCTTGATCTTTAAAAACACATCATCCATATTTTGTAATAGTTCAGGATCAATACGTTTATTTTTCCAACCAATGCCCCAATGCAGATGATTTCCGGATGAGCGTCCGGTAGAACCAACCTCGCCGATCTTTTCACCTTTAAGGATATAATCTCCCATTTCTACAGAAATTTTACTCATATGGATGTAAATGGAGGTTAATCCACCACCATGGTCTATCAGCACAAATTTGCCATTGTAATAGTAATCTCCTGTTAGTGCCACAACACCGGTTGTCATTGCCATAATGTTTGTTCCCTTAGGAGCTGCAATATCAAATCCGTTATGCGGTTTTTTGGGAACTCCATTCAAAATGCGCTGACTTCCGAAAACTCCGGTGATCTTACCATCAATAATTGGCATACAAAATTCTTCGAAATAGATATTTTTATTTGAATATATCTTTTCACGTCTTTCTGCTAACATTTCTGATTCATCAGAAATTCTTTGAATGAGTATAGAATCACGCGGCTCTTCAATATACTTTTTTTCTATCCGGTCTATTCTTTGAATACTATAATTACGTTTGATTATGTAGAAAACGGAAGTGTACATTTCACCATTTTCTAAAACTATTGTTATTTTGTGTTTGAGTTTTTCATCACGGTCAAAACCTAGTATGGTTCTATTTTCAAAAATTGGAATTTCTTTGTGATCAAGAAATATTTTTTCTACAGAGTTATCAGTTTCACAAATAAGAATCCCACCTTGAACAGGATTACCACGTAAGGAAATCAATTCTATTGCAGAAAGTTGAATTGATATAGTTAAGAGAATTACAAGTAGTATTTTTTTTATTATATCCATTTTATTTTTTTCTCAATTTTTTCTCTCTTCTTTACATAAGGATTCTGCGTAATTACAAAAGGCTGTCTTTCTGAGGAAATCTTCGAAGAACTTTACTACGAAGAATCTCAATTATAAGCGAGATCCTTCCAAAGATCAACATGCAAGGTTCGTCAGGATGACAAAAACACGAATTTCTTTTAATTTATCAAATTCACACTTTTATTCCCTCTCCTTGCAGGAGAGGGTTAGGGTGAGGTTTTCTTTTCTTTCATCATTGGACATTCTCTGTTGGTTATTGGATATTCATTCCATTTTCTATAATTCTATTCTCACATAAGTATCTTTACTTATCCATCCGCCAAGCCCGTTCTCCAGCTTTATCAAGCTCCAGTTATCTTCGCTTCTTTCTATTTTGAATATCATTCCTTCATGAATTGTGAATACACGGGTAAAATCTTCTCCCGGACCACTAAATCCGATAGCAGAAGTGCTAAGTAGAACTCCTTCATCATCACTATGAAATTCTTGCCATTTTAGTATGCTGATAATAAGAAAAACTGAGAAGAGAAAAATGAAGATCGTTGTCATAAATAATGGAATTGTTTTCTCACGGTTTTTGTAATGAATTATCATAAAACTGATAAATACTATAATTATCATAAATAAAGCGAGTGTGATGATAGCCAAAAGATTAATTGAAAGTGAATCAAAAGCTTTTAGCCAGAATGATCTTATAACACTTTCACTTTCTGAATTCTGTTTATCTTTAGTAAAAGTGAGAGCATATTCCAGGTTTCTTCTGGCAGCCTGATGATCAGATCTAACCTTCAATGCTTTCTTGAAATAAAGGATAGCTCTGCCAATTTCATTTATCCTGAAATAGCAGTTTCCAATGTTGTAATAAAGATCTGAATTAACAATTCCTTCATTCTCAATAAGGCTAAATTTCTCTAAAGCAGTTTGATAATCTTTCTCATTGTATGAATTAATTGCTTCTTTGTGTATTAATTCAATCTGGTTAACGGCGAATATGCTGATTGCCATAAATGCTAATAAAAATGTAAACATTGTTTTTTTCATAATTCTAATTTTCTCACTATATTAAAATTTGCACTTTGTAATCTCATTGATCGTCTCTTTTACATGTTGAAAATCTGCTTTTATTCTCTCTTTAGAAAATCCACCCGGCATAAATCGTGCTTGGTTACAGGTTTCAAAAAGTATCTTTATCTTTTCAATCAATTCATTTGGAATATTTTTTAAACTCATTTTAGTAATAATGTATTCAGTGGAACTTCCACGCGGTTCTTTTAGTTTATCAGCCAAATAACTGCTTAATCCTAATTGAGCAGCCGCATAGAATCCGGGATCATTTTTATCGGCTAATGCACTTGCTTCTTTCATATATTTTTTTAGTATCTTATTTGCTTGTTTTTGACGAATGTAATCAATATTTCCTTGCAATTTAGTTCGTTCATTTGAGTACAAAATTGAAGCAGGAATAAAAAGTAATATTATAAACCAGATGAACCAGTAAAAGAATTTATCAAAGTAAATGTTCTTTGAAACAAGTTCGCTGTCTGTGATGATAAAACCGATGTCCGAGCCTTCCAAACTGACAATAGATTGTGCAGCACTGCTGGCAACAAATGTAAGATCACCTTCTCCGATTTTCAATTGATATGGTTTTGTTTGTAGTGTTTTATAGCTTCCGGATGAAGTATCAAAATATGTGAATGGAACTGCCGGTAGTGTGAAGTTTCCTTTTTCCTGAGCTATGATCAGATATTTAATTGTCTTCTTACCTGATATCTTATTTTTGTTTATATCTGTTGTTATTTCGGGATCTAAGAATCTAAGATTATTCACTTCCTTTAATTTTGGAATATCAAACTGTTTCAGGTTTCCGGTTCCGCTTATTGTAATAGTGTAAGTAAAAGAATCACCAACATTCAGCTGGGTCTGACTTATATTACTGGAAAGCTTGAATTTTCCAACTGCGTTTGAAAATGAAACCGGTTTGTTGTTTTGTGGAATTGGTTTAACTTTTACAGATGTCGGTTTATTCTTGATATTGTATCTTTTGGTTGTTCCAAAATCGAAGAAGCTGTGTGATTGAGTTCTTATATCAACATTCAGAACAACTGAAGGGATATTCAGCTTTCCGCTTCTGGTTGGGAACAAAGCAACAGAGCGCATCAGCATTACATTGTACATTATGCCGTTGTATGTTTCGCGATCAAAGCTAATACTCTCAGGCTTATAAATATCTTCTTTCCAGAAACCTTCGAAATTCGTATCTCCAGCAAAGGCAAGATTGGCAATATCATATCTGGAATAGAGTTTGTATTCCACAATAATCGGTTCTTCTTCAAAGACATTATTTTTGCTGATGTCTGCCTTTAAAAATAGATTATCGGAGAGATCTAAAGATGAATTTGGCTGCTGAGTGAATGATGATGAAGTTGGTGGAGCCGGTTGTGTACTTCCTTCTGAAACTTTTATGTGAATAGGATCGGTTGTAAATGACTTATCTTTGATCTTTATAGTTATTGGTGGAATGATATAATTTCCAATTTTAAGAGGACGTAGGGTATAGGTATAACTTTTAGTAACTTTGGAGGTCATTTTCCCGTTGACAATAGAATAATTTGATGAGGAAGAGGTGGACGAACCAAGGTTCTCGAAGTTTTCTATTTTTGGTAATCTGGGTGTTGAGATATTGCCAATTTTTTCACCGGAGATCTCAATTGTATATTTAACCAGATCAGAAATTCCAATCTTGGTTCTATCAACATAAGATTCAACCTCTATCTGCTGTGCAAATAGAAATTGACTGATTAAAAGCAAGCTTAATAGAAATATTATCTTCTTCATTTTATCCTTCGTCCTTCGAAAAGCCTGTCCTGAGCGAAGTCGTAGGGCTCAGGATGACACAAGCGAAGGATAATGAAATTTTCTGTATTAAATATTCGATTTTCAGTATACATTAATCTACCAATACTTTCCGGTTTTTGTTCTGTCAACATTCATTTTCTCTTTCTCTTTTTTCATCTCTTCTTTTTCTTTCTGCAAAAGAGCTTTCAACATTTTTTCTGCATCTTCTTTCTTTTGTTCTTTTAGTTTCTGTTCCTGGGATTTCTGTTTTTCATCCTGTTTCTGTTCTTCTTGTTTTTGCTGTTTATCTTTCTGCTCATCATCTTGTTTCTCTTGTTTTTGCTGTTGCTGTTCCTGCTTTTTCTTTTCTTCGTTTTTATCGTCATTTTCGTCTTTGCTTTGTTTTTGTTGCTGCTTTTGTTCCTGTTGACGCTGCAGCATTCTGGCAGCAAGTTCATAATTGTAACGTGCATCAAGATTCTGTGGGTTTTCAACCAGTGCATCACGATAATTTTTTATAGCATTTTTATAATCCTTTTGCAAAAATTTCACGTTTCCAAGATTTTGTAATGCTTTAGATCTATCATCGAAATTTTCATTATTTAAAGCAAGTTTATAATTCTGTTCAGCTTCTTCTAACATGCCATTCTTAACCTGTGCGTTTGCCTGGTTAAAATGCAATCTGGAATCTTTGGGATATTTAATTGCGTTACGTTTAAAATTATCCTCAGAATTCTCAAATTCTTCTTTCTCGTAAGATTTAATACCCTTTAGATTTCTTATAACTTTATCGTAATTTACAACATCAGAAAACAGAGTGCAGAAGGATAATAAAAGAATTAATAGAATTAGTAATTTAACTTTCATTACAATACTCGCTTAAATTTTGTTTTCTTTTTATAGATGATAAGAGATTCTACAAGAAGTAGGATTAATGCAGCGATCACGAAATACTTATATTGCTCTTTGTATCTTACATATTCTTTAGAATCAAATTTCTTCTTCTCAAAAGAATTGATGTTTTTCATGATTTCATAAATTTCTGATTGCTGCGGTGTGATGGGGAAGAAGCGTCCATTCCCCTTTTTTGCGATCTGTGTGAGGATGTTAATATCAAGTTTTGTAAAAACAATATCACCTTTATCATCTTTGGCGTAAACTACATCACCATCTCTATTTTTAATTGGAATTGTACTCCCTTCCGGGGAACCGATACCAAGAGTGTAAATGATAGCATTTTGTTTTCCGGCTTCTTCCGCAATTTTTGTTGCATTTTCTTCCAGATCTTCTCCATCGCTAACCACGATGATAACCTTATGCTTTTCCTTTTCTCCAAAAAGTTCCAGTGAAGTGGAAATAGCTTCACCAATATTTGTACCATAAGAAGGAACAGTTTCCGTATCGAGTAGATTCAGGAACAGTTTTGCGGCATCGTAGTCGTTTGTGAGAGGGCATTGTACAAAACTCTTCCCGGCAAAGGCAACAATGGCGATCCTATCACCTTTTAACTGATCTATAAATAGTGAGATCTGATCTTTTGCTCTCTTGATCCGGCTGGGCTGAATGTCAGTTGCATCCATGCTTTTGGAAACATCAATGGCTACAACAATATCAATACCTTCTTTCTTAATTATTTGAACTTCTTTATCCCAACGCGGTCTGGCAAGAGCGATTATTAGAAAGAGAAAAGCAAATACAAATATGAAATTCTTGAGTGACCAGTGGAAACCCGAAAATTGCTGCATAAAGAAATCGTAGAATTTCACTTCTGCAAATTTAGAAAAATTCTTCTTTCTATTATGATTAGCAATTCCAATAAGAATTAGAAATACTGGTATCAATATTATCAGAAACAATAAATATGGATTTCCCCAATGCATTTATCTATACTCCAAAATGTTTCCTAAAGTCCATCTATCTGTGCGCCGATAGGGTATTCTACAGAATATTTAAAAGGAATCAATATTTCTTCACCCGGTTTAGGCTCAAAGAACCATTCGATATATTTATGCTCATTGATCTTCAAGATTTCTGTATCCTCTTTGTAAGTAGGATCTATCAATTTCACTTTAATTTTTTCATTTTGTGAAATTGGCAGTTGATCCCAAACAACGATCTCTTCTTGTGTTTTCTTATTGTTAGTTATCTTGATGAGATATTCAAATATCTTTTTGTTTTTCTCAACGAAAAGACCGCCTGTTTCATCGAATTTCTTCACAAATTTGTATTCTATTTTTATACTTTCATCAACACCTAAAAATGTCCAAAACTCTTCTGTTGGCGCAACTGCCTTCAGATATGAATTTGCCACAAAGTTGTTATCTAAAAATATATTTGTATCTCCGGGTAGGAATGGATAGTCAGATTCATTTTTAACTTTTGCTTTTAGATAAGCATATTGTGAATGTTTAGGAATTGTAGAATATCTAAATCCTGCCGCAAATTCCTGAATCGTGATAGTAACCAGATGCGGTTCATTATCGCTTTTTATTGTGTTGCTACCGTCAATATCAAAAACAACTGAAGTTGCACCGGATTCGACAGTAGAAGCTGAATGAGCAATATCCTCTAATTCATCAAGACTTGCTCCTGCAGACATCTCTTCGATATCAAAAGCCATTTGATTGCTATAAGAAGGTTTTCCTTTCGACATCTTACTCTGCACCCTAGCTGGTTGAGGATAATAAATTGAAATATAATGAGGATATAGTTCCGGTGGTTGTGCGCTTATATTTGGTTTTGCAGTAGAAAGCTTAAGGTCTACATTGATCCAATCCTCACCGGTAGTTTGGAAAATATTACTCTTATAAGTTAAGTTCATGGTTTTTTCTTGAGAATCAACTCTAAGGTCATAAACCGGTCTCCAAGAAGGACCATAAACAATATAGGAGAGATCAAGTTTAAGATTGCCCTCTTTTTGCACATCGACCAGAACTTCAACCATATTTTTATATTTGTAGGCTTGTTGTCCTGCTTCGCGGATCTCACGTTTAATTTTATCTATTTCTGCATTGATATCACGAACAAATTTATCAGTTTCACGGATCTCTTTATCGAGTGATTCATGCTTGGAACGATAGAATTCCACCATCTTGATCCATTTCTCAGGATCGAGTTCAACATTTTCAGTTTTTTCTGTTGTGCTTGTAAGTTTAATAAGGATACTTTTTACAACTCCTTTCTCATCTAGAGCTTGTTTCTTTTTATCACTAAGTGTATTCTTCTTATCTTGAAGTTCAAGTAATTCATCATTGAGAGCTTTTTTTGTTTCATCTGTAATTTGGGCAAATTGTTCAGTTTTAAAAGTTACGTCACGCAAGATTGCATTTCCTTTCCCATTTGCCTGGATACTGTTCTGCTCAATACTTTGAGGAAGTTCATCAAACAAAATCTTGTGTTCACCTTTTGTGAGATATGTTGTCGCAGAACGTGTGATCTGAGCTCGATCTGAGTAAACTGTTACAGAAGTAATTTTAGATTCAACAGCATTTAAACTAACTAAAACAAGCACTAATAATAATGGCAGAAAAATCTTTTTCATTTTTCCCTCCCTTAAGGAATTTCTTTTCTAATTACAATTCTGAATATAAATTCTAACAGCATTAAAACAAACGCTGCCAGTAAGTATTTCCAGAATAATTCCTGATAAATATAATAATTATTTATCTTCAATTCTGTTTTTTCCATTTTATCAATATGATCCATAATAGTTGTAAGTTCTTCGGTATTAGTTGCCAGTCTGGCGTTTTTAGTTCCGGTTATTTCAGCTATTTTATCAAGCGAATCCATATCAATTTCTATATTTACTTTTTGATAACGAATTCCCAGTGCAGTTTGCACGGGATAATCTACAAGTCCTTTTCTGCCGACTCCAACCGGATACACTTTTACATCAAATGTTGAGGCTAGCCCTGCAGCATCGAGAGGTTCGATCTCACCTGCGTTATTTCTTCCGTCAGTTATGAGGATTATCACTTTAGATTTAGCTTCGGAATCTTTAAGACGTGCTACAGCTGTGGCAAGTCCCATTCCAATAGCTGTTCCATTTGCATTTTCATCTATCGCTACGTTATCCATGATAGACATAAGAATATTATAATCAAGTGTGAGCGGGCATTGTGTAAAGGCATTTTCCGAAAATATAATAAGTCCGATCCGGTCATTTCTACGGTGTTCAATAAAATTGATTGCTACCTTTTTTGCAGCTTCCAGCCTATTGGTTGGTTTAAAATCTACCGCTTTCATACTGCCGCTTACATCGATTGCCAGTATGATATCGATGCCCTTACCAGTGATCTGTTGTTTCTTATGTGCAAGACGAGGTCGTGCTAATGCCAGGATGAGAAGCATTATCGTGAGTGTTCTGATAATGATCGGAATATATTGCAATAAACTGCTTCTTCCAGCAATTGATTTGATTAGATCAATGCGGCTGTGGATCAACCTGACCTTTCTCTTACGATTAATAAAGAACTCATAAAGTAAATATGGAATTAATACTAGAAGAGCCCAGAACCATTTTGGATTTACGTATTCAAGCATTGTCTGTCTCCTCTGTTTTTTTCAATTCTTCAAAAGATCTAAGATAATTCTCAAGCCAATTTATGGCTTTTTCAGATTCAGAATTTGTGGGAATTGTTTTAGCAAATTTTATCATGTCTGCCTGTCTGAGAAACTTAAGGATTTCTGATTTCTCAGAATGATCATTTAATATTAGATTTTCTCTAATTTCGCTTGTAGTCATTTCTACAGAATTAATTTTATAATACAGTTCGATGAACAATCGCAGAATAAGTGAAATCCTGAAATAGAAATGTAAGAAATCGCCTTTTATGAGCAAATCATCTTTCTTTAATTTATTCAGCAATTCCAAAGCAATGATGTAAGCAGGTCTGTCATCGATGATCTCAGGTTCAGAGACATCTTTCTTGGTTCTCTTTAATAATTTTATTAAATATTTTATTCCAAAGATGATGAGAATGATGATCAACAGCGGGATAAAGTAATCAAGAAATTTTAAATTAACTGCCAGGGGAGCCGCAATATCTTTTATGCTCTCAGTACTGTCTGCAATAACAGATTCAATATTAAGGATAAACTCACTTGTTTTAAGAATCTCTAAACTATCAGCAGTTTTAACTGCAAATTCAAGTTCAGGGAAAGTGAATTCACCGGTATCGAAAGGTTGGTAAGTCAAATCGACAAATGTTGTTTTAATCTCATCATTAATCTCTTCAGATGATAGGATATTTTTTAAAATGAAAATATCGAGGGTATCATTTTGAGCAGAGAAGATGCTGTCTGAAATAGCTGAAGATATATTTACATGTAATTTGAAGGGAGTGCCCACATAGAGTTTTTGTGGTTTTTCCAATTTGTAATTTAATTCAGCAGAAAAAGCCAAAAGTGGAATCATTGATATGATTAATACTGCAATCTTTTTAATTTCTAATTTATAATTTTTCATCATAATTCACAAACAATGTTTGTGTTACCTTTGATTTTTCATTCTAATTCGGAATTTAAAGAACTTCATAAGTTCCGGAGTATAAGGTTTATCGGTACTTAATGTCACAAGGTCGATCTTCAACTTTCTGAATTGCTGCTTGAGTTCAGTTTCTTTTTCTTTAATGGCTTTGTTATATTTTTCTCGTAATTTCTGGTTTGAAGAGTTTATCGTGAATGTCTTTCCGGTTTCTGGATCCTGAAGATGAAGTAATCCTGCATTTGGCATTATATATTCTGCACTATCCTGAATTCTTAAAGCGATCACATCATGCTTCTTAGCGAGTATCTTTAAACTATCTAAATAATCTGTATCAAGAAAATCGGAGATTACAAAGATAATGTTGCGCTTTTTAATAAGGCGATAAATGTATTCTACTGCATTTTTAATATTTGTTCCACTTTTCTTAGGTTCAAAATAGAGAATGTCGCGCAATATCCTGAGTGCAGATTTTTTCCCCTTTGTAGGAGGAATATATTTTTCAACTTCATCGGTAAAAAGCAGAAGTCCAACTTTATCATTATTAGATAGAGCAGAGAAAGAAAGAACAGCAGTTACCTCGGTAATGAACTCAGATTTCAAATAACCTTTTGTCCCAAATAGGGTAGAAGCACTACTGTCGATAAGGAACATTACATTAAGTTCACGTGTTTCTTCGAATTTTTTTATGTAAGGGTACCCCTGACGTGCAGTTACGTTCCAGTCAATCTGGCGAAAACTATCACCACTTTGATATTCCCGAACTTCTGAGAATTCCAAACCTTGTCCTTTAAACAAGCTGTGATATTCACCAGAAAAAAGATCAGAAACCAAATCTCGGGTTGTGATCTCAATTTTACGAACTTTCTTTATTATATCTGATGTTTCCAAAATTCCTAATCCCTAATCCCTAATTCCTAATCCCCAATCACTCTAAGGTACTTCGATCTCATCGAATAATCTGGTTACAATATCTTCTTGTGTAATTTGTTCTGCTTCAGCTTCATAAGTAAGAATAATTCTATGTCGTAGAATATCTTTTCCAATAGCCTTGATGTCATCAGGAGTTACATATCCACGGTGTTCGAGGAAGGCATGAGCCTTTGCGGCCTGAGCAAGATAGATCGTAGCTCGTGGAGATGCTCCACAATCAATAAAATCGGTGAGATCATTCAGATTTTTGAAATTAGCTGGTTCACGAGTTGCAAAAACAAGATCAAGGATATATTCCTTAATTTTATCTTCCATATAAATATCTTTGACCAATTCTCTCATTTCTAAAATATCTTTAGGTTTCACAACTGCCTTAACTTTTATCTCATCTTTTCGAACCATTTTCTCAAGAATTAGTTTTTCTTCTTCTCGGGAAGGATAATTGATAATAAGTTTAAGCATAAAACGATCTACTTGTGCTTCAGGAAGCGGATATGTTCCTTCCTGCTCAAGTGGATTTTGAGTTGCCATAACCAGAAATGGATTTGGTAGAGGATAGGTTGTGTCGCCAATTGTAACTTGTCTTTCCTGCATTGATTCCAATAGGGCAGACTGCACTTTTGCAGGAGCACGATTGATCTCATCAGCTAGAACAAAATTTGCAAAAACAGGACCCTTCTTGGCTACAAACTCACTTGTCTTCTGATTATAAATAAGAGTTCCCATCAAGTCTGCTGGTAATAGATCCGGAGTGAACTGGATACGTTTAAATGTAGATTTGATAGTATTTGCTAATGTATGTACAGCAAGAGTTTTTGCAAGTCCTGGAACACCTTCCAACAGAATATGTCCATCTGCAAGTAGTCCGACAAGAAGTCGTCTGATCATATATTTTTGACCGACGATAACTTTTTCTGTTTCTAAAGTTATCTTATCAATCAACTCACTTTTTTCCATTACTTTTTGATTAATCTCTTCAATTTTCATTGATCCTCCAATAATATATACTTATTAATTCTAACCTAATTATAACATTTTGGTTACAATTTACTAATGATTTTATTTTTAAATACTTTTCCATTAAGATGTTTAAATTGAATTTCTAAATTACTTTTATAAATAGTTATAACTGCGTAGGAAGCTTTTTGACTACGATCTGTTTTTGCTTTTAGATGACCCGGATTAATAAAGTGCTTATCTTCAATATGATCATAATTAGAATGATGAGTGTGACCGTAAAGATAGATATCTGCAGGAATACTTGTTTTTAAAAGATCTTCAAGTCTGTGTGCTAAAGCAAATCTCCAGTTATTAATTTCAATTTCCAGGATTATGGGAAGCGTTCCATTACTATAACCGGGGTGATAAACTCCTGGAACCCTGAAAAATTCAATGCCGTTCGTGATATCAAAGTTATTATCTAGATCCTCGTAATCGTCGCCTAAATGGAAAATATGAGTATAATCACTTTCAATCTCAAAGACATTTCTTAATATTTTTTGATTCTTGTGAGTATCGGACAGGATAATTATTTTTTTCATGTATCAAAATGATTACATCTTTTTAGGTGAAGAAATTCCCATTAGTCCTAGAGAAACGGATATAACGTTTTGAATTGCACTAATCAAGTATAACCGTGCCAAACTTAATTCAATGTTCTTTTCATTAATTATCTTATATTTTGCATAATATTTATGGAACATTCCAGCTAGCTCATGTACATAACCGGCCAATCTATGAGGTTCTCTATTATCGGCACAAAGGTTGAGAACAGATGAAAAATCTATCATCTTTTTAATAAGATTTAATTCGTCAGCTTTATTCAATTTACTTAAGCTCTTTTCGTCGAAATTTTTCAATATTAATTTTGCTTTTTTTGCCTTCTTTAGAATACTATTGATTCGTGCATAAGCATATTGACAGTAGAAGACAGGATTCTCACTTGATTTTTTCTTGGCAAGTTCCAGATCAAAATCCAGATGAGCAGATGGCTTCCTGCTAATAAAGAAATATCGGGCTGCATCTTTTCCCACTTCATCTAGCAAGTCGTCCATGGAAACGATTTTCCCGGCACGTTTAGACATTTTAACGACCTCACCATCTTCCAAAAGATTTATATGTTGGAGAAAAACAACTTCTAGTTTGGAATCGTCCAATTCCAGTGCTTTCATTGCAGCACGAAGCTTGGAAACATGACCGTGATGATCTGGTCCCAGCACATCGATAATAATATCGAAACCACGATTATACTTAGTTAGATGATAGGCAATATCAGGAACAAGATAGGTTGGATTCCCATCTGCTTTGATGAGTACGCGATCTTTTTCATCACCAAATTTTGTTGAAGAGAAAAAGACAGCATCATCTTTTTCATAAGTGCAACCTGCTTCTGCTAAGTAGCTTAATGCTTCTTCCAGAATTCCTTCTAAACGCAGTTTTTTCTCAGACATCCAGTTGTCGAACTGTACATCAAATCGATTTAAACTTGCAACCTGCATTTTATGTATCTCGTCTAAAGCAAAATTTTTCATTCGTTCAAGACGATCTTCCTCGGTCATGTGAAATAGTTTGGTTCCTTCGATCGTATTCAATTCAACTGCAAGGTCTTTTATGTATTCGCCATGATAAGCTTCAAAAGGGAATTCTTCACACTCATGCCCATGTAATTCACGGTATCTGATCTCTAAAGATTCAGCAAAAATATCTACTTGATTTCCTGCATCATTAATATAAAATTCACGAAAAGGTTCAAATCCGATATGTTCCATAATGCGGAAAAGAGAATCTCCATAGGCTCCAGCACGAGCACTGACAATGTTTAATGGACCTGTTGGATTTGCACTAATAAATTCAATTAAAACTTTTTTTCTTTGTCCATAATTAGATGAACCGTAATTTTCTTTATCATTGAAAATCTTCTGAAGTTCTTTATAAAAAAGAGAATTTGCCAGTTTGAAGTTAAGGAAGCCAGGTCCTGCGATCTCGATTGATTTGTAATCTCTTTTTTTGGAAAGATCATCGGCAATTTTCTGGGCAATATCACGTGGTTTCATTTTTATGATCTTTGTGTTTATCAGCGCAACGTTACTGGAAAAATCACCATGCTCTGCAATATTCGGGATCTCAACTGTAAAATCCTTATTACAATTGGGGTTTATCTTTTTAAGTATTTTTAAAATATCGTCATATATTTTTGTTTTCATAAGCTTACTATTCTTTAGTTTCTTTTTTTGTTCTGGAATCGACAACATAAAGGTCTTCTAATTTATAATACTCTCGTTTATCCTGGCTAAAAATGTGAACAATAATATCACCAAAATCAATCAATATCCATGTACTGGAATTCTTGCCTTCAGTAGATAGAATTTGCATTCCATTTTCTTTTGCATTCTGAATAATATTCTCAGCAATAGCTTTGTTATGCAGATCTGCGGTTCCACTACAGATTATCAAATGATCTGTAAAATCGGTTTCTCCGGTTACATCTATGTGCTTGATATGCACAGCTTTTTTCTCTTCCATCCAATTAATTATATTGGCAATTGCTTGTTTTTGTTCCATAATCCCCTATTTAAAATATGTTCGGTAATCTCTACCAAGAATTATCTGAAAATCTTCTATAGTATTATCATCAAAGGCATAAATTCTTCGTGAGATCCCTGTTATTTTCATTAAATATTTTAGTTTATTCTCATCTTTTCTTTTAACTACGATGATTGATTTACCGTAAATAAATTTTTTACTCTTCACGTTTACCCAAGATATTATATCAACATTCTCAAAATTCTTATTTATAAGATTGTCTTTAACTTCACTGGCAGCACCCTTAACACCACATCCATTCAAAATGGATAATTTAAGAGAAGTGATTTCGATAATTTCAACTTCAATATTTTCACTATTATTTTTATTAAAGAACTTAAAATAAGATGCTACAAAAATAAGTAACAAAACCGTAATACCTATTAATGAAGCTCGTTTATCTATGCGAAACAAATTATTTTTTGGTTTTCGCATTGTCAAATTGTTCTTTGAGTTTGCTATAAGCCTGTTCAAATGATTCAGGGATTATTCTGGTACCAGCAATTGCAGACATAAAATTTACATCTCCGCTCCAACGTGGAACTATATGTACATGAAGATGTTCATCAATACCAGCTCCGGCAGCTTTACCAAGATTTAAACCAATATTAATTCCATCAGGAGAATAAACTTTAGTTATCACATTTTCGCATAACTGTACTGTTTCAAATAGATCATTGATCTCTTGTTTACTCAGCCCATTCAAATTCGGAATATGTTTATTGGGAACAGCCATCAAGTGACCGTTATTGTATGGGAAAATATTCATGATTACAAAGCAAAACTCACTTCGATAGAGTATTAAATGCTTTTCATCATTGTCTTCCGATGGTTTAACACAGAATATACATTCTTTCTCTTTATTGGATAAAATATATTGCAAACGCCAAGGTGAATATAGAATATCATTCATATTACACTCCTTTTGTTTTTCCCTTCTTCATTCATCATTCCGTGTCCAAAGGGTCGGATTGCAATAGCAAACGACTCCTCTTTGATATTCGATATTCATTTTTATCTTTCAAAATGTTCTTGCCTTCTCAAAAATTCAGTTTCCAGGTCTGCTAATTGTTCTTTGGAATTCACTCCCGATGCCTCTACCATATCTTCAAGGATAATAGATGTAACGAGTTTGTTCATATTATTCAAGATTTCTAAAGTATCTGTAAGATAATATTCATTTTTATTATTTTTATTATTAATTCTTTGTAAGGCTGTAAAAAGATCTTTCGCATTATAGCAATAAATTCCTGTATTAATTTCATTGATCTCTTTTTCTTCTTTAGTTGCATCTTTAAATTCTACAATTCGTTGTACATTGCCATCTAGGTTTCGTACTATTCTTCCATATTTCAGAGCATCGTCCATAAAAGCTGTGAGAACAGTGCATGAAGCATTATGCTCGCGATGGTATTCCTGTATTTTCTCCAAAGTTTTATGCCTGAGAAGAGGAACATCACCACAAAGTATAAAAACATCCCCATCAAAATTATTGAAAATCTTTTCTGTAACCATCACGGCATGACCTGTTCCATTCTGCTGAACTTGTTCTACAAATTTTATATTATCATTTTTAGGAACAACATCGATTACCTGTTCTTTCTTATAGCCCACAACAATTGCGATTAGATCACTGTTGATCTTATTTGCTGTTCTTACAACACGATTTATCATTGGCTTTCCTGCTAATTCAAAGATTACTTTCGGTTTATCTGATTTCATGCGAGTACCCTTGCCGGCAGCAAGGATTATTGCAGCAGTTTTTTTCATTTAAGCTCCATAAATATATCTTTTATCTTTTTATTTAATATTGGATGAACAAGATCAGGGCACAATTCATTTAGAGAAGTTAATACAAATTCACGTTTATGCAATTGAGGATGGGGAATAATCAGTAATTCAGTATTAATGATCTTATCTTCGTAGAATAATAGATCGATATCTATCGTTCTGGGTCCCCATTTCTCGTTTCTGATGCGTCCGAGTTGATTTTCTATATCCAAACACTTTTTTAAAAGTTCTTCCGGCAATATGGCTGTATCGAGTTCAATAACACAATTCATAAAATCAGGTTGATCAGTTTTACCATAAGGTTTTGTTGTGATCATTGAACTGGTTTTTGTTATCTCAGTGTTTTTAAATTTTAAAATCTGATTGATAGCTTTTGTGATAAATTTATGTTTATCACCCAGATTTGAGCCCAGTCCAAGATAACAGTACATCAATTCCCTTTATCTGTTTCTTTCCATTTCCACTTCTACTGAGCCAATTGAACCATTTATTGGAACAGAAGGTTTTTTGATCTTCACATTTGCAAAAATGATAGATGGGAACGATTCTATGATCGAATCAAGGATAGTATTTGCACATACTTCCAATAGATAAAACTCACGTTCTTCCAATGTATGTTTAATTATTGCATAAACTTTAGTATAATCAACTGTATCCTCAAGGTGTTTTATCTCTTTATCATTTGCCTGCTCAGTTTCATAAGAAAAATTAACAATAAACCTCTGCCCTAATTTCCTCTCTTCCGGGTGAACGCCATGATAACCGTAAAAAACCATCTCATGTAAATGAATTCTCATTTCCTACCTCTTTTATAGATACTAAAGTTTTTTAGTAATTTTAAAACTTAATTTATTTGCGAATATTTTATCGATAACATATATAAATAAACCACTTAGCAACAGACCAAACATAGAAATAACAATTGATATATCCTCACTAAATGTGAATAAATATTTACTGATCAAATAAAAAGACAACATTGTAAGGATTGGAATAATGAATACTACAAAAGAAGAGAACACACGCAGAGAAGGTGCAATATCAACTTGAACTCTATTTCCAATGTCTAATTTCAAATCGGTTTTAATTTTATGCAGTATGATTTTATCATTAACATTGCATATTCCGCTAACGGCACATCCTTCGCAGGAAGCTGTCCTCTCAACTTCTAAGTGAACATAATTTCCTTCGATTTTTCTAACGACTGCAATGTCTTCGTGGTTATCCATAATCCTATTTCTTTTTTAATTTATTTATAATATCTGTGGTGGATTTTCCATCAATAAAAGAGAGACTTTTTACCTCTCCATTATATGAACTTACAATATCGGAACCGACTATATCTTCAAGTTTCCAATCACCACCTTTTACAAGAATATCTGGCTTGATGTGATTGATTAACTTGTATGGTGTATCTTCCTTAAATATAACAATATGGGAAATTGTACAAAGTGCAGATAAAACAACTGATCTTTCTATCTCATTATTTATTGGGCGGTCATTTCCTTTTAATCTTTTTACTGAAGAATCACTGTTTAAACCGAGGATAAGAATGTCTCCTAATTCTTTTGCTTCTGCCAGGTATTGAACATGACCAGAATGGAGAATATCGAAACAGCCATTTGTAAAAACTATCTTCTTATTCTTGCTCTTGAGCTCCTTAACAATATTTGTGATTTCTTCCCATGTTTTTAATTTATTTTTCATTTTACCGGATAATTCCCATTAAAACATGCATAACAATAATTTTCAGGTTTTTCTACAGCTCTCTCTAATTGCCCAATAGAAAGATATTTTAAAGAATCGGAACCGATATATTTCCTGATCTCATCAACAGATTTATTATTTGCTATTAATTCTTCCCGAGTTGGTGTATCGATACCATAATAACATGAATTCTTTATTGCCGGTGAGCCAATACGGAGATGAATCTCTTTTGCACCTGCTTTCCGCACAAGTTTAGTTATTTTGCGAAGTGTGGTTCCCCGAACGATAGAATCATCAATAAGTGTTACGACTTTATCTTTGAAAAAATTTGGAAGTGGATTGAATTTCTGATAAACACTTTCATCTCTTATTGTTTGTTCAGGTTTAATGAAAGTCCTTCCCACATAATGATTTCGGATCAAACCCATTTCATATGGTTTGTTCTTATATTTAGCATAGCCAAGAGCAATGAAGTTAGATGAATCGGGAACTGGTACAACTACATCAGGATCAACATCATCATTTTCTGCAATTATAGCTCCGATCTTTTCTCTCACCTCAAATACGTTTTCCTCAAAGATCACACTATCCGGTCGTGAAAAATATATATGCTCAAAAATACAGTGCTTATTGGTCTTTGTGGCTCGAAAGTCATTTGGGTTATTTTGGATATTGGTTATACCTTTATCATTAACAACGATTATTTCAGCTGGTTTCACTTCTTTTATCCAATCCATGTAAAGAATATCCAAAGCGCAGCTTTCTGAAGCAACCACAACAGCACCATCTTTAGTTTTGCCGTAACTTATTGGACGAAGTCCATATGGATCGCGGAAAAGATACATTTCTGTTTTGGTAGCAAGTACTGTAGAATAGGCACCTTTTACTGTTTTCATCAATTTTCTTATTGCGTCTGGAACTGTATTGTTTTCTCGTTCAACATGATAAACGATATATTTAAGGATAAGCTCACCATCATTTCCGCTGGCAAAATATACACCCTTATCTTCTAACCAGCTTCTAATCTCATTGTAGTTAATTATGTCTCCGTTACTTGATAAAGCATAGGAAGGACCGGAAAGAGTTTCTACAATATGAGGTTGGGAATTGTAAACCGCTGAAGCTCCACGAGTTGGATAACGAACATGACCAATTGCAATATTTCCTTCCAGATTCTTGATCTTCTCAGCAGTGAAAACATCTTTAACTAATCCCATTTTCTTTCGCAGCTTGATAGTTGTTCCGTTATTCACCGCCATTCCACAACTTTCCTGACCGCGATGCTGTTCTGCAAAAAGTCCTAAAGTTGCCATATTGGCTGCATTTTCACTTCCAAAAATACCGA
>JAOZPK010000021.1 GCA_029932755.1 Candidatus Cloacimonadota bacterium | reverse complement strand
AATAAACAAGTACTTAATAATATTTTTTTCATGATAACCTCCAGGTTATGGTTTCGTTCACTTCACGAAGCTTTCGCTGCTAAAATAACATTTACAATCAAATCAAATTCGTGAAGCAGAAGCTTCACAGTTAGTTCAGTCCCAAGCAAAAGCTTAGGACGGAGACTTTTCTCCTTTTTTCTTTCACTCTCTTCACGAAGCTTCTGCTTCGTAAAGCACTAACTCTGGCAGCTTCCGCTGCCACTAAAACTCAATTTCATCTAATTCGACAATCAATGAACCATCCCAATTGCGATTATTAGCTGAACTATATTTCCAGTCTTCAGGATTATTAACAAAACCACGTTTCACAGGATTATAATGCAAATATTCCATTTTCTGTGCAAGCATTTTATTTGAGGAAATTAATTGTGGATGAAAACCTTCCTGCCAAACTTGATAGTTAGTCACTTTAAATTTTTTACGATAGTACTTAAATAAATCAAGTTTCCATTTATTTTTATCTTCATTTAATTGTTCTAATATTCTATCAGTCGTAAATCCTTTTAATGAACGCATTAAATCAGATAACTTTGGATGTTTAACGATTAAATGAAAATGGTTATCCATAATCACATAGAAATACATTTTCAATTTTTTTTCACTTTTACAATAATTGAGCGAATCAATAATTATTTTAAAGTACTTTTCATGTGTAAAAATGGGGATCCATTCAACTATCGTTGAGCTTACAAAATAAATACCATTTTCTTCAACAACTTTGTAACTACTTCTCATAATTGTGTTTCCCGTTTTGCGAAGCAGAAGCTTCGCTGATTATGCCATTCCCAACTGGAAAGTTAGGAATGAGATTTATTATTTTGTCAATTCTTTCATAATTTCTCTCCTTACGAAGCTTTCGCTGCTATAGCAAAGTAGAAACTATGCAAATTAATTACGTCCCAAGCAGAAGCTTAGGACGGAGGATTAAATAATGACTGCTTAGATTTTCTTTCTTGTCTTCTTTCTCTGATTAGAAATAAACACAACAATAAGTGCAGCAAATGCAATACCTGCGCCAATCCATTTTAGTGATGTCAAAAAGGTTACTACAACCGCCGCAATGCAAACTCCCATGAAAATAAAAAGGATCGATTTCCAGAATTTGAGTCCGAAAAGATATGCTGCCAGAGAGCCCGTCCAGGCACCTGTAATTGGTAACGGAATTGCCACAAAGAGCATTAACCCAATCTCCTCATATTTTTGGATAACTTCAGTTTTTCGGCGTGTTCGGGCAAAAATTGCTTCCAATAATTTTTTTAAAAATGGAATCTTGAAACAAATTTTTGTGATAATATCAAAAAACAAGAGTATAAAAAATATTGGGAACATATTCCCGGCAAGAGCAATTGGAATAACCTTCCATAAAGGAAGCTCATATTTCAGTATCCCTATTGGTATTGCGCCACGTAGTTCAAAGATAGGAATCATGGCAATAAGGAAAACTTTCACTTCTGAAGATACATTTATCAGTTCAATTTTTGCTTCCAGTTTTTCTTTAAAACCAGATAACCCTAAAAGAGATAAAGAAATACAAAGTAAGATCAGAATAATTAATATTTTTTTCATTCCTGCCATCCTTCATCTCCAATTAACGGTACAAAAGTGCAACCACCTTCATTGGTATGAATATAACCATCCTCAGTTTTGGTTATGACAACAAGTTGCTGAAAAGCTCGATTACCGGTTGGAATGATAAGTTTTCCGTTCATAGCAAGTTGACTGGTCAAACTTACCGGTATATCCGGTGCCGCAGCTGTCACGATTATTTTATCGAAACTATTTAGCTTAGAGTTTATATCTTTCCAGCCCAGAGTTCCATCTCCAAATTTATAATGAACATTTTTATAGCCCAAATTATTTAGTAAATCTTCTGCACGTTGGATGAGAGAACTAATCCGTTCCACTGTATAAACTTCTTTCACAATTTCAGCAAGTAGAGCCGTTTGATAGCCGGAACCTGTTCCGATCTCAAGCACTTTATCACTTTCCTTAAGTTCTAATATCTGCATCATCAGAGCCACAATATAGGGTTGGGAAATTGTCTGTTCTTCTCCAATACTAAGAGGTGAATCGTTGTAAGCAAGATGTCTGATCTCTTTTGGTACAAACTCATGACGGGGAACTTTGAGAAATGCTTTTAATACATTCTCGTCAGCTATTCCTCTGGCAATAAGTTGGTGTTTCATCATGTTTTCACGGGAAGATCTATGTCTCATTTTTACTTAACCCAATTTATACTTCTCTATCCAGGCATTGATCTGCCCAAATGAATCTTTTTTTGTGAAATCAGGTGCTATTGGTGTGATGGAGATATAACCATTTTTCACAGCATTAGCATCGGAATTTTCTATTTCAGTCCAATGAGGTTCATCACCACCTATAAAGTAAACCGTTACTCCATTCTCATCTTTTTCTTCACGAACAAAATTGTAATATATTCGGTGCCCAATACAGGTAACCTTTGCTCCCTGTATTTCATCATATTTTAAATTAGGAACATTAATATTTAGTACTTCATTCTTAGCAATTTCGTTATGAATACCCTTCTCTAACATTTCACATAAATACTTAGCTGCGGTTATAAATTTTTGATCTTTGTAAGAAGCTAGTGAAATGGCAATTGATTTATAGCCTAAAAACATCGCTTCTATTGCTGCTGCGACAGTTCCTGAATATAATACATCCTCACCCATATTTTGCCCGGCATTTATTCCTGAAATAACTAAATCTATTGAATCATCAACAATGAGTTGTGAAGCCAGAATCATGCAATCGGCAGGAGTACCGGAAATGGCAAAAAGCTTCTCCTTTTTCTCAATTATTTTCATCGGCTTAAAGAGTGAGATAGAATGGGATTTTGCGCTCTGCTGTTTCAGTGGTGCTGCGATAATTATCTCATGTCCTTTTTTTTTAAGTTCCTCTGCTAAAACTGTGATTCCTGGTGCATCATAGCCGTCATCATTTGTTAGTAATATTTTCATTATTTCTCCATTAATTCTTCATCTCATAAAGCACGATCTTAATAAAATTCTTTATATCCCGCCAACCTGAAATATAACTTTTCTGTCCGTCATATATCGTTTCAATGGGAGTAAAACCAACTTTCCCATTTTTCTTTGCAATTTTCAGAATGATTTCAGTTTCAAATTGATAACGTTTGGTTTGGAAATTCATACCTTCCAATATTTTTAAATTATATAGTCTGAAACCACATTGAGAATCTAGTATTTTCTGCTTTGATGCTCGCGAGACAACCCAGCTGGTTAGCGTATTACTGCAAATCCTGTGAAATGGCATTTTCTTATGTGAAAAATCCCTTTTTCCAATTACCAACTCCAATGCTAGCTCATTCTGTTTTTGTAAAAAGCTTGGAAAATCCTCAGGATTATGCTGCAGGTCACTATCAATTGTAAATGCAAATTTATAACCTTTTTTTATAGCTTCTTTGAATCCGACCTGTAATGCATTCCCTTTTCCACAATTAATTTTCAGATCTATCAACTTCACACCAATCTTTTTACAAACTTCATTAGAATTATCTTCTGAAGCATCATTGACCGCAAAGATGCTTTCTAAGGAAAAATATTTTGTGATTTTCTTAAATAATTCCGTCAAATATTTTTCTGAATTATATATAGGAACGACTACTGCTGTATTCTTCCAATCTGCTTTCATAATCCCGCTTCTTCTATTTTTGTAATCCAAAATTCCTGCCCCCCTGTGTCAAGCAAATCATTGCAAAGAAAAAAATTGACATTAAAGCTTGTTTTAAGAAAAAGATATCAAAAATAATTAATAATTCAGGAGATATTATGTCAGATAAATTAGTGTTTGGAAACATTAGCAGTAAAGAAGCCATTAATTTAGAAGAGACTTATGGCGCACACAATTATCACCCGCTGCCGGTAGTTTTGGCAAAAGGTGAAGGGGCAAAAGTATGGGATCCGGAAGGAAATGAATATTACGATTTTCTTTCTGCATATTCTGCTGTAAATCAGGGACATTGCCATCCAAAAATAATTAATGCACTTACAGATCAGGCAAATATTCTTACGCTTACTTCTCGTGCATTTTTCAATAATAAACTGGGTGAATATGAAAAATTCATCACCGAATTTTTCGGTTATGAAATGGTTCTACCCATGAATACAGGTGCTGAAGCCGTTGAAACAGCAATCAAACTTTCACGTAAATGGGGATATGTAAAAAAAGGTATCGAAGAAGATAAGGCTATCATTATTTTTGCAGAAGGCAACTTTCATGGAAGAACAATTACAATTGTTTCAGCTTCCACAGATCCTGATTGTCGAATTGGATTTGGACCTTTCACACCCGGAATTGAAAAAATTCCTTATAATGATACACAAGCTTTAGAAGATATTTTGCAAAAGCGTGGTAAGAATGTTGCTGCATTCATAGTTGAACCAATTCAAGGTGAAGCCGGGGTTTTCGTTCCCGATGAAAATTATATAAATGATTGTTATAATATTTGTAAAAAACATAATGTATTATTTGTTGCTGATGAAGTTCAAACCGGTATCGCACGAACAGGACGACTTCTTTGCTGTGATTATTCAGGTATTAAGCCGGATATCGTGATTTTAGGGAAAGCGATCTCAGGTGGTGTTCTTCCTGTTTCTGCAGTTCTTTCATCCAAAGATATCATGCTTACCATAAAGCCAGGTGAACATGGTTCTACTTTCGGTGGATTTCCACTTGCTTGCACTGTTGCAAAAGCAGCTCTGGAAGTTGTCAAAGATGAAAATCTTATTAAGAAAGCTGAAACCCTGGGAAATTTATTCCGTGCTGAAATGCGAAAGATCGATTCTCCACTTATCCAGAATGTTCGTGGAATGGGACTTTTAAATGCAATTATCATAAAACCAAAAGACGGTGTTGAAGCATGGGATGTATGTATAAAACTTAAAGAGAACGGACTTCTCGCCAAACCGACACATCAGCATATTATCCGTTTTGCACCACCTCTGGTAATAACTAAAGAACAACTTATGGAATGCGTTGATATTATTAAAAGCACTATATTAGAATTAAGTTAAATAATAAGTTACAGTAAAGATCTAGGTTTAATAATTTAAGCCACCCTAACTGTTTGTATATAGGGTGGCTTTATATATTTTATTGGAGGAACTATGAAAAAAATTATTTGGATATTATTGATATTCACACTATTATTGGGATGTGCAAACCGAAGTGAAGACAAATTAATTGTTGGGATAATTAAACCATCATTAAATCATCTCCCATTAGATTTTGGATTGGCTACAAAATTTTTAAACAGAGAAAATTATATCATTAAAAAATTTACTTCCGGTTGGGAAACCAACGAAGCTCTTATCTCCGGAAAAATCGATGTTGCAATATTGCCATTCACTTATACATGGTTAGCTGTTTCCAACGGGAAAAAAGTTAAGATCATCTCTTTCTTTGAACGTGAAAGCGATGGTATAATTACAAGTCCTGATATTAAAACTTTAGATCAGCTTCAAGGCAAAAGGATTGGTGTTCTACGAGCTTCCACCTTAGATATCTTTGCAGAGCTTATGTCTGATGATCGCAAGATCGATATGGAATTCGTTTATTTCCGCACACCGATGGATATGGCAGCTGCTTTACGTTCCAAAGAAGTTGATGCAATCAGCTATTATGTCCCTTCCATATTTAAGTTTCCCAGCGATTATAATATTGTGCATTGGTACGGTGATGATTATCCACTTCATACCTGTTGTAATATTTCTGCTACTGAAGATGCAATCAGATCAAAATCAGGTTTGATAAAAGAATTTCTTAAAGGATTAGAAGCTGCTACAGATGAACTCAATAAATCTCCTGACACCGCATATAAAGCTGTTGAAGAATTCTTTAAATTGTATCCACCATATTCAAAACAATCTTTGTATCATACAAAATTCGTTATGGGATTAGATGAGAAGATGAAGGAATTTGAATTGAATACTTTTAATAAAATGATAGATAAAAATTATGCCGAAAATCCGGTAACACCAGAAAATGTATATTTTGAAATTAAATAGATCGAAAGTTTGGGGCGGTTTATTTGTTTTTATTTTCTTCATTGTTTTAGTTTTTTCACTTGGAATTTCTTATACAGATTTACTGGATAGCCGGATTTCTATTAGTTTGTTACTTTCAGATCTTGTTATTTCTTTCTTGCGGGTAACCATTATTGCGGTAATCGCATGGTTAGTCGGAATATTGGGTGGTTATTTATTGCATTATTCTGCATCATTAAGCAATCTGTTTCTGCCGATCATTAATTTTATCCGCCATATTTCTCCTTTTGCCTGGCTTCCATTTGCCATAATCTGGTTTGGATTAGGAGAAGGTCCGGTTACATTCATCATGTTCATTACTCTCTTCTTTCCCACTCTAATTGCAGCATCGGGTCATTTCTCCAGCCTTCCACATGAATATCTTGATGAAGGACATGTCCTGGGAGCTTCCCAATTGCAAATATTTCTTCATATTGAACTTCCATTAACACTTCCTTCTCTCCTGAATTTATTTCGAATGATTTGGGGGTTAGGTTGGACAGTGATTATTGCTGCAGAAATGCTGGGAGTCAGTAATGGAATGGGGTTCAGACTTTTAGATTTTCGTTATTTGCTGAAATATCCAGAAATGTTGATCTACTTTATTATTATGGGTTTTATCGGAATTATTATTGATTCAATTTTTAAAATATTAATTAATTATTATAATAAAAAACTTTAATAATTTAATTTTTCTATCTTGACCAACAATAATTAAATACTCAAAATGCCCACAGAAAGTATGGAAAGAAAAAAAGAAAAGAATATCATAGCAATAATTGCTAATGGTGAAAAAGTAAATAATATTAAAATAATTCTGAAGGATGCTGATATCATTATTGCTGCTGATGGAGGAGCAAATCTCTGCAGATCACAGAAAGTAATACCAGATTACATTATTGGTGATTTCGATTCCATCTCACTTGGTAATAAGAAGTTTTTCTCTAATTCAAAATATATAGAAATCACAGAGCAGAATAATACAGATCTACAAAAAGCTCTTAATTATGCATTATCACTAAATCCAACAAAGATAATTATCATATCAGCATACGGTAAAAGGGCTGATCATTCACTTAGTAATATTCTCATTTTCCATAATTATAATGGTTTAATCCCATTAGAAATTTTTGATAATTTTGGTATGATGACCTTTTATCCCCCTGGTAAATATGAACTTACTTCGCAACTGGGACAAACCGTATCTTTCTTCTCATTATCTCCAATTAGTAACCTTTCATTACAAGGATTTAAGTATCCGATTGTAAATGCGGATTATTCTAATAATTTTATTGGTACAAGCAATGTTGTAATTAACACAAAATGCACGATCGAGTTCCAAAAAGGGAAATTGATCTCTTATTTAATTACAATTTGACATTCGACGAGTTTTGTTGATATTATATTAAAAGAATAAATAATTAGATTTATCCTTTTTAAGAATTAAAAACTTGCATTTTATTGCAGATTAAAAAGTTTTGAAATTATTATAAAATTAAATATAAGGGAGGAAGCGTGAAGAAAGTTATTTTATCAATACTTATGTTACTTGTTATTAGCAGTATTCTTTTAGCAGACATACAAAAGGTAGCAATACTCGATTTCAGCAATAGTGATAGAGAGAGTGATTATGTCTCAAAAGCTATGATGAAAAGAGATTTTTCAACTGTTTTTAAAGAATTAGAAAATATTGAACTAATAAATATCAAGGAATCTGATAAGGTATTCAAAGCATCTGGGATTACTAATCTTTCCTATGCAGGATCAGAAGATATTGCCAGTATGGGCAGTAAGCTTGGTGCTAATGTTGTTATTTGGGGAACTGTTTCATCAGAATCCGGATCAATTTTCAAGGTTATTGCTAAGATCTATAGCATGCAGTCTAACGAAGTTAGCTCAATTTCCTTTAATGTTGAGAAGAAAAGTAAGCAAAGACAGCAAACAATTTTAGAAGAGCTTATTCCAAAGATCCAGAAATTGGGTGCTGATGAGATAGAAAAACTACTTAATATTGGTGTACAGCATTTTAGTAGTAAAAACTATACTTCAGCAGAAGAAACATTTCTAAATCTTATTGATATTGATACAAAAAATAGAGATGGATATTTTTATCTTGGTCTCATCAAATTTATACTGAAGGATTTTAGTGCTTCTGTTGAATATTATAATAATGCTTTAGAGATTTCACCGGAAGATACAGATGTGCTTAATTATTTAAGTAAGTCATATTTAAAGATGGAAGAGTTTGAACTTGCTGCTGAAGCACTTGAAAAGATAACTGAGATCGAAGATAATAAAGAAATCTGGTTAAGAATTGGGAACATTTATGCTGAGCTGCAATATACAGATCAAGCTAAAGATGCTTTCAGCAAAGCTATAGAAATCGATGGAGAATATTTTGATGCTTATAAGGCTCTGGGAGAATTTCTTTACAATATGGATTTTTATGATGAGGCTATAAGCCCTCTTGAAACTGCTTCCAATGCATTTCCTGATGATGATGAACTGCAAAAGAAACTTGCTAAGTGTTATCATAAAACCGGTAAATTGAAAAATGCTATCGAAAATTATAAGCAGATGGTTGTAGATCAGCCTGAGAATAAAACAGCATATATGAACCTTGCTGGTGCTTATAGAGAAACAAATCAGAATAGTGAAGCTCTAAAGGTTTTGAACGAACTCATAATTCTTGCTCCTGATAATCCTAAGGTATATCTTCGTTTGGCAGATGTTTATATAGCTTTGGATGAATTTATTAAGGCAACATATAATGCAAATAAGGCAATTGAGATCGATGCAGACCTTTATGATTCATACCGTATTTTAGCCTCTATCCATCAAAAGATAGGTTATAAAAAATATGAAAAGTTTCTTGAATTTGAAGAAATGTATAAAGATAAAAGCATCTATTATGGTGATAAAGCTGACGAATTGGTTGAACAACGTGATAAAGTGAAAGCTGAAGCTAATTCTAATTTCAAAAAGGCAGAATATTATCTTACTGAGACAGAAAAAAGAACTGACAAAGCTTCTGTTCTTAACGATATTAAACGAACCAGAACTACTTTGAAACAACTTAAAGAAGCTACTAAATCGGGTGGATTTTAGTTAGCTTAAATAATTGCAAAATCCCCATTGGAAATTTCCAATGGGGATTTTTTTATTAAACCCTTGTGAAGGTTTTAGGACTTCTTGCTATGCTTGACCTTCGTAAGGTTAATTTACAGACGCAATTGGATTTATAAGATCAACTTATCAATTAGAAGATGTTTGGTTATACTCAGCTTGACTGGGAATCTCATAGATTCCCGCTTTCATGGGAATGACAACGATGCTTTGGGCTTGCCCTGATGCGGAGCTTGGGGTGAGAACAACTTCTATAAAGCAATCCTCAATCAAGTTCCTACGGCTCTCAAGTCAAGTCTTACAATATTGTACCGCAACGTTGCACATTGCGTTTATCATCGACGTACAACATCGATGTACATATTGAATCCTATTTATTAAACAATATCGGAAATAACTGCCGAACATGTTTGATCTTTTTTATATTTGCTAATTTACTTGAATTCTTACTTTTAGCAGAAATAATTATATTTTCATATCCAAGTTTTTTTGCTTCTTTAATTCTTTTATCGGTTTGAGAAACAGGTCTTATTTCTCCATTAAGTCCAACTTCTCCAAGTAACAATGTGTTTGCAGGAAGAGTAAGCTCTTTAAAGCTGGAGAGTATTGCTGCAATTATAGAAAGATCTAATCCTGGATCGGTAACTTTAATACCACCTGTAAGATTTAGAAAAACATCATTATTACGGAGATTTATTGATAGATTCTTCTCAACAACAGCAAGTAATAATGCCAGCTTGCGGTGATTAAATCCTAGCGATACTCTTTGTGGAGTTCCATAACTAGCAGGAGATACGAGTGCCTGCACTTCCACCAGGAAAGCCCTTGAGCCTTCTAATAGACACCCAACTGAAGAGCCAATATTGTTCTCTCTGGTTAAGAACAATTGCGATGGATCTTTTACTTCTGATAATCCTGTTGAAAGCATTTCAAATATTCCAATTTCATTTGTGGATCCAAAACGATTCTTTGTGGCACGAAGTATTTTAAATTGATTCTGTGTTTCACCCTCAAAATAAAGAACTGTATCAACCATATGTTCAATGATCTTCGGTCCGGCAACAATACCACCTTTCGTTACATGTCCTATTAAGAATATCGGAATATTCCTTTGTTTTGCAATACGAGTGAAGAAGCCGGTGCATTCTCGTAATTGCGAAACGCTTCCGGGAGCACTTTCTAATGAATTTAAGTACATTGCTTGAATGGAATCTATAATCACAATATCCGGTTCCATATTAAATATTGTTTGCGCTACTTCTTCAAAATCAGTAGCACAATATAGATATAATTTATCGGAACTGCATTCTAACCGTTGACTGCGAAGCTTGATCTGCTCTTGGCTTTCTTCACCAGAAACATACAGAATAGTTTTGTCGTGATGAGCAAGTTGATCTGAAACTTGCAACATCAAAGTTGATTTTCCTATGCCCGGTTCTCCTCCGATAAGTACCACCATTCCTGGAACAATACCACCACCAAGTGCACCGTCAAATTCTGAGATACCGGATTTTGTTCTTTGTTGTTCAGTATAGTTAATATCTTTAAGTTTTAGAGGTTTTTTATTCGGTTCATTTTCAAAGAGATCACGACCTGTATTTTTTTTGTTCTTTCTTCCGGTTACACTTGTTGTTTCTTTCAGACTGTTCCAAGCTCCACAAGCAGGACACTTCCCACTCCATTTAGAAGTTTCCGATCCACATTCAGTACAAAAGAACATCATTTTCTCCTTTCAAAAAATTCTCGTGCTTGTTGAACATCCTTGTCTATTGCTTCAATAAGTTCATCTTTATCTTTAAAAAGCAATTCATCACGCAATTTCTTATTAAAAATTACTTCAACATTTTTATGATACAAATTATCATCAAAACCTAGAATATGAGTTTCTATTTCTTTTATTCGTGTTGTTTTCATGGTTGGTGAATAACCGATATTAGTTACACCAAAGTATTTTCCCCCGTTAACTAACACCTCACAAATATAAACTCCAATTGCTGGAATAAGTTTATTATTATTAAGAGGTCGAAGATTTATTGTGGGAAATCCCATTTTTCTTCCAATACGATGACCTATCTGAACGGATCCGCGAATTGAATAATTTCTACCCAGTAATTTAGATGCATATTGCATATCACCTTCCCTGATGTAGTCTCTAATCAAACTGCTGCTGATGATGTGATTGTCTATCTTCACCGGTTCTATAAGTTCAATATTATAATTATACATTGAAGATCTGTCCTTTAAGAATTGATAATTCCCTTCACGTGAATTACCGAAATGTGTATCATAACCAACAATAAGATTTTTTGCTCCAATCTCATCTATGATGATTTTTTTTAAGAAATCTTCAGGTTGCATCTGCGCCATATTTTCATTAAAATCCAGATACAGAACGCAGTCAATTCCACATTTTTTTATTAGTTTCTCTTTGTTTTCATGCTCAGTAAGAAGATATGGAAATGTCTTTTTATGAATTGTTTCTAATGGATGATGAAAATATGTGATCACAATAGATTTTGTGTTGTTCTCTTCAGCTTTTTTTACAACTCGATCCAAAAGTTTGATATGTCCGAGATGTACACCATCAAAAGTTCCCATCGTTACAACTGGCTTTGTAAAGTCACATTTTTGAGCTTTAAAATATTTCATATAAATACTATCTTGGGTTTTAGTAAACCCTCTTTGATATAACCAAATCCAACACATTCATTTGCATTGTCAAGAACGATAACTTCATTTTCATCAATCAACGGGATCTTAACATGGCCACCATTCCGAAAAAGTTCCTTTTGCCCAGGTTCAAGATGAATTTTTGCATACGATGAAAATATTTGAGTTAACGGGATAAGGTATTCTTTCCAGTTATCACAATTTAGATCTTCTAATTTAACTGCACTATTCAGATCTATCTTACCAATTTTAGTTCTTCTCAAATTTATAGTTGTTCCAATAGTTCCCAGCTTTTCTGCAATTGTTTCTGAGAGAACACGTATGTAAGTTCCTTTACTAACTTGAGCTTTATAAGTTAATTTATTGTTTTCAAAATTTTCTATACCAAATCCTAAAATTTTTATTGGACGTGATTGCAAATTTACTTCTTTTTTTTGTCTGGCAAGTTCATAAGCTCGCTTACCATCAACCTTAACGGCTGAAAATTTATGAGGAATTTGAGATGATATCTTTAGGATTTCGGGTATAATATTGTTTAGATCTTCTTCCGTGATTTTGGGAGGTTCTTCCTGGTTGGTTATCTCACCTGTAAGATCACCTGTATCGGTTTGAATTCCCAACTGGCAAGTTGCAAGATATGTTTTATCATTTTCTGTAAGTTTAGAAACTACACGAGTTGCTTTTCCGATGCAGAGCTGTAGAAGTCCCGTGGCAAAAGGGTCGAGTGTTCCGGTATGTCCTATTTTTCTGATTCCTGTTATTTTGCGGAGTTTTCTTACTACTTCGAACGAAGTTATGTTCGGTGGTTTATCAATTAATATTACACCGAAATCTGACATTTGTTATAATTGTTCCCGAATGTCTTCCAATAAAGTGATCTTTAATTCTTCCAGACTTCCCTTCATTTCACAGCCGGAAGCCTTTATATGACCGCCACCGCCATACTTTACAGCGATTTTATTTACATTTAAGTAATTTGAACGCAAGCTGATACGAAATCTATTCTTAACTACTTGGCTAAAGAGTACAGTAGCTTTTACATTATAAGTTCCCTTTACCCAGCGGGTCAGTTTGGAATTTCCCTCATGTCCAACTCCGTTCCGTTTGAGCATATCAACTGTTGAGTGCATAAATAAGATCTGGTCATTATCAAAAGTCTCAATCGTAGAAAGCACTTCACCTACAAAACGTAATTCATTAGCCGGTTTATTAAGAAGGAACAATTCTGTGACCCTTCCTGGATTAATCTTGTATTTCATAAGTTCGGAACATATTAAAAATGTCTCTTCATCAACATTTTGGTTCAGGAAATTATCGGTATCATTAAGAATGGTTGTATAGATAGCTTTTGCAATATAATTAGCAGATTTTTCTTCAAATTTATCTATTTCTTTTTTAAACATATTATAAATAATTGCACCTGCCGAAACTGTAGAAGTGTTAATATATGTATCAGCATTTTCGATAGGTTCACTCAAAATATGATGATCGATTGCAATTATTTTTTTTGCTGTAGGAATGAGTGGTTCACAGATGCCGATACGTTCCACTTCGTGACAATCCAGTAATATAAGAAGATCATAGATCATGGATTCAGAGAAAACTTTAGCTCGTTCATATCCATTTAGGAAATCATATATTTCAGAGGGTTCTTCTTCCAGGATTACATCAGAATTAATATTCTGCTGTTGCAAAATTTCCTGCAATACAAGGCTAGCAGGGAAACCATCTCCATCAGGATTTTTGTGTGTTAATATTGCTATTTTTGAATAATTATTTACTGCTTCATTAAGGATGTTTTTAATTTCTAATAACTTTTCAATGATCATTTATCTTCCTTTTGCTCAGCTTGAATTTTTGCAAAGATCTTATCCAGATCACGAGCATTTTCTTCCAGTTTATCATATTCAAAACTGATATCAGGTATTCTACGCATGAATTTTGCTTTAGCAATTTCGTTTTTAAGAAATCCACTGCTTTTATTTAAAGATTTGAGAACATCTTCTGTTTTGGTTTCATCAAAATGTGAAAAGAATACTCTGAGATATGATAGATCATTTGTAAGTTTAACTCCGGTTACTGTAACCATAGTTAAATTATTATCACGAAGCTTAAAACTAATGACTGTACTAAGAAGCTTAAAAAGTTCACTTTCTAATCTCTTGATTCTAATCCTTGCCATTATATTCTCTTAAATTTATTTAAGTTTTCGTTCAACTTCTTCAACAATATAATTTTCTATAATATCTGTAGTTTTAATATCATTGAAATTTTCCATTCCAATTCCACCTTCTGTTCCGGCTTTCAGCTCTTTCACTTCTTCAGAATAGTGTTTCAATGAAGATAATTTACCTTCATGAATAATAATATCGTTACGATAAATTCTTACAACACCTTCATTTTTGATCACACCTTTTTCAACTGCAACTCCAGCGATTGTTCCAACTCCTTTAATTCTGAAAGCTTGTTTTACAACAGCAGTTCCCAGATATTTCTCAACAAATTTAGGTTTCAGCATACCAGTCATCGCACTTTCAATTTCTTCAATAGCTTCATAAATGATCTGGTACAATTTAATCTCTACATTTTCATCTTCAGCCAATTTTTTTGCGGATGTTCCAGCACGTACATGGAATCCAATAATTATAGCATCGGAAGCTGAAGCCATGTTTACATCAGCATCATTAATACCACCAACTGCTTTTCTAATGATATGAACCACGACTTCATCTGTACTTAGTTTTTGGAACGAATCACACAAAGCTTCCACAGAGCCATCTGTATCCGCTTTTACGATAAGTTTGATCTCACTCATTTTATTTTCTTTGATTCTTTGGAACAAGTTATCAAGATTTGTTTTTGATTGGAATTTCTCGCGTTCGCGACGGATATTTCTTCTCTCCGTACTGATCTGACGAGCTTTCTTTTCATCATCTACTTTATTAAGAATATCCCCCGCTTTGGGAACTTTATTTATACCATATATTACACCTACATCAGCAGGATTCAATTCATTAATTTCGTTTCCACGTTCATCTTCGATCTTTCTGATGTGACCATAAGTAGCTCCACAAACCACACTATCGGATTTTCTAAGTTTTCCCTTCTGCAACAAAATCGTTACGATTGTTCCTTTTTGTGCATCCTTTTTAGATTCAATTACGATACCTTCAGCATTAATATTAATTGGAGCTTTAAGTTCCATCATTTCTGTTGTAAGTAAAATAGATTCCAGAAGATCATCTATTCCTTCGCCTGTTTTTGCAGAACATTCTGTCCACATAACATCACCACCGTAATCTTCCAGCATGATATTTTGTTTCATCAGATCAGCAATAGTTTTATCTACATTTGCATCTTTAAGGTCAATTTTATTAATAGCTACAATGATAGTAACACCTGCAGATTTCGCATGATCAATAGCTTCAAGGGTTTGCTTCTTTACACTTTCATTAGCTGCCACAACAATAACTGCAATATCTGTTACATTCGCCCCACGAGCACGCATAGCAGCAAAAGCTTCATGACCTGGTGTATCTAAAAAAGTGATTTTATGACCATTATAATCAACTTGATATGCACCAATATGCTGTGTAATTCCACCAGCTTCACCAGCGATTACATTTGTAGAGCGGATTCTATCAAGGATGGCCGTTTTACCGTGATCAACATGACCCATTATAGTTACAATAGGAGGTCGAGTTACTATCTCGATATTCTCATCCTCTACTTTCTGTTCCTCCAGAATCTCGCTACCATATTCTTCTTTAAATTCAATATTAAAATCAAATTCATCACATATCATCTCAAGTGATTCTTTGTCCAAGCGCTGATTAATAGTAACCATCTGTCCCATCATAAAGAATTTTGTAATGATCTCAGAAGCAGTTATATCCATCATTTTAGCTAACTCACTTACAGAAGTATACTCATTAAGAACAATTTTTACATCATTATCAATTTGCACTTTATCTTTTTTATATTTTTTCTTCTTAGAAGAATCATCAGATAATGTTTGCTTGATATTTTTAGCAATTGCAGCTTCTTCCATTTCATTTGGGGTAAAGCGTTTTTTCCTTTTGCCTTTTGATAAATGTTGGATTTTAGCCTTCAAATGCTTATCTTTCTTATCGAATGATTTTTTTGAAACAGCCTTTTTATCATGATCCTTGAATTTTCTTTTCTCTTCAGTTGGTGGTACATCAGGTAATTTAGATTGTTTAGAAGAAGTTTTTAGTTTCTTATATACATTATCCTTTTTACCAGGTTTTCTGCTATCAGTTTTCTTTATACTTTTTTCTACAAAATTCTGAACTTCTTTCCTCTTATCCTTTTCGGCAATCTGAGATTTCTTCTCTCTTTCTATTTCTAATTTCTTTCTATCTGCCAGAACAATTTTTTTATGATAAGTATTCCTATCGTGCTGACGTTGTTTTACTGCTGCAAATTCTGCATTAAACTTTGCACGAATATTTTTTTCTGTTTTTTCATCAATCGGGCTCATATGATTTTTAACAACAATACCCATGTCATTTAGATGTTTTTTTAGAGCTGCAGTTGATATTTTCAGTTCTTTAGCTAATTGATGTACTTTCGTCGGCATGTATCCTCCAATTTAACCAATCGATCGCAAAATTCCTTTAGCGAAATTTGCGTCTTCGATACATATTATTCCAATATCTCTAATCTTAAACTCTGTCCCAAAGAGAGATTTGGAACCATATTCTACAATTTTAATATTATTTGCATTTGCCAAGCTTAACAAATGATTTTTTCTCTTTTCAGCAAGATCAGATGCATAGATGAGTAATTTTGCATTATTAGAGAAGCAAGATCTTTCACAGGCATCATAACCGGATTTTAATTTCCGGGCTTTTCTTGCTATATGCAAAAGATTTATAATTTTATCTTTCATTTTAACTCCTGCCTCTTAATATTTTCTTAACTCTTTTTTCTAATTTCTGCAAACAGTTATTATCATCACATACATAATAACCACGTTTTTTTATATCACAATTTAGATCGAACACAATTTCAAAATCTAATAGAACAAATCTCATCAGCTTTCTCTTATCTGATTTTTTTCTGCATACCACACATGTTCTTTGTGGAATATGTCCAGCTTTAGAAGATCTATTCGGCATCGGAATTCATCAATTTCCCTAATAATAGGAATTTAGAAGTATTTAGAAGATTCTTTGATCTTTTCAGCTGTTTTCTTTCCAAGCCCTTCTAGATTACAAAGTTCTTTAATACTTGCTTCATAAATATCTTGGACAGAAGTATATCCATGAATTTTCAATACTTCTGCAACTTTTGAAGAAACACCATCAAGATCACTTACATGACTTGTGATTCTGCGTTCTTCAGAGATCTTCTCTTCAAATTCCTCTTCCGTGTAGATATCTAATTTAAAATCAGTAAGTTTTGCTGCAAGTTTTACGTTCTTACCTTTCTTACCAATAGCCAGATTCTTATTATCTTTATTAACGATAATTCTGGCAAATTTTCCTCGATCTGCCAAATATACTTTTTCAACCAGATCAGTTCCAATTGCATTTGCTATTAATTGTTCAGGAGCTGAATCCCATACGACGATATCAACCAGCTCACCATTCAATTCTTTTCTTATAGCCTCAATTCTCACTCCATGTGGTCCAAGACAAGCTGCAGTTGCATCAACTTCGGCATTGTTAGAATGAACAGAGACTTTTGTACGCATTCCAGGCTCTCTAACTATCTTCTTGATCTCAATCTCTCCGGATGTGATCTCAGGGATTTCAGATTCAAATATTTTCTTCACGAATTCAGGACGAGTCCTTGATAAAATAACGATGACATCTTTCTTACGTTTACGAATATTAACAACATAACAACGAATCACATCACCAACTTTATAATATTCATCCTCAACTTGTTCTTCCTTGGAGAGAAGAGCATCTGCATAACCAATATTTACGAGGTAACCGTTAAAATCATCTTTTGTAATTTTACCGGATACAAGTTGATTTTTCTGATTTTCATAATCGAACATGATCCTATCTTCTTCTAATAATTTTATACGTTCAAGGATCGCCTTTCTTGCATTTCGGATTACTTTTGGTTCGAATTCTGAGATATTCATTTCTACTGGAATTGTATCCCCCAATTCTAAGTCTTCATCGATCATCTTTGCATCTTCAAAAGATATTTCACCAAGCGATGTATCTCGTTCAACAACAATTCTGTTAAATCTTGCTATTATTTTATTCGTATTATAATCTGTAGTTATTTCTAATTCATTGTCTAAAATCATTTTCTTAGAAATTGCCTGATATAAACCTTCTTTAATAATTAAAGTTAATTTTTCTTTATCAAGCTGCTTCAAATTAGCCAATTCGGCAAGAGATCCCATAATGTTTGAGTTCATAATCTCCTCACTTATTTATTTCTTATAATCAAAATATGTTTTAGCTTTCTTAACATCAGTAAGCTTAATTTCTTTTAATGCATCTTCAAATTCTATCTTGATACTCTCAGGTAAAACCTCTTTTAGTATTCCAATGATAGTAACAATATTCTCACCATCAGCAAATGATATTTGAATCTTCTCATCAATTGCACTCACATAATGTTTCTTCTGGTTAAGAAAGCGCTCAAGCCCTGGTGATGATACCTCCAGGAAAAATCTCTCGCTTATAACATCTTCGGTCTCCAATGCTTCAGAGATGATCCTGCTCACTTTTTTACACTCATTAATTGTAGCACCTCCAATCTTGGTAATATAGATCAGTACTATCAACCCTTTGGATGCCTGCTTCAAACTTATATCATATAATGCCACGTTTACATCTGAACATGCTTTCTTGGCAATATGTTCTATTCTTTCTTTTTGTTCCATCAACAAAAACCTCCATAAACGATTAAACCACTGAATTACAGTGGTATCGTTTTTTTATCAAAAAAATGCTGACTCGGAATGTCAGCTAAAAAACTATGCGCTTTTTATTTACTTCAACTTCAATAAAAATTTGAGGGTTCTGCTGTCAAGAGTAAATTGTTATATAAATATAATTTAATTATTATTATAAAGACATTCATTATTGTTTTAAATGATTTAAGATTGACAAAACAGGATTCACTTATTTCATTAGAGCAATTTTGGAGGATTAATGGGATTTAAGGTTGGAGTATGCCAATTCAAGCCTGAATTAATGCAAACTGAAAAGAATCTTAAGAAAATGGAATCACTTTTAGAATCAGTTTCAGCAGATCTGATAGTATTACCCGAACTTGCCGTCAGTGGATATTTATTTAATTCGGAAGAGGAAGTGAAAAGTATTGCTGAAGATCCAAATAATGGGCCAACGGTGACTTTGTTCCAAAAACTTGCTAAGCAACACAATACCAGCTATGTAGTTGGATTTGCTGAGAAAACTAAAAACGGAATATACAATTCTGCCATGTTAGTTAATCCTGATACCTCTATCCATATTTACAGAAAAACTCACCTTTTCTTCGAAGAGAAAAAATGGTTCAAAGCTGGAGATACCGGTTTTAAAGTTTTCAAGGCAAAGAATAATGTTAAAGTTGGTTTGATGATCTGCTTCGACTGGATATTCCCTGAATCAGCACGTTCATTAGCTTTAGCAGGAGCACAGATTATTGCTCATCCAGCCAATTTGGTTCTACCTTGGTGTCAGCAGGCAATGTTCACGCGATCGCTTGAAAATGGAGTTTTTTCTGCAACATCCAATAGAACAGGGAAAGATAAAAACGGTGAAAAAGTACTTAATTTCACCGGCATGAGTCAGATCGTAGATACAAAAGGACAGATCATTTACAGAATGAATAAATTTGAAGAATCTGTTTTTATAACAGAGATTGATCCTTTAGAATCGGAAAATAAAGATATTACTGAACTCAATAATTTATTATTAGATCGCAGAACGGAGTTGTATAGATCATGAAAAAATATCACGTAACGGCAATTTTATTTGCTTTACTCCTCATCCTTAATTTTATATTAACCAAACCCAATCCTACTATCAGAATAACATCTGTTGAAGAATTAGAAAAACTCTTTCGTAATACACAAGAAGATATAAATGTGAAACTTGCAAGTGGTGTCTACGAACTTGATTTCGAAACAATTATAGATTCGTCTTGTGGCAATTGCGAGAATCCTGATACATTGATAACTGCAACTGCGGGTCTGATAATTTCAGGTAAGAATATTAAGATTTCCGGTCCTCTTGATAAAACTGCTGTGATCAAAACAAATTCCGGATATGGTCTGTATATCCTCAATTGTGAAAATTGCATCCTGGAAAATCTTACAATCACAGGAGGAATAAGAGATTCAAGCGAATTTGCCACTGATGCTGCGATTGTTGTAAAAAATAGTAATGTGATCATTCGTAATAATAAGATCACCAGAAATTATGGTGACCAAACTCTAATAAAAAAGAACATCGTTGGTATTATGGGAATCTGCGGACGTGAAAATTCATACCTTAGAATTTATAATAATTTAATATCAAAAAATTCATGGGATGGGATTGCTTTATATCGAAACTCAGAAGCAGTGATAGAAGAGAATATTATTGATGGAGTTCACAAAGCTGGGGGCAGGATAGCTCAAGGCGGAAGAGGAGTTGGCATCGGTGTAACATGGAACGCTAAGGCGGTGATCAGGAATAATCTGGTGAAACGTTATTGGAAAGGTATCGGGCTTTTTGTAGATGCTGAAGGGACAATAGAATATAATATTATTGAAGATATAATAACTTGGGGAATTTCACTTTGGGATGCTACTAAAGGTGAACCCAGGGGATACATTAATAATAATATTATATATAAAACCGGTGCAATGGGTACATCAATAACTTCTACTACCGTAGAAAATCCTGGATATTTCAAAGCAAATATTATTGTGAGAACAGCACAGGATTCTGTCTATGACTCATCTGAATATTATGGTTACCAATGCGCTCTGGCAAAACATCTTGTTCCAAAAGAATTTACAATTGAAAACAACATTTTTTATGATAATAGACGATATGATCCGCGGTTGCCTGATTATGATATTGCTCTAGAAAAATTTGAAAATAAATTGAGAATTCAAAAAGAATGGATCAATCGGATCACAGTTTTAGAGAGTTCTGATTTTTTTCACGATTTTATTGAATAAAGCTAAGATCGAGAACAAGGCCAAGGCTGAAGCTGAGGTTATTTCTTAACAATTGAACTGCTTTGTAGATCCTTGATTGCTCTCTCAGAGTACATTTGCTTTCTTAATTTTTTATCTCTGATTCGTTCTTCTAAAGCAGGTAACAATCCAAAATTTGCATTCATAGGTTGGAAATTTTTCTGTTCTGTTATCAGATGCTTCCAAAGCTGCCCTGAAATTGTTGTATTGGGAAGTAACTCATCAATTTTTTTGATTTCCTCTATTAATAATTTTGCCACTAATAATCCAGCGAAAATTGATTCTACATAACCTTCCACACCTGCAAGCTGTCCTGCAATAAATATATTAGGTTTATTTTTCAGGGACAAATCAGCGTTTAAAATGTGCGGACCATTCAAATATGTATTTCGATGAATTGATCCAAATCTCACAAATTCAACCTTTTGCATTCCAGGAACCAACCGAAATATTTTCTTCTGCTCTCCATATTTCAGCATCGTTTGACAGCCGACTAGATTGTAGGCAGTTTTGTCATTATTTTCTGCACGCAATTGAATTACAGCATACGGCCATCTACCAGTTCTGGGGTCATCCAGACCAACCGGTTTCATAACTCCATATCGCAGTGTATCTTTTCCGCGTCTTGCCAGTTCTTCAATGGGAGTACAATTCTCATAAAAACTAAAATTGATATTCTCAAAGAATTTATTTTCAAATTCATGAACTTCGTGTTTTATTGCATCATTTAAGGCATCAACAAAAGCATAATATTCATCTTTAGAAAAGGGACAGTTCAGATAATCGGCTTCACCTTTATCATAACGTGTTTTGCGGTAGATTATACTCTCATCTATACTTTCGGCAGTGATGATGGGAGCTATAGCATCAAAGAAATAGAGATGTTCATCCCCAATTATTTCTATCAATTCTTCGGTAAGTACTTTTGATGTAAGTGGACCAGTAGCAACAATTGTGAGTTCATCATCTATGGATGTAACTTCTTCACGGTGAACATTAATATTGGGATGATTATGAATAATTGAGGTTACTTTTTCGGCAAAGATATCACGATCTACAGCTAAAGCATTTCCTGCAGGAACACTGCATTCCTCTGCCATTGGCAGCAGTTTACAGCCCAACAGTTTCATCTCTTCTTTTAATAATCCGGAAGCAGTTGTTATTAGTTTGCTTTTAAGTGAATTACTGCAGACAACTTCAGCAAAATTGCCTGTTTGATGCGCTTCAGTTTGTTTATCTGGTCGCATTTCATAAAGCTCAACCTGCC
>JAOZPK010000111.1 GCA_029932755.1 Candidatus Cloacimonadota bacterium | reverse complement strand
ATTAATCTATACTAGTAACCTTGCGAATGGCTGAAATCCTTCGCAATGGTTGAATTGAAAACAATGACCATTACGGAGGTTTCACAAGCTCAACCATCCGTAAGATCTTGATTAATAGAATTTATAGATAACAAAATTAAGAAATGGGAGTATTCTGATGCGTGTAATCAATCTTAATGAGCAAATTAATTTAATTGTGGAATTCATTAAAAGCCAACTGATATCAGCAGGTTTTTCTAAACTTATTGTAGGGTTATCTGGTGGTATAGATTCATCTGTTACAGCGGATTTGTGCGTAAAAGCAATAGGTTCAGATAATGTTTTTGGAGTGATGCTTCCATATCGCAAGAGTCATCCTGATAGCTTGAATCATGCAATTGAAGTTGCTGAAACCTTGAAGATAAAGCATGAAGTTATCGACATTTCTCCGATGGTTGATAACTATTTTGAAAAGTATGCAATTGATGCAGATATTTTACGCAAAGGGAACCGGATGGCTCGTGAGAGAATGTGCGTTCTTTATGATCTTTCGGCTAAATATAAAGCTTTGGTTGCAGGAACTGGAAATCTTTCGGAATTGATGATAGGTTATTGCACTCAATATGGTGACAACGCCTGTGCTTTTGAACCTATTGGACATCTTTATAAAACGGAAGTATACAAATTAGCTGAAATATTGGGCTTACCGCAAAGTGTGATCACAAAAAAACCTACAGCAGATCTTTGGGAAGGGCAGACCGACGAAGATGAAATGGGAATAACTTATGCAGAACTTGATGAAATATTATACCAAATGCTTGATTTGAAGAAAGATGAAAAAGAATTGATCTCAAACTTTTCAAAAGAGAAGATAGGTAAAGTAAAAATAATGATACAAACATCAGAATTCAAACGCAACATGCCACCAGCACCGGAAATGATCTAAGGAGATATAAAATGAAAATAAAATCAAGAAAAAAATTATTATCAGTTATTTTAATAATTATATTAATACCAATTTTGATTGCAGCTGGAGTAGTTATTTTTAGAAACCAGATTGCAAAGTCGATAATCGAAAAATCTGGCTCTGCAATTGCAGGAGCAAAAGTGGAAGTAGACGGAGTATATCTTAAACCATTTACAGTGCATATCAAGTGGGATAGGTTGCAATTCACAAATCGCAAGAACACAATGCAAAACATCTTTGAAACCGGGAATTGCGAATTTGAACTTGCATTTAAACCATTATTATCGGGCAAAGTTATCATTGAGAAAATGCAGTTAGATGGAATGCTCTTTGAAACAAAAAGAGAAACCAACGGCGAATTACCACCAAAGAAAAAACGTGAAAAATCACAACTGGAAAAAGATATTGAAGCAAAATTGATGACAGCAATTCAAGAAAACCTTGAAAGGGAAAAATCACAAATACCAATTTTTGATCCTGGATTTATAGATCAGAAAGTTGATGTAGATTCGCTGATGGAGGTCTTAGATCTTAAAACTCCTGCAAAAGCCGATTCCCTGAAGAAACTTGTTGAAACTCGCTATGATCACTGGGATGAAAGATTGAAGAATAAAAATTATGAAAATGATTATACTTCAATTAAAAAAGATGTTCTTAAAATTAAACCTAAAGAGATTAAAACAGTTGTGGCACTTGAAAAGAACCTTCGTCTTGCTAATGATGTGTATAATCGTTCTGAGACACTTTACAATAATGTGATCAAAGATAAGACACAAATAGAAAAAGACTTGAATACTATAAAGAAGTTGAAAAACGATATTCCTGCCTGGATAAAGCATGATTATGAAAAAGCACTTGCTTTGGCAAAACTTCCGGATATTTCAGTTGGAAATATCGCTGCAATGCTTTTTGGAGACAGAATAGCAGATGGATTGATGAAGGTTCTGGAAAATGTAAATACCGCAAGAGATCTTTCAAAGCCTAAGAAAGCTCCAAAAAAAGATAAAATGCCTCATTTACCGGGACTATGGATAAAAGAGATTTCTATCTCTGCAGTTACAAATGATGGAGTGCATCTTTCTGGTTATGTTCATGATATTTCTAATGATCAGAAGAAAACGCAAAAATCGATGAATATCGAACTTTCCGGGATTCAGGAAAATGTTGGTAAAATAAATATTGATGCAATTTTTGATTATCGAACAGATAAATCACATGAGAATATTGTTCTTAAAATTGATGAAGTGCCTATAACAAACATGGAAATGACAAATTTTGAACTTCTCCCTACAAAATTGAAAAGAGGTGATGGCAAGCTTATATCTGAAATTGATATTGTGAATGGTAAAATTTTTTCTGATATCTATTTTGAAATAAATAATGTAAAATTTGATTATTCTTCTCAACCAGAAATGAATGAACGGTTAGTAAGGATCTCCCGTTCTATTTCTCAAGCTATTCATAAGATAACTTTTGATGCAAACGTGAAACAAACCGAAGATGGCTTTAAGTTCAAAGTTGATAGTAATCTAGATAACCTTATCGTTAAACAGCTAAAGAAAATACTCTCCGAAGAAGTAGAAAGAGCTAAGATAGAACTAAAGAAGAGGATAAACAAAGAACTAAACAAGTATAAGCAAGAACTTGATGGCCTCATAGCTGAACGTGAAAAGGATATCCAAAAAGAAATAGATAGAATATCCAGTAAGGTTGATGAGCAAAAGAAAGAAATAGAACAGAAACGTAAAGAACTTGAAGATAAAATTAAGCGTGAAAAGAAAAAGATAGAAGATAAGGTGAAAGCAGAAGCTGATAAAAAGCAAAAAGAACTTGAAAATAAAGCAAAAGAAGAAGCAGAAAAATTGAAAAACAAATTAAAGTGGTGATAATTAATGAAAATCTTCAAAAAGAAAAAATGCAAGATATGTAAAACAAAAACCGGTACAAGATTCTGCATGAGAAAAGGATTCGATATTTGTTGGGAAGATTGTAATATTTTACGAGTTGATGAACAATGCCCAAATGAATGTGAATATCATCTACAGAGCTCAGAAATTATGCAACTAAAGGGGAAATCAGATTCACAAATGGAATACATTGATCTGCTTAAAAAACAGATGGCTTTATGGATAACCAAGCCACAAAAAATATTCAATGATCAGATTCCGATTACAATGGCAGAATCAAGCGAAGGAAAGAAGAAAATAGAAGAATTCTTAAATCAATTCAAAATAAATCCTATCGTACCGTTAAACTATTTGAAAGAAAGGTTATCACTTGATGAACTTAAAGTAGATTCTACCCCAAAAACGTATGAAGATCATGCATTGGAATTCATGCAACATCTTTACACAAATGAATGGGAAAAAGTAACTTCATTTATGATTAATAATGAATATTGGCAATCAAATAAATTGAATGATAAATTTGTAGCCAGAATTGCAGCAAATAAAGTTATTAAAAAGATCAGCAGTTTTGATTTGATCTCATCTGCTTTAACAAAAGAAAAAGACCAAGCTCTAGTGTATTATGATGTAAATAACAAATACGATCTTACGATCAATCTGAAATTAATAAATAATAGCTGGAAAGTTCGATCAATAATCATTGGGAAACCAGAGTTATTTAATAGCGAAAGTGAAGCGATACAACAAGTTGCGATTCTGCTTTCTAAAAATGAATCTACAAAAGCTTACGAATTGCTAAAAAAATATTCCAGCATTTATATTTCATCATCCGATTTTGAATATTATTGGGGATTGTATTACACATTTACTAAAAACCAAAAAAAGGCAGAGTATCACTTTATGCATGCTATGATCTTAGATCCTACATTTATAGAAGCGAAATATAATTATGCATTTATTCAGCATTCAAATGGAGAATTGAAGCAGGCAAAAGAATTCTATTACGAAATCCTGAAAGATGCTCCCAATGAACCAAAAACCTTGAACAACCTTGCTTCACTGCTCATAGATGAAAAGAATTACAAAGAAGCTGAAAAGCTGCTGCAGGGATGCATTAAGAACAATCCCGACTTTGAACTGGCAAAGCAGAATCTGGAAAGGTTGGAGAAGGTGAAAAGTTAACGGAAAAGTATATGAAACGTTTAGCATTTCAAAGCGTTCTCTTGTCAAACCGCTACGAAATTTTAGCGGGATACAATCCTTGAAATTTGTTCTTTCCCTGACATTACTTATAAAAAGTTAGGTACTGGTGTTCTTGTCTTCGTTAAGTCTTGTTTGTATATTTTGATTATTATCCAAATAAATCTGTATGATAATCACTTTTATCATTATTTTTTGATTTTATCTGATTAATTATTTTTTCTAAAGTTTTCTGAGTCAGTATTGTAATATCTTTTTGTTCAGTTATTAATTGTCTATTTAAATCGAACATAGGATTGTCATTGTCAATGTATTGGTCGTACATTACAGCACGTGGAATGTTATAATCTTTAGCATAACCCATTGCTAACCTTGCACCACTATCTAATTTTTGATCAAATATCTTCCATCGGGTAGCTGAATCTTGTGCATAGCTAGCAGCTAAAATTATCGTATCACAAAATAATGCTTGTAATCTATCTCGTTCTTTATAGCGACTACTTAGTTCCATATGAGATTTAAAATCTTCGAGGTATTCAGTTACTAATAGTCCACCTTCTTCTACTATTTCATAAGCTAAACTTTTATTTCTAGCTGGTAAAATATTGTTAAGAGGACTAGGTAATATTGCCACGGTTTTACCACCTTTCAGAGCTTGTTTATGTGCAATACTATCACAACCAAATGCCAAACCACTTACTATTGTTACGTCCCTTTTGACAATTTCTGAAACTATTCTTTGTTCTCTAATTTCTATCGCTTCGTCTGGATTAAGTAGTCCAATAACAGTGATGTTGCTATTTTCAATATCCAATAAATTAATATCACCTTTGTAAAAAAGAAATATAGGTTGCTCACTTCCCCTTACAATTCCTCGATATTTTGGGAAGTTTTTATCTCCAATTGCCAATAAACCATCGCAATAATCTTCAAAACAACTTATTTGGTTTATAAGTTGATTTTTTCTGAATTCAAAATCATCAATTGTTATTAAAACATTTTGCTTTGATTTATTATTCAATAATGAAACAATTTTCTCAACACTTTCATTGCCATTTAGATTTTTTACAATCCAAGCTCTGCCAATGCCTTTATAGCTTTTGGTTGTTAAGATTTTGATTGCATTTTCGGTATATTTCATTCTGATTCACTTATAATAAAATCATCAACATTTACCGTAGCACTTTTAAACTCTCTTCCCTTTAATGTTTTTCCAACTGCATAGAGATACACATTTCTTGCTTCTTTATCTAATAGTGCTTGAATAGCATCTTCATCAATATTTACACCGCTCGTATAAATATCGTCAATTAATAAAATGTCCTTGCCACTTACTTCATTTGAAATATTGCATGTATCTTTTGTAATTCCAACATAAGGTAAATTCCCATCACCACCATACCCACTTCTATCCATATGTGTTGTCCTTGTATTAGTGTGACGAATGATATAAGCTGTCCCATTATAATATCCATTTAGTCCATCTACCACAACTGATACTACTCTCCTGAATAATTTTTGATTTTCGGAATAATAACTTTCCTTTTTAGCTCTTGGAATTACACAAACAGTCATATTGATATTTCTATAAATACTTTTAATTTTATTCAAATCTACTTTCAAAATCTCTCCCAATTCGTAAGCACTATTTTGTAATACATTAATACCAGTACTTCTAAACTGATTTTTTAAATGATTGATGAAATCAGGATTTCCCTCTGCACCAAATGTTGTATAATCTTGATGATAATACGCTTTAATACGTTTTGTCAAAAAATACTTGCCTGTATTAAAATTATTACTGGGTTGAATTGTAAAACTATTCATTATCATTACAAAAATAAGATGTTGTCAATAAGTATACCTGCATTTAATGCATCTTCAATTGCATCTTCTTCGTTTTCAAAGACAATTACCAATTTTGGTGATATGCCCAAACATTGAATTGCATTATGGAATTTATTAATTTTCTCATTGTTGTTTCCAAATTGTTTGAAAAAGAAATTGCTGAATTTGTCAGTAAGTTCGTGATAATTTAATGTTAATATCGCTCTATCCTCACGGCAGTTTGTAACCAAAACAGTTTCATTTGTATTGGAATAATGTAAGAGTATTTTCGCAACCAATTTTTTCAGTTTTGTTTGCGATAATTGTTCTTTATAGTTTTTCTCTTTTAGATGGATTATCTTTTCAAATTCTGTCTCTGTTAAATTTGGTATTGTTTTTTTTAGAGAAGCACGATTAAATCTTTCTTTCGGGTTGTATTCAATAACGGTGTCAGTCAGAATTACTGATTGTATCGCCTTCTTATATGATAAGTAATTTGCAAAATCTGTGTCCACTATTGTGCCGTCCATATCGAAAAATAAAATAGTATCAGGCTTTATTTTTTCCCCAATATCCAGTTGTGTCTCATTTACTTTTATCATTGTTGCCTTTCACCGTTTTGCTGTTCTTTTTTGGTTATAGTGGTCATTCTTTACACTTCCCCCCTTCCAACTACTGCCTTAACGCATGGTTTATTCGTTTATTTCTCAAATATCTTCAATCTCCATTAAACAATTCTGAATTTATTAATTATCTTATGATTGTCAAATATTTTAAAATTAGCTGTAATAAAATATTCTCTAATTGACGTATTGAGTTGAATTATAATGTTTGCAGTAATAAAAGTCGGAGATAAAGAATGAAGCAGACCGGTATGGATTTAACCAACGGAGATATATATAAAAACATGATGAATTTGGCATTACCTATAATGCTATCTAACTTTATGATGACCTTTTATAATCTTACCGATGCATTCTGGTTAGGTAAATTAGGTGAGA
>JAOZPK010000110.1 GCA_029932755.1 Candidatus Cloacimonadota bacterium | reverse complement strand
AAATGCAAAAAGAGTGGTTCCGCTTGTTGTGGGTGGCCCTTTTCATTCTCCTCTTATTCAAAAAGCAGCCACCTGGCTTTCTGAAGAAATGAGTAACATCAATTTTAATGAAACAACTATTCCTGTAGTTTCTAATGTAAGTGCGAAACCTACAACAGATATTGATAAGATAAAAAATAATCTTGTAGAACAAGTTACCTCATCTGTTCTTTGGGTTGACTCTATCAAGTTCATGATCGAAGATGGTGTAGACACATTTATTGAATTTGGACCCAAAAAAGTACTTGCTGGAATGTTAAAGAAAATTGACAAGAATGTTAAAGTTATAAGTATCGACGCAATTGAGACGTTTGAGTTGATAAAAAGTGATTTGGAGACGTTATGAAACGTTTAGAAGATAAAGTTGCAATTATCACCGGAGCAGCGAGAGGAATTGGATTTAGCATTGCAGAAATGTTATCTGAACATGGTGCAACTTCTATTATAATAGACCTTAACCATGAAGCTGTAGATGCAGCAGTTCAACAGATCGATGACATGGGAAACCGAGCTATCGGTTTCACTGCTGATGTAACTAATTCAGATGAGATCGCTTCTATTTTCAAAGAAATCCACAAGAAATTCGGAAAAATTGATATTCTCATAAATAATGCCGGAATAACAAAAGACGGATTACTCATGAAAATGAAGGAATCGGACTGGGATGCAGTAATGAATGTTAATCTTAAAGGTACATTCATCTGTACCCAAAAAGTTTGCAGATATATGCTGAAAAGTCGTTCAGGCGTAATTATAAATATAGCATCTGTTGTTGGAATTATGGGAAATGCCGGTCAAGCAAATTATGCTGCCTCTAAAGGTGGTATCATTGCCTTAACTAAGTCATCTGCCAGGGAATTTGCATCCAGAAATATCAGAGTAAATGCAATTGCTCCTGGTTTTATCCAAACAGAAATGACAGATAAATTACCACAAGAAGTTATTGACAATTATTCATCTGCAATTCCGTTATCCCGTATGGGTACAGCTAAGGATGTTGCAAATTTATGTATATTCCTAGCTTCACAAGAAGCTGGTTATATAACAGGTCAGACCATCCAGGTGGATGGTGGCTTGATAATGTAGTAAAAATTAAGGAGGAAATAATGGACACTAAGGCAAAAGTAATTGAACTTATCGTTGAGGAATTAGGTGTTGAAGCTAGTGAAGTAACCCTTAAGGCTAGTTTTATTGAAGATCTTGGAGCAGATTCTCTTGATACTGTTGAGCTTATCATGAAGTTTGAAGAAGAATTTGATATTGATATTGCTGATGAAGATGCAGAAAAACTTACAACTGTTGGAAAAGCAATCGAATATCTTGAAAAACAATTAAATTAATCTATAATTTTTTGGTGGGGTTATATACCATAACTCCACCATATTAATATCTAGATTTTGAGGTTAGTATGAATAGACGAAGAATTGTCATTACCGGAATGGGTACAATAAATGCAGTTGGACATAATGTAGAAGAGACATGGAAAAATCTTCTCGCTGGAAAATCTGGTGTTGATCACATTAAAAATTTTGAAATAACTGAAGAATATGCAAGCAGAATTGCTGGTGAAATAAAAAACTATGATCCAAATGATCATTTTGAGAGAAAAAGAATAAAAAAACTCGATCACTATACACAATATGCCCTTATTTCAGCAAGACAAGCATTCAAAGATTCAGGGCTAAATAATGCGAACTTTGATCATGACCGAGCTGGGGTTATAGTATCTTCCGGTATTGGTGGAATGCTCACATTTGAAACAGAAGCATACAAAATGGAGAGAAAGGGTCCAAAGAGAATCAGCCCATTCTTTATTCCAAAAATGATCTCTAATATGGCATCAGCAGAGATCGCAATTGAATTCAATTTTAGAGCAATAAATTTTAATATCTCTTCTGCTTGTGCCTCTGCAAATCATTCGATTGGAACTGCATACCGCTCAATTCAGTATGGAGATGCCGATATCATGTTTACAGGCGGAGCGGAAGGTTCAGTAACACCTTTAGCTGTTGCTGGATTTTGTTCCATGAGAGCACTTTCTACACGTAACGATGAGCCTCAGAGAGCTTGTCGTCCATTTGATAAAGAACGTGATGGATTTATCATGGCTGAAGGCGGAGGTGTTATAGTTTTAGAAGAGATGGAACATGCTGTTAATCGTGGAGCAAAAATTTATGCTGAAATTGTAGGTTACGGTGCAACTTGTGATGCCTTTCATATAACCGCTCCAGCAGAAAATGGTGAAGGTGGTGCACGTGCTATGCAATTGGCGATCAATGATGCTGGGATAAAACCTGAAGAAATAGATTACATCAATGCTCATGGAACCTCAACACCATTGAATGATCCAAATGAAACAGCAGCAATTAAAACTATTTTTGGTAAGCATGCCAGAAAAGTAAAGATCAGCTCTACAAAATCTATGACTGGACATACTTTAGGTGCAGCTGCAGGTGTTGAAGCTATTGTCTGCTGTAAAACCATTACAACCGGTAAGCTACATCCAACCATTAACTACGAAAACCCTGATCCCACTTGTGATCTTGAGTATATTCCAAATAAGGCTATTGAGATGGAAGTGAATTATGCTTTAAGCAATTCTCTTGGATTTGGTGGTCATAATGGAGTAGTTATTTTTAAGAAATTTGTTAAATAAAAAGTGATCCGGCATCAGCCGATCACTTTATTTTGTTTTGAAAAATATAATCAAATCTCTAATCTCACAAATATCTTCAAAAGATTCCAGTTATTCTGATTTTAATAAATTTCAGAAGATTATTGGCTATAATTTTAATAACCCACCTCTCTTAATTGCTGCTCTTACGCACACTTCCCGAGAGCCCCTGAATACAAAAGGATCACCATTTGAAAGGATGGAATTTCTGGGTGATTCTGTTTTGGGTTTGATCGTATCGGAAGAACTATTTCTTGAATTTCCAGAATACACTGAAGGTGAACTTTCAAAATTAAAATCTAAGATAGTATCAAGAAAGATGCTTGCCATGGTATCCAATAAATTAAAACTCAAAGATTACATAATATTTAATACCGATTCAGCGGGAAAAGTTGGATTGAATTCAGTTCTTTCTAATACAATGGAATCTTTAATATGTGCAATTTATCTTGATGGAGATATTGAAAAGGCTCGAAATTTCATAATACGATTCATTATGAATAATTATTCTACACACTTAAAAAAAGGATATCTAACAGATTACAAAAGTAAACTTCAAGAATATACTCAAGCAGAATTTCATGCAACTCCGGATTATCATATTCTAAAAGCAGAGGGACCGGAACATGAGAAAATTTTTACAATTCAAGTAAAGATACAGAATAAAATCTATGGTTTAGGAAAAGGTCCAAGCAAAAAAGCAGCTCAACAAGATGCAGCAAAACATGCTTGCAAAAAATTGGGATTCTGATTCCAGACCAAAATGAGAATTTTCCCAATTTTCATTCCTCATCTCGGATGTCCTTTCAACTGCGTTTATTGTGATCAGTTAATCATAACTAAAAGTAAAATTCCATCAGTTCAATCAATTTCGGAAAACGTAAAAAAGTTTTGTGAGAATAATCGATTGGAAGAAAAGGAGATTGCATTTTTCGGTGGTACATTTACCAAACTTTCTAAAGAGATGCAACAAGCATATTTCGATGCAGTAAATGAACACAAAAACTTGATGAGCGGCATCAGAATTTCTACCAGACCCGATTCAATCGATCAGGAAATTTTAGATTTTTGTAAAAATAACAACGTTCGAACAATCGAGTTGGGAATACAAAGTTTTGACGATTCGGTACTCATAACCACAAAACGCGGATACATTTCCCAAACTGCTGTAGAATCATGCAATGTGATAAAAGAAAATAATTTTACACTTGGTATTCAATTAATGCCCGGACTTCCCGGATTTAATTCCAAATCTCTTAAAAAGACAATTGAAACAACTATCAAACTCAAACCGGATTTTGTGAGGATCTATCCGACAATTGTATTAAAAAATACTGAACTTGAAAACTGGTTTAAAGCAGGAAAGTATTCTCCTCTTACATTAAAAGAATCCATTGTAATAGTAACAGAAATGATAAGTAGATTTAGAGCAAAAAAGATAAAAATAATTAAAGTGGGACTACATTCGGATATTGACAAAAAGAATATCATTGCAGGACCATATCATCAATCATTTGGAGAATTGGTTAGATCTGAAATGCTTAAGGTTGAAATACTTAATAATTTTAAAAATAAAACATTGGAAATTTCTTCAAGTGATATTTCATTATTTAAGGGATTTAATTCTAAAATGTTAGAAGAAATTAAAATTGAGAAAAAGTTAATGAAAATTCCAATAAAAATAAATAAAAACTTAAAAAAAGATAACTTTATTTTTACAAATGCTCAACCCGATGAAAACTGGTAATTATGATCATAATATTAGCGATAATTTCAATAATTCTGATAGCTTTTTTTTATAAGAAGACTATCCCTGCTATTGATAGTTGGAGAAAAACATTACTGATTAGTCTACGTTCAATCACGATCATCATTTTACTTTTATTACTTCTAAATCCAATACTCTATTTCTTCCAGGACAAAACAGTGCGACTTTCTGTTGTTATCCTAACTGATACTTCTGAAAGTATGAAGCAATTAGGAAGAGAAATATCTAAATCGGAAATCTTCAATAATTTCAAAAAAGAAATTGAAAGCATTATAGAGTTGAAAGATTATAATATTATCAATTTTGATTTCGCTAATGGTATTGATGGTGACAGAAGTTCTACGAATCTAAGCAAAACATTTTCACAGGTCTTTAAAAAAATAAATTCAGATAATATTGAAGCAATCATCCTGCTTTCTGATGGCTGGTTCAATGATGATGAACTTGAGATAATCGAAAACCAGAATATTCCAATTTATACTATTGATCCGCATTTTGAATCTGATGATTTTGATCTTAAACTAACTGACATTAAACATAATAAAACAGTTTACAGAGATGAAATTACACAGATTGAAATTAACATAAATGCTAATAATTATAATGGCAAAGCAAAAATTGAGCTCCTTTCTGAAGATAAATTGATCAAGGAAAAAAAGATCGATCTTAAGGAAAAAGAATTCATGCAAATTATATTTAATACTTCATTTTCAAATACCGGATTTACTCCGATCAGTTTGAAAATATCAACAGATTCTATCGAAGTAAATACTGATAACAATATTCTCAACAGCGCAATTCAGATTAAACGTGACCGTTCTAAAGCTTTATTGATCTCCGATATTTTAAATTGGGATGTAAAATTTATTATTGGCGCTGTAAATCAAGATCAACACTGGCGAAGCAAATTTCTATTGAAGAAAAATAGATTGCAAAATGCAGGGAATAATACACATTTACAAACTGAAATGGATAGGGTCAATGTGCTTACACTTATCAATAATGGTAATCTACATTTCTCTCAAGATGAAGTAATCATAATTAATAGATTTGTAGGAAATGGCGGTGGACTTTTCATCATTGGAAAACCAATAAAGGAATTGGAAGATATTTCACCTGCAACCTCATCCAATATCAAACGAACTTTTAAATCTACTTTCTCACTCACTAAGCAGAGCGAACAATTTAACACATTTTCTTCAATCGAAAAGAAAGATTTAAAAAACATTCCGCCTGTTTCTTATTATTATGCTAACTCAAAAGTAGAAGCAAAAATACTGGCAGAATTTAACAATGACGAAAAAAGTTCTGCCGTATTATCCAAAAATATTGGAAATGGGAAGATCTTGCAATTTACTTTCTTAGACTTATGGAAATGGCAACTTTGGAATTCAGAGGGTAGCTATAATGATTTAATGTATAATATATTTTCATGGTTAGGTCAAACGAGCTCTGAGCGTTTTTATGCATCATTAAATAAAAATTCATACAATCTTGGCGAAGATATTCAGATAGAATTATATGCGTACGATGAAACACTTTCCCCCATCAAAGAAATGAATGCAGAAATATCCATCATTAATTCCGAAAATCAAATCATCTATCAAGGTTTTATGCTGAAAAAGAATAATAATTATTTTATAAAAATCTCGAATCTTCAACCCGGTAAGCTCAAATTTGTAATTTCCGATAAGATATCAAATTCACAAACTGAAGGTAAATTTATGATTTCTCAAGTTTCTCCAGAAAGCAGAGATACGGGAATTAATTTATCACTTTTATCTTATATTTCAAACAAAACAAACGGAAGCATAATAGATAAAGCATCTGATCTTGAAATTCCTAAAGCAGGAAATGAAATTATCAGATTGGGTTCTGAAATTCCGATTTATAAAGAATGGTATATTATTGTTTTCTTTTTACTTGCATTCTGTATTGAACTATTCTTGAGAAAAAGATGGGGACTTTTATAAAAAAACAGCCTGCAATGTTTAGAGCCTATTATGTTCCTCTTGTATTTCTTTCAATCTAAGAGAACTATTTCAACAACACACATTTACTTACAGTTCTTTCTTTACCGTTAACTTTAAGTTTTATATAATAATTTCCACTGGCTACAGATCTTTTGTTATCGTCTACCCCGCGCCAAATGATCTCAAAATGTCCTTTGGTAGAATATGCATCCATCAAGGTTTTTACTTTTTGTCCTTTAATATTATAAATTACCAGTTCAATTTTACCTGATTCTGCAAGATCAAGTTTAATAGTTGTTGAAGGATTGAATGGGTTAGGATAATTGGATATTTTTGTTTGAGTGATTGGTATGATTTCATCTTCCTCAGCTTCTACACCTTGCCATTCATAAGCACCCATATCAATTGTTTCACCGTAAATTCTTGGATTTCCTGCAATATCATATTCAGGTAGTTCAATTCCAGGTGGTAATTCTAATGTTCCGGCATCGATGCAGGGAGAAGTGCTTTGTAGGTAATATGGATATTCCCCAGAATTTAACCAAAGTGGATCTTC
>JAOZPK010000109.1 GCA_029932755.1 Candidatus Cloacimonadota bacterium | reverse complement strand
GATACGCAACATCAAAATTAGCTTTGATACATTCCCAGATAAAAATGAATAAATATATAATTATCCAGAAGTATCTATGAGGTTGGAAAAACTTCTTTGAATCCTGCAGGAAACCTTTTCCAAAAACTAATGATGTTATCAAAGCAACTACCGCGCCAACAATCAAATTCGGTGTTTCCAAATTAAATGTCATCAGTAACCAAAGCACAAATATTATGATGAAAAGCATTACATGTTTCATATTTATATCCCTAGAATATTAGTTGAATAATCAGCTGCGTTTATCAAGATGTCAACTGCTGGCTTCAAAAATATTTCCCGTACATCAGGAATAACCAACAAGCTTAATATTATACACAACAGAGCCATAATTATCATAGAAAATGCCATTGAGAAAGGTACTTCTTTTATTTTTTTCTTTTTCCATTTAGAAGCATCATTGTTATAAAAAGTATATTTTTGTAGTTTCATAAAGTAAGCAATTGTGATTACACTTACTAATACAGCCAGGAAAGCCAGAACATAATATTGAGCTTGAATTGCAGCAATAATAATTATCAATTTACTAAAAAATCCATTGAATGGAGGAATTCCGGATATTGCCAGAGATCCTACAAGAGATGTTCGTGATGTTATCGGTAGAACCTCAGATAGTCCTCCCATTTTTCTCATATCACGCGTTCCCGTTCGATATTCTACAGCTCCCGCACTTAGGAACAATAATCCTTTAAATATTGAGTGATTGAGAAGATGGAACAATCCACCGGTAATCGATAACGCAGCAACTGCTTTATTTCCACCTGTTGCTAAAACTAACATTCCAATTCCTAATCCCAAAACAATATATCCCATTTGGCTAATACTGGAATATGCCAGCATGCGTTTTATATCCCACTGCCCTATCGCAAGCAGCCCACCAATTATCATCGAGATCGTACCTAATACTGTGATCGTCATCGATAATTCGTATGAAAGTGGGAACATATTGAAGAACAAACGAATGATAACATAAATTCCCACTGCTTTAATAAGAACCCCAGATAGCATCGCAGAAATGGGCGAAGGTGCAGAAGAGTGGGCATCAGGAAGCCATGTATGGAATGGGAAGATCGCAGCTTTTAATCCGAATCCTGCGATCAACAAAACTGAAATAAATTTCAGGAACACACTTGTACCCTCTGGTGAACTACAATTCAATGTTAATTGCCTGGAGATATCAGCAATATTTAAAGTTCCTGTATTCCAATATATAAGAGCTATTGAGAATAAAATAATTAGAGAAGCCATCCCTCCCAAAACCTGATATTTAAAAGAAGCTTCCAGCTGATGTTTCTCCACACCGAAGGCTACAAGTGTATAAGATGAGAGCGCAGCGATTTCCAAAAATACAAAGATATTAAATATATCACCACTTATAACTATCCCATTCATTCCAGCTATCATCAAGCTGAATAAAACATAGAACTTTCTTTCTGATGTATATTGCTTTGTGTATGAAAGTGAATAGAAAATTGCCAGGAATCCAACTAATGAGATGACCAATAATATAAGTTTTGTTAATCCATCCATAACCATATAAATAGCAATTGGAATACCATTTACTGGTTCAAATCCACCAACCTTATAGATCAATGTTCCTTCTGAACTTAGCATAAAGTAAAGAGTTAGATAAACTAAACTCAACATGAATATGGGTGTTATAAACTTATTTATGTTTTTGATGAACCTGCCAAGCATTGCCATTAAAAACGCACAACCCAATGGTATAATTACAAATAGTGGAATTAATGAATTCATTTTTTATCCCTTTAGATCTTTGATTTTATTAATATCAAACGTTCCATATTTTTGGTATAGCCTGATAGCAACGGCAAGCAAAAGTGCAGTTGTAGCAAGTCCGATCACGATTGAAGTTAGTATCATTGCCTGAGGCAGGGGATCTACAAATTTGGCATGTTCAAACCCTTTAGTGATTATCGGTGCTGTTCCTCCCTCAATGTAACCAATCATGATTAAAAATAGATTTATACTATATTCCATGATCGCAATCCCGATAATTATTTTTATCAAATTTCTTTTAGAGACTACACCATACAATCCAACGAGAAAAAGTATAAAACATAATATATATATTATCATTTTTTCTCCTCATCTTTATATACAACCATAGCAATAAATATTGTAGCAATAGCTGCACAAACTTCAGCTCCAACAACAACATTTTCTATAGGAATAAAACCACCGCTAATAAGTTTTCCCAGTTCTCCTTTATCTAAGAAATTTGCAAAGAAAACAACACCTCCGGAGAAGAGAAGTCCTAACCCGGCAAGAATCAAAAAGCCAAGAATTGCAGCGCTTTCCATAAATTCCAAACCTTCCTCTTCTTTACGTAAATCAGGGAGGATATTGCCATTTGCAAGAATCTGTAGAATAAATGCTCCAGCCATGATTACACCACCGGCAAAACCACCACCCGGTGTAAGATGACCATGAAGAATTATATATAAACCGAACATAAAGATTACGGGGCAAATGATTTGGCTGATCTTTTTAACGATTATCGTCATACCTTTCATAATTAATTATCCTTCTTCCCTTTTATCCTGAGGATTGTAAGAACACCGATCACAGCAGTAAAAAGAACTGTTGCTTCACCAAGTGTGTCATAAGCTCTAAAATCGAGGACAACACCGGTAACAAGATTTGCACTCTTTGTATGCTGTGCTCCATCAATATAAGGTTGTGCCATGCGCATTGTATCAGCACCAAATTGGCTCAGACATCCTGTAGCTCTATCAAAGATCAAAATAAAAACGAGTGCAGCTATTAACGTAATAGCGTAATACACTGCGATCTTCGGTTTAAATTCCATCTTCGGGATCTTACTTTGAGTATTCTTAATTGCGGCTATCATTATTATCAGCGTCGCTACTTCTACAACGACCTGTACAATTGCCAGATCCGGAGCCTGCAATAGTAAGAAAGCTATAACCAACCCGAATCCAACGATCCCATAAGAGATCACAGCCGAGAGTAGATCGGTTGCATTTAAAGAATAGATCGAGCCCAAGATCATTAAAACAAGGATGATGATTAAATAAAGTTCCATATATTATCCCTCTAAAATATTAGAATTATCAGCAAGAGCAGTAATCCAGCAATGTACCAGAATACATATCTGGGCAAAAATCCATTATGTGCACTGCTAAATATTTTATTGAACCATAAAAATATATTTTTGAATACATCGTAAATATCGAACCATTTTTTCTCTGCTTTCTTATAAAAGAAGGAGAGAAATTTAAAATTCTTGATCGTCTGATAAAAATCGAGTGGAGAAAAATTAGTTTCTTCCTGAAGTTTTTCTCCGCCGATAAAGCTATCTGACACACGATGATTCTTTATATTTCCATAAAGATAAATAAGGAAGCCAACAACTACAGAAACAAGTATGAGAATAGAAACACTTTGCGATTCCCAAATGCCTATATAATCTAATTTTCCGGTAACTGGCTCAATCAGATATGGAATAACTAATTTCGCTGCAAATATGCCAAACCCAATACAGACTATTGCGATAAAAATTTGTGGTAACCACATCAGGAAACTTACTTCTTTAACTTTTCCTAATTCCTTATTTCTTCTTCCGAGATATATTCCTGTTATCAATTTGATGAAACTTGCTAAAGTAAGAGCTGAACCGAGTACAGCTAATGTAAGCCAGACTATCCAGAGTTTATTTGCTAATCCAGTCCCATTTCCAAAATCAATGATTCCCTGATATATCATCCATTTTGAGAAGAAACCATTGAATGGTGGAATACCTGAGATTGAAAGTGCAAAAACTAAAGCAGCAAAAAACGTTAAGGGCATTATTTTAGAAAGACCACCAAGTTCATCCAGATTTTCCTTACCAGTTCTTTTTTCTACACTACCTGCAGTTAAGAATAATCCACCTTTATAAAGTGCATTATTTATCATATGGAACATTCCGGCTGCTATACCAAGTGGACTACCCAGGGCAATTCCGGTAATCATATATCCCACCTGAGAAACAGCGTGATAACCAAGAAGTTTTTTGTAGTTATGCTGTACTAGTGCCATCATCACTGCACCAATAATTGTAACTGCACCAATTATTAATAGCGTCAGTGTAGCCCAATCTGTTAATTGAAAAATATACTTACAGATCCTAACCAGAAAGTAAATTCCCAGAAGTTTATCAAGTGAAGCTGGCAGGAATGCAGATGAAGATGCCGGAGCTTTCTTTACATAATCGGGGACCCAACTATGGAAAGGCATTGCTCCCGCTTTTGTGAAACTTCCCACAAGCAAACTTAAGAAAGCAATTATTCCCAATGTTCCTGAAGTTGCAATGTTGATCTCGGCCATATTACAGGAACCTGTCATTTGCCATAGAATTCCAATTCCCATTATAAGCACAGAATCAGACATTCCCACAAGAACCAACGTTTTCTTTGCAGCCGATGAGCTCTCTTCGTCATATCCTTTTATCAATAAATAAAGTGTTAAACCCAGAATTCCCCAAAAGATGATGAAAAGAATTAAATTATCAGAAAATACTGCACCAAAAGCTGCACCTAAAGTGATAAGATAATATGAATAATAACCTTTTATAGCTTTTTCTTTTGTGATATATGATAAAGAATAAAGTGCAAAAAGAAAACCAAAAATCCCTATAAACAATGCTATTAATTTGCTTAAGGGATCAACATTAAAAATTAGATATTTAGAAATACTTGGGAATTTAAAGCATTCCAGATTTATAAGATCGGAATTCATTTTGAATATTATAAAAGAGAAATAAAGAGTTACGCTTGAAATAAGCAAATTAAACAAACCCTTTATTGGTTTTAATGATTCTGGAATTATAAAAAGAACAATTCCAATTCCAATTGGTAAAAATATAAGATATTGTAAATTAATCATAATTTTATACCTTTAATTTAGCTTTTAGAATTTTTGTTTTTTCTTGAGAAAGTTTTATCAATTCCGCTGCGCTCATTATATGTTTCCCTGTATTATAATTATAAACGTGTGACATCCTTTCGGTACAGCAATAGCAAGGATCTACAGCAGCAGTTGCGATAGCAGCATCAGAGATCGTTCCTCCCACACATGATCTTCTAAATGTGGGAATGCAAGTGAAACTCGGTGCACGTATTTTATGCCGAACTGGACTATTCCCACCATCTGATTTTACAAAATGGAATACTTCACCACGAGGTGCTTCTGCATGTCCAATTCCAATTCCTGGAGGAATTTCTTTCACCTTGACTTTTATATCTCCAGCTTCTGTTTTTTTAAGAGCCTCCAAACATTGTTTTATTATGCTGATAGATTCATACATTTCCAGAAGACGAACTTCTGCTTTGGCAAAAACATCTCCACTACCAGCAGTTATCACTTTCCAATCTATCATATCATAAGCTGCATATGAGTCATCCCTTCGAACATCAATATCTACACCAGAAGCCCTGGCAGTTGGTCCAACTGCACCAAAATCGTGAATATCTTCAGCAGTGAGAATACCCACACCTTTTAAACGAGCATGAATAACCGGATCGTCCATAACTGCACCAACTAACATAGTAGTTTTAACTTTTACATCTTCCAGGACATTGAGAAGTTGAGTTGCCTGTTCAGGGCTGATATCTCTTCTTACACCACCAATTGTGAACATCGCATAATTGTTTCTATTCCCGGTAATGATCTCGAACATATCCAGGACAGGTTCACGATATTTCCAAGCCCACATAAAAAGTGTATTATAACCAAGAAAATGACCGGCAAGTCCTACCCATAAAAGATGACTATGAATTCTCTCCAGTTCCCCCACGATAGATCTAATATATTTTGCTCTTTCAGGAATTTCAACTCCCGGAATACTTTCCACAGCATTAGCATAAGCAAACGGATGAGAAGTTGAACAAATTCCGCATATTCTTTCTACAACATAGAATACTTGCTCAAATGTTTTTGACTGACATAATTTTTCAATTCCTCGATGATTGTAACCGGTCTCCCAGATTACTTCTTTTACGATCTCTCCATCACAATAGAGTTTGAAAAATTCGGGTTCTTCTAAAAGCGGATGATATGGTCCTAAGGGAACTAAAGTTTTCTTACCCATCTATTTTTCCTCCTCTACATAATCTCTCCGAAGAGGATATTTTCCTTCCGGCCAATCTTCTGCAAAAAGGAATCTTTCCGGTTTTGGATGATTTAAGAATTTGATCCCCAGCAAATCCATGATCTCTCTTTCTATCCATTCTGCACCATAAACTACTGGAGTAAGAGATTCAATTTCCGGTTTGTCTCTATCTAGCATTACATTAAGATTCACTATCCAACCGCTGCTGTCATCAGAGAAATGGTAAATTATTTCGAAACCTTCTTTTGAATCCATTGCGGTTACTATTATATAGCGGTAACCTAGATTTTTAAAAAGGTATTCAGCAATTTCAAGTAAACTGTTTTTTGGAATGTAAATCATTAATCTTTTTATATTTACAACTTCCGCATCAATGATCTTTGGAAATTTTGTTATAATATCATCAATATATTTTTCAATATCCATAAAAATCTATCCTTATTTCTTATTTAAAAACTTCATAATACCAGCCAGCATTGCTTCCGGTTTAGGAGGACACCCCGGAACATAAGCATCAACAGGAATAACTTTATCGAGGGGTCCTTTAAAAGTGTAACTTTCTTTAAACATTCCTCCAGTACAGGAACATACTCCAATTGCTATCACGACGATCGGCTTGGGAGCTTGATCGTAAACTTCTTTGATTCGCGGGAGTAACTTTTTGGTAACAATTCCGGTTACTAATAGTACATCAGCGTGACGTATACTTCCTACCAATTTCATTCCGAATCTTTCAATATCAAATTTGGGAGTAAGGCAGTCCAATATTTCAATATCGCAATTATTGCAGGAACCAGCACTCATATGGAATACCCATAAAGATTTTTTAAAGCATTTTTCTTTAAAGCCCAATGTATTCTCCTATA
>JAOZPK010000108.1:5354-7172 GCA_029932755.1 Candidatus Cloacimonadota bacterium | reverse complement strand
GAAAAAGGAGAGTAAATGAAAAATTTGATTTCAATGCGGGATTTGAGTAAAGAAGATATCATGCGGTTGATGGATACAGCTGCAAAGATCGAGAATGGTGAGATAGTTCCAGATATGCAAAGAAAACTTGCTGCTCTGTTATTCTTTGAACCATCCACCAGAACAATGTTCTCATTTGATACGGCAATGAAGCGTATGAATGGTGATACTATCATTATGAGTGGAACCAAAAATACTTCTGCTAAAAAGGGTGAAACATTTGCGGATACTCTTCAGACTATTGCACAATATTCCGACATTATTATAATGAGAAGTCCAGTTGAAGGAGCTGCCAGATATGCAGCAGAAGTGGTAGACATCCCTGTTGTAAATGCAGGAGATGGCGCTAATCAGCATCCAACACAAGCTTTATTGGATCTATATTCGATTATTAAAACTCAGGGTAAATTAGAGAATCTCAGAATCGGTCTAGCTGGTGATCTGCGTTTTGGAAGAACTGTACATTCACTGGCTCAGGCAATGGCAGTATTTGGAGCTGAGTTCAAATTCATTTCTCCTTCCTTTCTACAAATGCCGGAATACATTAAAGATGATCTGATTGAACAGAATATTAAATTTGAGGAATTTAAAGATATTGAAAAAAACATTGATGATTTGGATATTCTTTATGTAACTAGAATTCAGAAAGAACGTTTTGCTGATCCGGAAGATTATGAAAAAGTAAAAGGATCTTATATTCTTAACAAAGCAATGTTAGATAATGTAAAAGATAATTTTAAGGTTTTGCACCCATTACCAAGAGTTGACGAAATACATACAGATGTTGACGATACAGAATTTGCTTACTATTTCCCACAAGCAAAGAATGGAGTTTATACCAGACAAGCAATAATTTCAATTCTCTTAGGGGAGGTGTAGGATGAGTCAGGTGAAAACAATTAAAGTGAATGCTATAAAAAATGGAACAGTGATTGATCATATTGCTGCAGGGAAAATTTTGAAGGTAATTGATATTCTAAATTTAACCGGGGATAATTCGGTAATGATTGGAATGAATTTATCAAGTAACAAAATTGGTAAAAAAGATATTATCAAAATCGAAAACCGTGAACTTACAAAAAAAGAGGTAAACAGCATTGCTCTAATTTCTCCCAGTGCAACAATGATAATTATTAATAATTTTGAAGTTATAAGTAAGTATTCACTTGAAATGCCTGAGTATATTGAGGAACATATAATTTGTCCGAATCCAAAATGTATTACAAATAGTGAAGAAATTCCCTCAAAATATTATATCGATAATACTGAAGCGGCTACTGCACGCTGTTTATATTGTGAGAAGAAATATTTGGTTGAGGATTTGAAGATTAAGATTTAATAATTTAATAAATTCCCCTCTTTTAGAGGGGTGGATCTGAACCACTTTTAAGTGTTCAGAGACGGGGTGTGTATTTTCACATTAATTAATGAGTTATCTAAAATATAATTTAAAGCTAAAAGAGAGAGCAAAGGATTTGAGGAATAATTCAACTTTATCAGAAGTTTTATTATGGCTCCAGTTAAAGAACAAAAAGTTGGGTTTTGATTTTCATCGGCAGAAACCGATAGATAATTTTATAGTTGATTTCTTTTGTCCTAAATTAATGTTAGCTATAGAAATTGATGGTGTGAGTCATAATGATAAAGTGGAATATGATAAATTCAGACAGGGAAGACTAGAGAAATTAGGAGTAAGATTTATTCGATTTAGAGATGAAGATGTGAAAAAGAATATGCAAGGATGTATCGATTATTTGAAAGATTGGATAGAAGAAAACA
>JAOZPK010000108.1:0-5254 GCA_029932755.1 Candidatus Cloacimonadota bacterium | reverse complement strand
GAAGCAAACAGAGCACTTTTAGAAAGTCATAAATCTGTCTTACCAATTCTGGATGATGAAGGAAAAATTACATCAATGGTTTTTAGAAAAGATATAAATGATCAATTAGATTTTCCGTTGGAAATTCACGATGAAATGAAAAGATTGATCTCTGTTGCTGCAATAAATACACATGATTACAAAGAGCGGGTTAAAACATTAGTTAAAGCGGAAGTTGATATTATTGCGATAGATTCTTCTGATGGATATACACAATATCAAGCTGATGCTATTAAATGGATTAATGACAATTATCCACAAATTCCTGTGATCGGTGGTAACATAATTACTAAAGAAGGTTTCCGCTTTTTGGTTGAAGCTGGTGCAAAGGCAATAAAGGTGGGAATGGGCGGTGGCTCGATCTGTATTACCCAAGAGCAAAAAGGAACCGGTCGAGGGCTTGCAACCACAATAATTAATGTTGTAAAAGAGAGAGATAAATATTTTAAAGAAACTGGCAGATATATTCCAATTGCAGCTGATGGTGGAGTTACAAGCACAAAAGACGTAACTATTGCTTTAGCACTTGGAGCAGATTATGTGATGATGGGTCGTTATTTTGCCAGAATGGAAGAATCACCAACAGATAAGATCGTCGTAAATAATCGTGTGATGAAACCATATTGGGGAGAAGGTTCTGCAAGAGCTCAAAACTGGAAAGCAAGACGTTATAATCAGGGTAAATTTGTGGAAGGCGTGGAAGGTTTGGTAGAGTATGCCGGTCATTTACGAGATAACCTGGAAGAAACACTGGCAAAGATAAAATCTTCAATGGGAACTTGCGGTGCAATGAATATTCCTGAATTTCACAACCTGGCAGAACTCGAGGTAGTATCTGCTCTTTCTATCCGGGAAGGTAAACCGCACGATATTTATTTAAGCACAGAGAATATGGATAATCAAGATTATAATTCATCTGAGTAATTGAGATAGTAATGTTTGATTATTTATTTGCATGACACACCTCCCAACTAAAGTTGTACTCCTCTCAAGAGGAGATTTCTCAGTGATCTCAGTGATCTCAGTGGTTGGTTTTTGTTCGTTGTTAAAATAAGGAGTTTAAATGGCTGATTATAAAAAAGCCGGTGTAGACATTAAGATGGGTGATAGAGCCTCTAAGATTGCCTATATTTTTGCCAAAACGACCTTTTCTTCACGGAAGAATATGATCGGTGAACCTGTCACTGATGAAGGCTCATTTGCCGGAACGCTGGATATGGGTGATTTCTATATAGTTCAAGGTGATGATGGCGTAGGCACAAAGATGGAAGTTGCAGAGCGCATTGGAAAATTTGATACACTAGGGTTTGATCTGTTGGCTATGGTTGCTGATGATGCTATCTGTCTTGGAGCAGAAACAATTTCTATCACCAATACACTTGATACAAATAAAATTGATCCTGATATCATTCATGATCTTATGAAAGGACTGGCAAAAGCTTGCATTGAGCAAAAGGTTGTTATCCCCGGTGGGGAGATTGCCGAAGTTGGAAGATCTGTTAATGGCAATGTTTGGAATGCAACTGCTGTTGGTGTTCTGGAAAAAGATAAAACTATTACAGGAAATGAGATAAAACCAGGGGATATGATCATTGCTTTACATGAAAAGGGATTCCGTTCTAATGGCTTTTCACTCGTAAGATATATCCTTGAAAAAGAATTTGACGAAAATGTATATAATAAACCTTCTCCCTTTGGAAAGAGTTGGGGAGAGATGATATTAGAACCATCAATAATTTATTCTGCAGCTCTGTTAGATTTACTGGGAAGATTTGGAGAAGAACGTAAGCTTAATATTAAGGGAATCGCGCATATTACGGGCGGTGGAATCCCCGGAAATTTCAATCGGATTTTGAAACAGACTGGATTGGGAGCTGATTTCAACGATCTTTTCCCTCCATCTGTGATGGTAAATGAGATTCAAAAAATTGGGAATGTTTCCGAGGCTGAAGCGTATAAAACCTGGAACATGGGTAATGGAATGATGCTAGTTGTTGATAAAGAAGATGCAGATATTGTTCTTAACGCATTATCTTGTGAAGCTAAAATTGTAGGTAGTATCATTGAAGATAAAAAGATTATAATTAACTCAAAAGGTGCAAATTCACAGAAATTAATTTTTGATATATAATGGAGAGGATTTGAAAAATCAAATTCAAATAATTTTAAAAGATCACATTAAAGATGTTCAGGGAGAAAAGATTCAAAAAATAGCCCAAAGCTTCCTTAACATAAATACTGGAAAAGTGAAAACCGGAAAGATCTTCAATGTGATGTATGACTTAAATGAGGAGCAGATTTCACGATTTGCAAATTTGGGTTTGAGAGATGATATCATTCATGATGTTTATATTAATTCATTTTATCAGGATACGTTTTATAAGTCATTTGTTTTGGTAGCAAAACAGCCCGGCGTTACTGATGATGAGGGAATTTCAGCTCAGAAGACATTGATGGATATTCTTGATCTTGACCTTGATACAAATACACAACACATTTATACAGAAGATCTCTATCTTTTCGAGAACGAGCTTGATGACAATTTACTTAAGAAATTGGCTGAAGAATTGCTTGGGAACAAACTTATTCAACATTTTGAATACGGTAAATTTACAGGAAAAGTTGAATATATTCCTGAAGTGCAAATCGTTTCCGACAATGAACAACGAACAGTAGATCTTGATGTAGATGATGATGCTTTGCAAAAGATTTCTAAAGATATGCTTTTATCATTGAATTTGGAAGAGATGAAAGCAATTAGAGAATATTATTTGCAGAATAGAACAAGAGCTATTCGAAAGCAAAATGCTCTACCTGAAAAACCAACAGATTGCGAAATGGAAGTATTGGCTCAAACTTGGAGTGAACACTGCAAACACAAAGAATTCTCTGCAAGTATCAATTATAAGAATCTTGAAACAGGTGAAGAAGAAACTATAGATTCTCTCTTTAAAACATATATTCGTCAATCAACAGAGATCGTTCGTGAGAGATTGAAAAATGCCGGAAATAACTGGCTGCTTAAGATATTCACGGATAATGCAGGTGTTGTGAAGATTGATGATGAATCGGTTTTTGTTTGGAAGGTAGAAACTCATAATTCTCCATCTGCTATCGATCCTTACGGTGGAGCTATTACCGGAATTCTTGGAAATAATCGTGATCCACTCGGAACTGGTATTGGTGGTGGAAAACTACTTTTTAATACAAATGTTCTCTGCTTTGGACCTCCCAAATATGATAAAGAATTATTACCTGGTCAGCTGCACCCGAAACGTATCTTTGAAGGCGTGAGACATGGTATCGAGGATGGTGGAAATAAATCAGGTGTTCCTACTGTGAACGGCTCGATCATTTTTGATGATCGTTACAGCGGGAAACCGCTGGTATATTGCGGAACTGGTGGAGTGATGCCATATCAATTTGCAGGAGTGAATTCCTGGCTTAAACCCATTGATGATGGAGATTTGATAATCATGGCTGGTGGTCGTGTAGGTAAAGACGGAATTCACGGTGCAACTTTTTCATCGGCAGAAATAGATGAACATTCTCCGCAATCAGCCGTTCAGATCGGCAGTCCGATCACACAAAAATTACTGAGTGATTATTTACAGGAAGCAGCTGAGCGTGGATTGATAAAATGTTCAACTGATAACGGTGCCGGAGGATTATCATCATCTGTAGGAGAGCTTGCTGAAATTACAGGTGGAGCGATTGTAAACTTGGAGAAAGTTCCACTAAAATATGCAAATTTAAGACCTTGGGAGATTTATGTTTCTGAATCTCAGGAACGTATGACACTAGTTGTGGAAGAGCATAATAAAAAGGCACTTTTCGAACTTGCAGAAGATAGGGAAGTAGAACTTTCATATATTGGTAAATTTTCTTCAACCGGATTTATTGATGTTAGATATGATGATAAAAAAGTTGCTTATCTCGATATGAAATTTCTACATGAAGGGGTTCCTAAAAAATATATGGAAGCTGAATGGAAGAAACCGAAACTTAATGAACCGGCAATTCCTTCCAACCTAGATTACAATGAAATTTTAATTAAACTTATGAAAAGTGATAATATTTGTTCCCGAGAAGATGTGATCAGGCAATACGATCATGAAGTGAAAGGAAAAACAATTATTAAACCTTTGATGGGAGCAGATGGAAAATCTCCACAAGATGCGGCTGTGATGAGATTGAATTTTAACAGCTTTGAAGGTATTGCAATTTCTAATGGAATTTGTCCTAAATTCGGAGATATTGATGCCTACGAGATGAGTGCTGGAGCATTTGATGAAGCGATGCGACAGATAATCTCGGTTGGGGGAAAACTTCCTGATATTAATGACGATACAAATAGATTCTGGACTGTGAATGATAATTTCTGTGTGCCTGATTCCGCTTTTGATCCGGTTACAAATCCTGATGGAAAATTAAAGTTAGCAAAACTTGTGCAGATGAATAAAGCACTTTTTGATATGTCTACTTTCTATAATATTCCCATGACCTCAGGTAAAGACAGCATGAAGAATGATTTTAAATCCGGAGATATTAAAATTTCTGTTCCTCCCACAATTCTTTATTCAATGGTTGCAAAAATTGACGATGTTCGTAAAACAATAACCAGTAATTTCAAAGCGGATGGAGACTTGATATATCAAATTGGAAAAACTTATGACGAACTTGGTGCTTCGGAATTCTATAAATTATTTGGGGAACTCGGAGCAAATGTTCCAAAAGTTAGAAGAGAGAATGCAAACAGACTCTATAAGAAAATAATGAAAGCAAACGACCTTGCGCTAATTGCTTCTTGTCATGATCTATCTGACGGAGGATTAGCAACTGCTATAACCGAATGTACATTCACAGACAATTTTGGTGCTGATATTGAACTTGGAACTTTATCAAATATTGGTATCAATGCAGCACTTTTCTCTGAATCTCATTCCAGATTTGTTGTTTCAATAAATCCTGAAGATAAGAAAAGATTTGAAGAAATATTAACTGATGATGCTTTCCATCTTGGAAAGGTAACTTCAAACAATAATTTAATAATAAATTCTAATGAAATAAAATTGATCGATTCAAGTACGAATGATCTGCAAAGTGCTTGGGGAAAAGGGTATAAATGAAAAAAGTAAAAGCATTAGTAATTACTGGATACGGAATTAACTGTGAGGAAGAACTTGCAGCCGCTTATAGACTGGCTGGAGCAGAA
>JAOZPK010000020.1 GCA_029932755.1 Candidatus Cloacimonadota bacterium | reverse complement strand
GTAACTCCCAAATGCAGCGGATAATCTGTTTTGGATGAAAGTAATTTATATGACTCGATAGTTAGCGGTACCGACGATGCCTTCACAGATATCTTGATCTCATGGTAATTTGCTTTTTCCAAAATTTCAACATGTTCCAAAGCACTTTCTACAATACCTTGTGCAGAAATTCCATATTTCATTAATTTTTCTTTGGAGAGAGAACCGCTATTCACACCAATGCGAATGGGAATTTTCTTTTCTCGGGCAGCATCAACAACCTTCAGCACATTTTGCTCACTGCCAATATTTCCCGGATTCAACCGCAATCCATCTACACCGGCTTTGATAGAGGCAATTGCAAGTTGATAGTCAAAGTGAATATCTGCAATAAGTGGAATGGAAATCTGTTGTTTAATTTGCTTTATTGCTTCTGCTGAAATTAAATCGGGAACGGCAACACGTACGATATCACAACCGGCAATTGCCAATTCTTTAATCTGTTGAACTGTAGCTTTTATATCTGCTGTTTTAGTGGTGGTCATAGATTGTATAGAAATTGGATTATCACCACCGATAGCCATATTACCAACTTGAATAACCTTTGTGTTTTTTCTCTTTATCATTTTAAATTCTCCAATAATATTTCATGAATCAATTCACGGCGGATGATCTCAAAATCGTTTGTGTTATCTCTTTCTATTTCATAGATATGCTGTAAACAATCAAAAATACTGGCACCAACAGTTTTCTTAATCACAGTCAGTTCATTGTTATCCCAACTTATTTCATGGATTATACTTTTAAGGTTACCTGTTTTTGCTTTACCTTTGCGAATTCGTGTAAATGACCATTCTTCTGCTTTATTAAATTCAATTGTCTTATTAAAGAAGGTTTCAGAATATCCATCAGGTGGTAAAACTGAGATCTTTTCAAATTGATAGTAATCCATAGCACGCATTTGTTTGTTTTCAATTGGGATCACTTTTTTAAGTTTAAGTTGTTTTGGCATAACTTTAGCAAATTGTGCAAAGATGAATTCAGTTGAAGTTTCTTCTTTTAGCACAAAATCAAAATATTCATTCTCACCCTGCACACCAAGTGGCAACGGAGCTCCCAAGGCAGCTTTAGGATGAATATTGTAACCATGAGAAAACACAACCGGCAGATCTACAGCACGCAAAATATTGTGGATCATCCGCATTGTATCAAGATGAGCAACAAATCGTAATCTGTCTAATTTACTGAAGAAAACACGATAATGAATATTTGGAACATTAGATTGTTCATCCACTGCAATTTTGAAAGAAGGTATTTCTTTATGAGGAGCATATTGAGGTTGTACTTCTTTATCACAGATACCACAGTATGTACAAACTCCGTCGCGGCAATCTTCTGTTAACTGAATTTCTTTTGCTTTTCTCCATTCTTCTAATAAAAATTTCTTTGTTATTTCAATATTAATTTGATCCCAGGGAAGAGTTTTTTCTAAATCTATTGCATCTGTGTAATTTGAAATATCAATATTCAGATCATCAATTGCAGTTTGCCAGAGCCGGTAATTAAAATGCTCGTTCCAACCATCAAATTTCGCACCATAATTATATGCTTTATAAATAAGCTTGCCAACTATTTTATCACCTCGCCCGATAATGCATTCTAAAATAGAAGTATCCACTTCATGATATTTTACTTTTACGAATTTATATTTTTTAAGTCCATTGCGGATTTGATAAATTTTAGAAAGCATTGTTTCTTTATTGTCCATCTTTGCCCACTGAAAAGGTGTGAAGGGTTTGGGTACGAAGGGTGAGATGGCAACATTGATCTGTAGTCTTTTCCCTGATATTTTTATGATATCCTCAATAAGTTTAATAATTCCCTGAATGTCATCATCGTTTTCAAAGGGAAGTCCGATCATGAAATATAATTTGACCAGTCGCCAGCCGTTATTAAGTGCAATTTGAATACTTTTAAAAATATCTTCTTCAGTTATATTCTTATTGATAATATCACGTAATCTTTGGCTTCCGGCTTCCGGTGCGAGTGTAAGTCCTGTTTGCCGCATTGCACTCATCAATTTTGTCAGGTCATCATCAATGCTGTCCACCCGCATTGATGGTAGAGATAAACTGGATTTATCTATGTTGTTATAAATATCAAGTAAAAGTGGTTTTATACAGGAATAATCACTGGAAGAGAGCGAAGTAAGTGCTGCTTCACTCCAACCGTATTCACCAATTTCTTTGACTAATTGTTCAAGAATGATCTTTGGATCGCGCTCACGGACAGGACGATAGAACATTCCAGCAAAACAGAATCTGCAGCCTTTGGAACAACCTCGCATGATTTCAGCAACGTACCGGTAATGAGTTGGCTGGACCCACGGGATAAGCTGATTCTTATGCGATTTATCAAGGTTGTTGAAGTCCATGAATTTACGTATTTTTATTGTTTTCTTTTTATGAAGTATTGGAACATAAACTCCTTCAATATAAGCTAATGTAGAAAGTTTTTCAATTCTACTTTTTTGTTTTGTTTTCTTTAATGCATCTTTGATCTCTATAATTGCATCTTCTCCATCGCCAATGAGAATGGCATCAAAGAAAATTGAAAGCGGCATTGGATTTGCTCCAGCAGGACCACCACCCAATATTATCGGATTATCTTCATTTCTATCTACATTCAAAAGTGGAATATTCGCTAACTCCAGCATGTAAAGAACATTGGTAAAAGTAAGTTCGGATTGCAGAGTAAAACCAATTACATCGAAATCGGAACAGGCAACAGAACTTTCAATTCCAAAAAGAGGGATATTTTCCTTTATGAGCAATTCTCCGAAATCCGGCCATGGTGCATAAACGCGGTCAGCAACAGCATCTGCATCGTTATTAAGAATTGTATAGAGAATTTTAATTCCAAGATGTGAAAAGCCGATTTCATAAACATCGGGGAAGGCAAGGCAGAAATTCACACGATCATTTGAAGGTGTTTTCCCATAACTGTTCAATTCATTATTTATATAACGTGCAGGCTTCAGAACGGACGCCAGAAGGTGTTCGTATTTTACTTTATTCATATATCGATATTATTCGTCGTAATTAAAGGGGCTCTTTTTATCTTTGAATAGCAGTTCATTAAGATGATCAGTAGAATCATCTATTGCATTTACTTTAGGTTTTTCTACCTGTTCCACCAAAACCATTTCATCTTCTTTTTTACTTTTAGGAACAATTCTTTTACTTTCGATTTCCAATGGTTTTTCTGTTTTTTCTTTGGGCTTTATTTCCATTCCTGCATTTGCTTTTTTAAAAGGGGGCCATGTGAGAATTCCGTCTTTATATAAATTAATAACAAAATATGAAAGAAATACAATAACAATAATAAGCAGCATTACGGAAAATATTTTCGTAGGAAGTAAAAACTTTCTGGGTTGAGTAGAAATGCTTTTAGATATATATTGTGGTTTTGTATTAAACTGATTTTGCAAGAGTTCATGAATCTGATCTTCGGTTATCCCAAGTGCTTTAGCATAAGTTAATATCATAGCTTTTGCATAACCGATCCCACCTAGGTCATCAAAGAGATTACTTTCAAGTTTTTCTAAAAGCCGCACCCTTATCTTTGTGATTTCAAAAATATCCTCAAGTGTCAGATTCTTCTTCTCTCTTATCGTTTGTAGATATTCTCCAATAGTTATATTCTCTACAGTATTTTCCATACTATTTACCTCAAATTATTTATTAATACAATTCCGGTGATTACTCCGACTGTATCATAAGCTAGATCATGCCAATTGAAACCGGTTTTTTTAAGTTTTTTATCACTATATTCTTTTATTGTTCCCAATGCAAGTGTAAACGAAACTGCAAAATATACACTTTTTTTGGAGGAATGCTCCAGAATATCTTTATTAATCCCATAATTCCAGTAAGTTAGAAATGCACTTCCGGTAAAATGCAGAACTTTATCTTTCCCCAGCCATTTACTTTCTGCTTGAAGGGAAACAACCAACAAAATTATGATAATAATAAATAAATATTTTTTCATATTTCTATACTGCCGCTAAACACATGTTCAACTTTACCGGTTAGGAAGATATTGCTTTTTTTTAGCTCAACAGTTACACTTCCGCCTGGCATTTGTACTTTAATTGGAGACGTTAGAAAACCCTTCTTTATTCCGCAAAAACTTGCAGCACAAGCTCCGGTTCCACAGGCAAGAGTTACTCCACTTCCACGTTCCCAAACTTTTATTTCAATTTCATTTTTATTTATCACTTTTACAAATTCAACATTGATCCCATCTGGAAAGAAAGCAGGATTATCAATGATTGGACCCTGATATTTGGCGATATTCTCAGAAAGAGATTCCAAGAAAGTAACAAAATGCGGATTTCCAAGCGAGATCAAACTTCCTTCAAGATTATTTATTGTGATGTTTTCACTCTGAATAAACTCAGGAATACCAAGATCAATTGTTACCGATATTTCTTCTTCATCTTTGATCAGTCCTGTTCTATTGCCGGCAAGGGTTTCAACGGTTATCTTATTCTTTTCTAATCTTTGCGAAAGATAATATGAGACACAGCGTAGAGCTGAACCGCACATCTTTCCTTCAGAACCATCTGCATTGAACATTCTCATTTTGGCATTGCTGGTTTCAGAGTCTAGTATCAGAACTATTCCATCTGAACCGATACTGAAATTTCTATTAGAGAGTTTTATTGCCAGTTTGGGAAAGTCTATCTTGGGGAGTGGTTTATCGATCAGATCGAAATAGATGTAATCATTACCTTGAGCGTGCATTTTAAAGAAGTTTAATTTCATATAAGATTAACCTATTATCTCGTTTAATTTATTAGTAAAATTATAAAATCCGGTCTTATCATTGATCCATTTTGCTGCTTTTATTGTACCCATTGCAAGTCCGTTTCTGTTACGTGCAGTGTGTTTTAGCTCAATTGTATCAGATTCCGAATCAAAGCTGATAGAGTGCATTCCCGGGATATACCCACTGCGAACACTGGCAAAATGGAATTCATTTTTTTCAATCTTCCTATTAAGCTTTTCATATTTAGCTAAAGTTTTCCTATCAATATTTTTCAAGATGATTTCAGAAAGAACTTTTGCAGTTCCGGAAGGGCTGTCTTTCTTTTTTTTATGATGCATCTCTAACCCGTAAAGGTCGTATTCTTCTGCATAGTTCATTAATTTTGCAGTAGACTTTATTATCGAGAAGAACAGGTTCATCCCAATAGAAAAATTTGAACCGTAAATAAATCCCGTACCCTTTTTTTCAACCATCAATTTTATTTTATCAAGCTTGTCGTACCAGCCGGTAGTGCCTGAAACAACATTCTTACCCAACTCAATTAATTTCTTGATGTTGCCAAAGGCAGCATCTGGTGTAGAGAATTCAATGCATACATCAGCATCGGTAATTGTTTTAGTGGTTATCTCATTTCCAAGAAGCGGATCTATTATTGCTACAATTTCACAATCGTTGTTCTGAGCAATCTGCTCAATGAGTTTACCCATCTGACCATAGCCAATTAATGCAATTTTTAACATATTTTATCCTTTTTACGATTATATTTAACAACGAACTATAGCGAACAAAAGTGTCCAATTAATTAGTGTTTATCCTTCGATACACTGCTTCGCAGCACTCAGGATGACACAAGTTTAGGAAGAATTAAAAACAAATAGAAACAATGTAATGGTGAGCGGAGTCGAACCATCATTGTTTCTTCACAAACTGAACCGAACAATGTTTTTTGTTTGCTATTACACTCTATTTTATCTTTTCGAATATTCTCTGATAACTTCTTTAACCCACTTAGTACCATTTTCCAAATCAACGAGCTTAATATATTCATTAACAGTATGAACATCTTCCATGCCGCTTCCAATAACCGCCATTTTCATGCCCCTATAGTTAAAGATATTAGCATCACTACCACCACCACTGACTTCACTTTTAAAAGGCAGACCAATGTTCTCAGTAGCTTTTTTAGCAAGTAGTATACACGGATCATTATTTTCAAGTACAAATGCCGGATATTCCTTTTGGATAATTGATTCAACAGAAGCTTGGAAATCACCAAGTTTATATTTTGCTGCAGTATCAATTAATATTTGCTTAATATTATCTGTAATTTTTTGTAATTTATCAGAATTATGGCTTCTTGCTTCAGCTTTTATAATAATTTCTTTAGGAATAATATTAGTTGCAGTTCCACCTTCTATTATTCCAATATTGCAGGTAGTTTCTTCATCAATTCTACCCAGCTTCATTTTAGAAATTGCTTCCGATGCAACTTGAATTGCACTCACACCAAATTCGGGAGCTGCGCCAGCATGGGATTCTTTTCCGTGAATTGTGAATTTCATGCTATTTTGAGAGGGAGCTCCGGTAACAACATGTCCAATTTTATGTGAATCGAGAGCATATCCAAACTCAGATTTTATATTTGATAAATCAACTAGTTTTGCACCCAGAAGTCCGATCTCTTCCGAAATAGTAAACAAAATCTCGATGGAAGCATGATCTTCTTCAGCTTCCTTGATCTCCTTTATTGCCCAAATCACTTCAGCAATTCCCGATTTATCATCAGCACCGAGAATTGTTGTGCCGTCAGTTGTTATCCTATCGTCTTTGATCTGTGGTTTGATACCATTTCCCGGAACTACTGTATCCATGTGTGCACAGAAAAGAATTGGTTTTTTATCAATATTTCCATTGAAGTAACCGTAAAGGTTTCCAATATTCCCACCGGTTTTTTCATGAGCATTATCAAAAGTAACTTCTGCCCCAAGTTCACGTAGATCTTCCGCAATCTTCATAGCTACTGTTTTTTCATTTTTAGATTCACTATCGATCTTGATCAGCGAAATAAAATAATCTATAAGTGTTCCCTTCATAAAATATCCTTTTTATTTAAATAAAACTTGAGGGAGAGCATTTTCTGTCAATAGGAAAAATTGATAGACAAATTCTTTATTATTGCATTATTTGATGCATGGAAGGTTAGTTGGAGGGAATTTTGAGCAAAATCATCTGGTTATCATTATTAATATCATTATTTATTGGATGCAGTTCAAATGCACAATTCAAAACAAAAGGAGCTTCCAAGAAACATTTTAACCAAAGATACGGGAAATCAGGAGCTTATGAAACAAAAGTAAAAAAAGGTGATGAGTTCTACTTTGTATGTTCATATTATGGTAAGAAATTCCATGGACGTCAAACCGCTAATGGTGAGATCTTTGATATGAATAAGTTAACCTGTGCTCATAAAACTCTACCCTTTAATACAAAATTAGAAGTTACAAATGAAGATAACGGAAAATCTGTAATTGTGCGGGTGAATGATAGAGGCCCTTTTGTTAAAGGAAGAGATTTAGATTTATCTCAAGCAGCTGCACAAGAAATAGGATTGATACCATATGGCGTTAAAAAAATGAAAATAAGAGTTTTAGAAAAATAATGAATAAATTTGTAGAAATAAACAAGAAAGTAAAACAAGCATTAAAAAATAATAAACCTGTTATTGCATTGGAATCTACAATAATTTCACATGGAATGCCGTATCCCCAGAATATCCGAGTTGCTAAGGATTTGGAGAAGATTGCAGAAGATGCCGGTGTTGTTCCGGCTACTATCTGTTTGATGAATGGCAAAATAAAGATTGGTCTTAATGATAATGAACTGGAAATGCTGGCAATCAGCAAAGATGTAGCTAAAGTATCACGCAGGGATTTTAGCAGAATATTAGCTTCCAAGAAAATAGGTGCTACAACAGTTGCTGCCACAATGATAGCTGCACATCTGGTTGGTATAAAAGTTTTTGCAACTGGTGGAGTTGGTGGTGTTCACCGAGGCGCAGAAGATTCATTTGATATTTCTGCAGATCTAAAAGAATTTGCTCAGACCCCGGTTATTGTTGTCTCTGCCGGAGCTAAAGCAATTCTGGATCTTCCTAAAACACTGGAAATCCTGGAAACTTTTGGTGTTCCTGTTTATGGATTTCAAACTGATTTTTTCCCTGCTTTTTATTCTGCAGAGAGTAATATCCGCATTGATAGGATCGATTCTGAAAAAGAGATAACCGATATTTATAAAACAAATATGCGACTTGGTTTCAAAAGCGGGATATTAGTTGCAAATCCAATTCCCAAAAAATATGAAATACCATTTTCTGAGATGGATGAACACATTAAAATTGCTTTGGATAGAGCAAAAAGAAATAGTGTTACAGGAAGAGGATTAACACCTTTTCTGCTGGCTGAGATCGTGAAAATAACAAAAGGGTCTTCGTTAGAAACAAATATAAGACTTGTAGAAAATAATGTGGCTTTAGCATGCAGAATTGCTAAAGCATTTTAGTAAAAAACACTCCGTCATTCTGAGAAATTCAGCTTGCTTTTCCCTCGAAGAATCTGGAGTGCGTGTAAGATTACAATCTGCACAGGCTATGCTAAGACTCTTCGTCGAATGCCTCTATAAGATTTTCTCAGAGTGACAATAGAAAATATATTGAGAACTAAAAAGCCTGCATCATTGAATCCCAAGGTAAAGTTAATATTTTATTCTGAAGTATATTGAACGGAATTTGAAGAATGTTCCAGATAAACAACATCAAGAGTAAAGACTTCCAATCATATCTATAAACAAACCATATAACAAATCCAGATAGTACGATTCTAAAGTGCCAACCTGTTAAGAAACGCATAATCCAGGAACCATGAAATCCGTATCCACTTGTAGGAATTTCTATTAATAAAGAAATTAGAAAAATACATGATGCAGCAATTAGAGCTTTTTTATAACTTTGGTGCTCAGTAGTTAATTCATTGACTGTCCACAATAAACCTGCATTAATTGGTATAAAAATTGTTGAAATAATTATATTTCCTAACATGAGTTAATTTTCCTCCATAAATTTCTTCATATTCTTTAAGAAGGCAGCGTTATGTCCTGCATTACTTATCGTAACTCTAACGTGTTTTACTAAAACTGGATGATGCCAGACAGGACGGATAGCAATATCATTTTGGTTTAAGAAATTGAATAGATCTTCTGTTCTATCTCCGGCAGAGAAGGTGAGAAAATTTGTTGCTGATGGATGAACAGATATTCCATTAATTGCTGATAGCTTTTGGTAAACATCTTCTTTATTCTGGATGATTTTCTTATTGTGTTCTAGAAACACTTCTTTTTTCTCCAGCATAGTTGATATCATTGTCTGAGTCATTAAGTTCAAGTGGAATAATGTCATAACTTTTTCCAGTTCTTTAATGTTGTCAGGATGAGAAATTATATAACCAAACCTGAGTCCGGCTGCAGAAAAAGATTTGGAGAATGAACGAACAATAACCAGATTTGGATATTCATAAATTTTATCTGCAAATGTTTTTCCTGAAAACTCAAAATATGTTTCATCTATTAGGACAAGTTGATTACTTCTTTTTAAAATTTCTATTATCTTATTTTCATTCAGCAGATTTCCGGTAGGATTATTAGGATTGCACAAAACTGCAAGCTTGCAGTTTTCATTATCACAAAGTTTTAGATATTTCTCAACAGAAAAATCAAAATCAGTGTTTAGAGAAAGAAATTTTATTCCCAATCCAACTGCTCCCGAATAGCTTTTATAATCGAAGTAAGAAGGAGCAAGCGAGACAGCAAATGAATTATTATCGTTCCTAACAGAATTGAAAAGATAATAGAGCATCTCATCTGCACCATTACCAAAAGCTAAACATTCAGGTGCAACTTCTGCATAATTTGCAAGTTGTTTTCTTAATGTTTTTGTAATGTCATTGAAGTAGCGATTTAAATGAACATTTTTCATTTTCTCCAGGAATTCTTCTTTAACAACTTCAAATGGATCTAATGAGCTTTCATTTAACCCCATTTTAATTCTCTTGTCTGGAACATTGATATTCACCGGTTTCTTACTTTTCAGATCTTCTCTAAAATAATACATTTATCCCTCTAACTTTATTATTGGTAGAATAGCAATTTGAAAATACATTTAGTCAAATAGAATTTAAAAGAAAATTAAAAAAGAATATTCAGAGAAATAATTAGACAAATTTATTTGAATCTTAAAATTCATTTCTAAATGATCAGGAGATAAAATAATTATATGAGAAAGATCGATCTTGTCATAATTTTTTTAATTTTCATTACGACTCTTTTTTCAGTGATAGAAGAAACTGAATCACTACAAAACTTCATATATGGAGAAGCTTCAAACTGCGAATATGATAATTGGATGAGTCATGTTGCTGAAGGAATTGCTGATCCAGGCTATAATCTTTATGCACCCTGGGATGTGCAATCCGATGGATTTGGAAATTATGTAATTCCAACAGAAAATGATCTTTTAGGTTGGGGATTGATTATTGATGAATTCCTACTGGGTAACCTGGATGAAGCACAAAGCATGATCGATACAACTTTATATCCTTATGAAGTTGTTGTTTTTAATGATACCGATACTGACAGAACTTTTTATATACTGCGTGAAATTCCCAATGATTCACATTATGATGATAACCAAACTGAAGATCCTGGTGATGATGAACATGGTGCATTCGATTATGGTTGGGGATTGTATATTTATTACCCCGAAGGAGAATATCCGCATATTATTACTGCACCGCATCCCAATGATGATTATATAACTGTTCCTATATCTCATAAAGCATTTATTGATATTAATGCAAAATTTCTGCTTATCTCCGGTTGCGGAAGAGAAGTTGTTTGGACGAATGTTGGTAATTATGATAATGGAAAATCACTTTGTGATCCTTCCAGAAAAGAGGATCATGTTTTCAATGTTAGCTATCAAAAATTTTGTGATCTTATCCGGGATGAATTTGATAGATATGAGTTCAGTTTGCAGATCCATAGTTATGATTGGGGGAACAGACATTGGGGATACCCAAATGTGCAGATCTCTGCTAGTTATCATATTGGTTCACCCGATCTTCCAATTAGAGATCACTCTTCAATGGGGAATGATATTGTTAATGTACTTGATCCGGTAGTTCTTCCAGCTAATACCGTTGGATTACATGATCCTGTTTATATGAATGAATTTTATGGCTTCCATTGCAGCGAATATGATTTTAATTTTTCAAATAATGATACAACTTTTGCTGTAAACACTAATATTGATCTATGGGGATACAGCACTAATAGGCAGATCGTTTATACAAATTCCGGAATAAGTAACTATGATAATATTGAAAGATTCCTGCATCTGGAAATGGATGAGCTTCCCAATGTTTATTCACAAACATCAAATAATTATTATTGGTTTCACGGTTGGGATCCTGTAACTCAAATCTGGGATATGGAACACAGATTTGATTATACGATAGTATATTATTCACCCTGGATAGATGCGCTGGCAGAGGTCCTTCCGGTAGTTTATCAAATGGATGATAATGAGATTCCGGTAGCCCCAACTGAGCTTCAGATTGTAACAGAATGCGCAAACTATATAACAATTCATTGGGAACCAGGTGATTGCTTTGATATGGATACTTACCAAATTCTCTATTCTACCGAACCCATATCAAATGGCGGGTATTCCATAAGAGATAAAAATAATTATGGAAGACTGGCATGTCTGGCTCAGAGCAGTTATACCTTAGGTGGTCTGTCTCCCGGAGATGGTTACTATTTTGCAGTTAGAATTCTAGATAAAAACAGTAACGAATCAGCTTTATCCAACGAAGTATTTGGGTCAACTGGTCCAGCTGTAATTGATGATTTTATCTGTTATGGAAGAGATGAATACATCAATTTGGAATGGGAGGCTTCTGCTACCAGTGTATATTCAGGGTTTAATATTTACAAGAAGACTTCAGAGAGCGATTTTGAATTAATAGATACTTGGGAAGTTAATACTGAACTTGTGGGAATAGTTGGAGATGATGTTCCTTATTCATATATTGACACAGATGTTGAAAATGGACAAATATATACGTATAAATTGGGTTTTGAGGATAATAATATAGAATATTCATTTGGTGATAAACCTTCTGCGGTTTCACAAAAAATATATGAAATTTGCGCAACACAATTATCCGGAACATTTAGTGATACATGTTACTTTGGATATAATGAATTTGCTTCCAACGGCTATGATTCCAATTTTGAAATTGCAGCTAATGATTCTTTAGTTGGAGACTATTTTTTCTGTCAGTTCTATGAACAATATTGGAACAACGTTCCCAATGATTATGAGCAAGAGATCTACGGAACTTACAATACCGAAGAACAGCTTAAAAGCTGGGTTTATCGAGTACGTACAAATCAATTGAATTTACCGGTTGAGATAGGCATTATAAATCTAGATAGAAATGCTGAAAGATTCTATCTTTATGCAAGTGGACAATATATTGATCTTTCCACAGGCACCTATATATTTACTCCAACGAATTCAAATTATTACACTTTTACTTTGTATTATGGGAATTTAACTCCTTCTCTTGAATTCGATGATGTTCCCAATCAATTGTTTTATCCAAATGAAGTTCTTGAAATTAGCTGGTCAGTGAATTTGAGTACAACTATTGATCATATAAATATTTATGCAGAAAATGATGAGATAACAATTCCAATTGAAACTGAATTGTATCCAACTATCTCTAGTGTTGAATGGGTTGTTCCACAGCTATTATTTGAGGATTTAAATTGCAGGATAGATCTAGTTATGGATGAAGGTGATACATTGCATCATTATTCACCATATAGTTTTGGGATCATCTCTCCACAAAATATTGTAGAAACATATCAAGGTTGGAATCTGATGACAAAGAATTTCAATACGAATCAATATTCCACCGAGGAGATATTCGGTGAGAATGTGGAGTTTTATGAATTTATGAATAATGAATTCAATCTGGTAGATGAACCGGAATTCTTAAACCCTTACTGGAATTATGCTCCGCAAGATAACTATTTTGCTTTGAATAATGTAACAATGCAGAAAACAGCATACAGTATGCAAATGAGTTCTGGATGGAATATTATTCCGAATCCGCATAGAGCACATTATGATATTGATCAGTTAGTATTTTCTGTAAATAATGTTGATTATGAATATTATCAGGCTGTGCAGAACAGGTTGATCGAACCTGCTGTTTTTGATTTTAATAATAGCTTTGATCCGGTTTATGAGTTGGTTTCGACTAATGCCTATTATTTATATTGTTATGAAGATAATATTACAGTGAAATTCATCCCATATTATTCCAATGAATTTTCACCTGAGTATGAGACTAATTGGAAAGCAAGAATTATTGTTGAGCAGGAAAACAATGATATATCATCTGTTATTGTTGGAACTTCCAATGTTGCAGACTCACTTTATAATGCGAATTATGATCTCCTCAAACCTCTCCATAAACCATTCGAGGATGTCATCACATTTAGTATTCCAATGGAAATTGGTGAAGTAACTCAGAAACTGCATCAATCTGTTACATCACCACAAGATGAAACACAGGATTATTTATATTCATGGGATGCAGAATTACAACTTGCTGATCTGCAACCATTATTCATTGATGCAAGCACTTTTGAGCTTCCCGAAAATTCCAGAATATTCTTGGAAATGCCAGAAGGATATCTGGAAATCTCACAAAATGGTGTTGTGGAATACACTCCGGCTGATACACTTATAGAGATCACAATTATAATAACCAATCAGGATTATAGTGATGCAGATGATGCAGTTATACAAAACACATTCAGATTACAGAATTATCCAAACCCATTTAATCCTGAAACGAATATAAATTATAGTATCCCAGAAGAAGGTAAAGTTGAATTAAGCATTTATAACATCAAGGGTCAAAAAGTTAAAACATTGGTAAATGAGACTCAAGCAAGTGGGGAACACACTATAGTTTGGAATGGAACAAACAAGAATAATAAACGTGTAGCATCAGGTGTTTACTTCTATAAATTAGAAGTTAATGATTCCAAATTACTAATCAATAAAATGCTGTTGTTGAAATAAGCTGGAGATACAATGAAGAGATTATTTATTATTTTATTTGTAATTCATATAACTTTTATGTTTGCTGAGGATATCTGGGAAGATGGTTTTGAAGAATTAACAGGTTGGGTTTTGAACGGTGAATTTGAAATAGATTCTCCACAAGGGTTAGGTGGAGATCTTCATGGGAATCCTGATCCAACCTCAGCTTACGCAGGGAGCAATGTCCTTGGAGTTGATCTTACAGGACTAGGTGCAAGTTTGGGCGATTATGAAAGTGATCTGGGTGCTCATGAATATTTTGCTATATCACCTGCTATTGATTGTAGTGAGTTTGTTGGAGTAGGATTAAACTTTACGAAGTGGTTAAATGTAGAACAGCCGGCTTATGACCATGCTTATATAAGTGTGAGTAATGATGATGGAACAACCTGGATTGATATATGGACAAATTCTAGTGTGGTTACAAACGATTCATGGAGTATTTCCAACTATGATATTTCTGAAATAGCTGATCTTAATAGTGAAGTTCGTATACGATTTTCAATTGGAACTACAGACGGTTCCTGGCAATACAGTGGTTGGAATATTGATGATCTCAATATCACCGGCAATCCGGTTATCTATGGTGCTATAGAAGGAAATGTTATCAATGAAGATAATGGTGAACCAATTGCTTTTGCTCCGATAATGAATCAATATGGGAATACGATGTCTGATGGAGAAGGATATTTTATATTAAATGATATTCCAACCGGGAATCAAGAGATCACGATAAACGCACTCGGATATATTCCGTTTTTGCAGATAAATATAATTGTTACTGAAGATGATACAACTTATGTATTATGTGAACTTGAGCCAGATCCGAATACTCCTCCACCACCGCAAAATCCTCAGGCTTCCGTATATGATGGGAATAATGTTCATCTAACCTGGGAAGAACCTGAGCTTCCAGACGAAGAACTGTTAGCGTATAATGTATATCGAAATGGAATTATCTTACAGAGTGTTTTATCTGAAGAGTTTTTTGATATGAATTTGATCAACGGGTATTACAGTTATTTTATTTCCGCAGTTTACGACTCTGGAGAATCACTTCCCACGGATACTGTCAATGTTCATATTTATGTTGTAGGTTTGGAAAATGATGTAATTCCATATGCCGAATGTAGCCTTTCAAATTATCCCAATCCATTTAATCCAACTACAACGATTTCTTTTGGATTAAACACCGAGAACACCGAAAACACTGAAATAAAAATCTATAATTTAAAAGGACAGAAAATAAAAACTTTTTCCGTCATCCTGAGCGGAGACGAAGGGTCAATTACATGGGATGGTTTGAATCAAACCGGTAAATCAGTTTCAAGTGGTATCTATTTTTATCAATTAGTAATTGATGGAAAAACAATAGCTAAAAGCAAAATGATGCTTTTGAGATAAATAAGATTTAATGAAGTATAAATTAGTTTTGCTCGATGCTGATGGAACACTCTTTGATTTTGATACAGCAGAAAAACAAGCATTTGAGAAGACATTTAAACAATTTGGAATAAATGAAAATCTAGAGCGACTACATAAAGAATATGAAATTATTAACATGGCAATCTGGCGGGATTTTGAGCAAAAGAAAATAACTTCTAAAAAATTAAGAATAGAGCGTTTTCAAAGATTCTTTGCTAAAGAAAATTTAGATCTTGATCCCAAAGTGATCAGTCCGATCTATCTCAAAAATCTCTCTAAAGGAACTCACCTCCTACCGGGAGCTAAAGAAATAGTCAGTTTCCTATTTGGGAAGTGTGAGCTTGCACTTGCCACAAATGGACTTGCAGATGTACAAAATCCCCGTTTTGCAGATTCAGATCTGGCAAAATTTTTCGAGCATATATTTATTTCTGAAGAGATAGGACATCCAAAACCTGATCCTGAATTTTTCGAGCATATCTTTGAGAAGCTTCCCCACAAAGATTCTACGATAATAATTGGAGACAATTTAACTTCAGATATTAAAGGTGGAAATGATTTTGGAATTGACACATGTTGGTTCAATCCAAATAAATGTACTAATGAAAGTGGGATTGTTCCCACTTTCGAAATTAGTAATTTAAGAGAGTTGAGATCATTATTAATATAGTTATAAAAAAAAAGAAGTGAGATCGTGATTTAGAGGGAGATTTAATACTTTCCCAATAAAGAATCATATCTCATTGTAAGGAGAAAAATATGAGCACAGCCAAAAAGAAGAGCAGCCTTCCTCTAATTTTATTCATGATAGTTGTTCTTGCATTTATTTATGTTTTTCCACGGATACTTATCTCTGCATGGGGACCAAGTGATCCATGGACGTGTTATCTTTATCAATATGGATTTGGTGCACTTACATTTGGCATCGGCATCTTCCTGATCCTTAAAACAGGTTCCTGCAAACTTGGACGAGGGAATGATACTTTCTGGTTCAAATGGATAATTGTAGGATTCTTCCTCTTTGCAATTACTCATGCAGTTTGGATATTATTAGCATTATACATGCCTGTGAAAGGAGGGATCTAAATGGAACATCTGAGTCAGCTTAATTTAGATCCAAGCGCATATTGGACAATTGGTACAGTTGTTATATTATATTCCTTAATGATAGCAGCTTTTGGTGGATATTTCTCTAGATTTAGTAAGAATATAAATGATTATTTTTATAGTGGGCAAAGGTTTGCCTGGTGGTTGGGTGCAGCTAGTATGATAGCTACCGGAATTGGTTCTTATAGTTATCTTAAGTATTCTCAACAGGGATTTGAAACAGGTATGAGCAGCTCGATGACCTACACGAATGACTGGTTTATAATACCATTCTTCATGTTCGGCTGGCTACCAATTATCTATTTCTCAAAAATTAAATCTATTCCCGAATATTTCGAACGCCGATTTAATAGAACTTCACGTTACATTTCTCTTGTAATAATTATGGCATATATGTTATTCTACATTGGTTATAATCTGTTTACAATTGGTATTGCAATGGAGGGATTACTTGGTGTCCCATTAATAATTACCGTACCTATTGCAACAGTATTGCTGGGTGGTTATGTTACATTTGGAGGGCAGACGGCTGTTATCTTCACTGACCTTTTTCAGGGTATCATGTTATATCTTGCCGGTGGAATTGCTATTGTTGCTGGAATAGTTGCCTTGGGAGGTTTTGGAGAATTCTGGTCTTGGCTGCCGGTAACCCATAGACTGCCATTTGTGGATCTTTTGAACGATCCAAAATTTAATACTGCTGGTCTTTTCTGGGGAGAGGCACTGGCTGGAAGTATTGCATTCACATTTATGAATCAAGGTTTTATAATGAGGTATTTAGCATTAAAGAGTGTGAACGATGGAAGAAAAGCAGCGATTTTTAATGTACTTTTCACACTACCATTCTCAGCTATCATTGTTGGCGCTGTAGGTTGGATCGCCAAGTCACTTATTGCTAAGCAAACTGCAATGGGTGGAGCTTTGGAAGGTCTTGATCCAATACATATTGCAAATCATTTCCATACATTTATTGTTGTTGCCTGGGAAACCTTACGGCACAATACAATAGTTTTTGGTTTTGTTATTGCTGCCCTTACAGCTGCTTTAATGTCTACCGTTGATACATTGATCAATGCCTGTTCTGCTATTGGTATTTACGATATTTACAAACCATTATTTAAACCTAAAGCAAGTGACAAACATTATTTGAAAGCTGCTAGATGGGTTTCTGGTGGGACGGCTTTGCTTGGTTTAGTTCTTGTTTATATGTTTTCAAATATGAAAGGCAGTTTGATGTCAATTCATTATAAAGGAATCATGATAATAATTCCATCTATCGTAACGACTATCTTTCTAGGAGCTTTCTGGAGAAAATTCTCTGCAAAAGCTGCAAATATTTCCATGCTTGTTGGATCTGGATTTACAATTCTAACTGTGTTTGTTCCTGATATGATCAATCCTCTTGCTGAATTTGTTTCTGCACCGCAAAATGGAATTTTTATTTATACAAGAGCTCTTTTTGGAATGGTACTTACCGCAATAGTAGGAGTTACTATAACGCTGCTTACTAAAGAAGCTCCGGATCATAATGAGAAAATTAACGGACTTACCATCGATACACTCGATTATGCAATGGAACAATATAAAGGTGGAAAACCGAATCATGTGAAAGGTGAAAAGATCAGAAGACTTCCTGTATTTATTGATGAATCAATTCCTGCTGGGAAAATATCTCTTTCAAATGCTGTGATGGCGCGTATGAAAGCTAATGTGGAAGATCTTATTTATATGGAAGATTCACGCTGGTATCTGGGTGGACTTCGTTCTGATCATGTAAAGGCTTATACACCTCATGATGATAATGATGATGTAAAAATGTCATTAGAAACATTTGAAAAAGCAATGATGCTAAAAGATAAACCTATCACATTAGAAAAAATATTCTAATTGGTTATAATAATGAACGCCTCTCGTAAGGGAGGCGTTTTTTGAATTCAATGAATTTTAATAAAATTATTTTATTTATCTCGATCTTGATCATATTTGGCTGTGGACAACAGGCAGAACTGGGAACCAAAAAGAATCCGATAAAAATGTATTTTGTCCCCTCTATTGAAGCGGATAAGATAATTACTAGCGGAAAAGAAGTTGCTGATATAATCAGGGAAAAAACGGGATATCATTTCCATGTTGCTGTTCCTACAAGTTATGCTTCTGTGATCGAAGCCATGGGAACGGAAGAAACAGATATTGCCTGGCTGGCTACTTATGCATACATTCTAGCAAATCAAAAATTTGATGCAGAAGTGGCTCTTACAGTCGTACGGAAGGGGTTTGATAAATACAGAGGACAATTTATTACTCGATCGGATAGCAACATAAATACCCTAGAAGATATTGGTGGAAAGATAATTGCCTACACGGATGCTGCTTCCACTTCAGGATATATCTATCCTTCGGCTTTACTGATCGAGAAAGGTATTCAGCCGGAAAAATATTTTTTTGCCGGTGGTCATCCACAAGCGGTTCTAGCTGTTTATAGTGGTAAAGCTGATGTGGGCTGCGCTTTCTGGACGCCTGTTAACGAAGAAGATGCTCATGATGCACGAAGCACGGTCATAGAGACCCATCCGGATGTTATGGAAAAGATAAAAATTATTGGTTTTACAGAGTGGATCCCTAATGCTACAGTTACTTTTCGTAAAGATTTTCCACCGGAAATGAAAGAAAAAATTGTTGAAGCACTATTAGAATTTGCAAACGATGATAAAGATCGAGAAACTTTGAAAGATCTATTGGAAATAGATAATTTCATTCGAGCATCCAATGAGGATTATGACAGCGTACGCGAAGCAATGAAAATCATAGGGGAAGATGATTTTTAATTGAGTAAATTAGAATTATAAAAACGAATGGATTTTTTAGGATGAAAAGTTCATGGTAATTGTAGGATAAATGAAAAATATCATTGAAATTGAAAACCTGAACAAAATTTATGCTGGCGGAACACATGCTCTAAAAGATATTAATTTAAATATTAAAGAAGGTGAATTTTGCATTCTTCTAGGACTTTCCGGTTCCGGTAAAACTACTCTTCTCCGCTGCTTGAATCGGCTCATTGAGCCTACATCCGGTGAAATTGTTTTCGATGGAGAAGATGTTATTACAGCAGAAGGGCAAAAACTTCGTTTAATTCGTCGAAAGATCGGTATGATATTCCAGCAATTCAACCTGATAAAAAACTTGAGTTCGCTCACAAATGTTCTAACAGGTAAATTAGGATATTCATCTCTGTTGCAATCACTTGTATTTTCCAAAAATAAGAAAGATGTGAAAATTGCCTTGGGAAACCTTCAGCGTGTAGGGATGAAAGATTTTGCTGAAAACAAGATAAAGAATCTAAGTGGTGGAGAGCAACAGCGTGTTGCAATTGCCCGTGCATTGATGCAGAATCCAAAAGTTATACTCGCAGATGAACCAATTGCCAGTCTTGATCCAGCTACAGCGGATTCAGTGATGCAATACCTGGGAGAATTAAATAAAAAAGATAAGATCACAATTATCTGTTCACTTCATTTTCTCAGTTTGGCAAGGAAATATGGCACTAGAGTAGTTGGTCTTAAAGATGGTCAAATTGTTTTTGATGGAACTCCGAAGGAAATCGATAAAAAGAGATTCAAAGAGATTTACGGCGAAGATGCGGAGGAGGTTGAGATCAGATGAAAAAAGAAAATAAACTTAAACTAATCCTTCAGGCAATTTTTACTGATCTGCTTTTATGGATTTATCTTGCCGGATGTATTTCCTTTTTGCTAAATCGCTGGTTCGAATTAACAATACCAAATTTACATATCGTGATCTATGGTATTGTTGTAAGCCTAATTGTTATGATTAGTGGTATTTCTATTGGCAGAAAAGTGTTCCTCCCTACAAAAAGAACAGATCATAAATGGTATAGAACTTTCTGGGGATGGTCAATTGTATTAATACTACTTATTACATTTATAATGGGTTGGATATTGGTGGAAGTTAGCCCTTACAAATTTTTCATGAAATTTAAAAATGCCGGTGGAATTATGTCTGGTATTTTTGACCCAAATCTCGATCTTTTATTAGTGAGCTTAACTGCTTTAGCAGAAACGATCTATCTTGCTTTGCTTGCTACAATATTTGCCATACCATTTGCATTTTTCCTCAGCTTTTTTGCCGCACGTAACCTGATGCCAAAGACTTTAACAGGAAATACAATTTATATTATTATTCGTTCTTTTGCAACGGTTTTTCGCTCAATAGAAGCTATTGTATGGGCTATAATCTTCAGTGTATGGGTGGGGATCGGTCCCTTTGCCGGTATGTTGGCACTAATGATACATTCTATTGCAGCACTAACCAAGCTTTATTCCGAACAGATAGAAAGTATAGATCCCGGTCCTGTAGAAGCAATAAAAGCAACCGGAGCAAATAGGCTTCAGATTTGGATTTTTGGAGTCGTTCCACAGATCATCTCACCGTTTCTTGCCTTCACTATTTACAGGTGGGATATAAACGTACGTATGGCTACTATCGTTGGATTTGTTGGTGGCGGCGGTATAGGACTTCTTCTTCTTCAGCAGCAGCAGCTTCTACGCTGGCATAATGTTGGAATGATCATCTGGCTGATTGCTGCAATTGTTTGGATAATGGATATGGTAAGTGCGAAAGTAAGGGAAAAGTTGCAGGGAATATAACTCAAAGCTCTTACATTGAGAAAGACTAAAGAAAGTGGTTATTAAATATGAAATATAAAGCAGTTATTTTTGATTTAGATGGAACGCTTATTGATTCAATGGGTATTTGGATACAGATAGATAAGGAATATTTGGAAATACGTAATATCCCAGTTCCTACTAATCTTTTCAAGGATGTGGAAACAGGCAACAGTTTTAAAGAGATCTGCCAGTATTTTAAAGATAAATTTGATCTACCTGATTCTATTGAAGAGATCGGAGCAGAGTGGACAGGTATGGTGGAAGAACATTATAAAACCGATGTAAAACTTAAAACAGGTGCACATGAATTTCTGAAATTTCTTGAAGATAATAATATAAAAATGGGTGTGGGAACAAGTAATTCTAAACATCTGGCAGAAACGGTGCTCAAGGCAAATAATGTCCTGGAAAAATTTGATTCGATCGTAACGGGCTGCGAAGATATCAAAGGTAAACCATTCCCGGATATTTTTCTGAAAGTTGCAGAAGTATTGAATGTAGCTCCTGAGGAATGCCTGGTTATTGAAGATGTACTTATTGGTGTGCAAGCTGCCAAACAGGCAGGGATGGATGTATTTGCCATCTACGATGAACATGCTGCCCATGAAATAGATAAGATAAAACAAGCATCAGATTTCTATGCAGAAAATTTTAATGAGATATTAGAAAAGTTGAAATCATAAGATAACCCTGAAATACAAACAGACTGAATTTAAATTTGCTTATTGACACAAAAACCTTAACTTTTTCATATACCCCCATAGGGTATTATGTCGGAGGTTGAATTATGGAAAATAAAGCTCATTGTCATATTAATACTTCTCATCATTCAGAGGAGTTTAAGGGTTTAATGAAAAATAGGTTAAATCGCATAGAAGGACAAATTCGCGGTATCAATCGAATGATACAGGAAGATGTATATTGTGATGACATTCTGAATCAAATGGCTGCAGTTCAGAGTGCACTTATTTCTGCAGGGGAAAAGCTGTTGGATGCTCATATAAAAAGCTGTGTTGTAGAGCAGATACAAGATGGTCGTTTGGAAGTTTTAGATGAATTGATGACAACAATAAGAAAGCTGATAAGGTGACAAAAAAATGAAATTATTAAATGAAATTTTCAGTACATACATCAGCATTGCACCGTATCTTTTTTTGGGATTGCTCTTTGCCGGTTTATTGCATGTTGTGTTCAAAAAAGATTTTGTAGCAAAACATCTGGGTAAGAACAATTTATTCTCAGTTATAAAAGCTGCGATTTTAGGAGTTCCACTTCCACTCTGTTCTTGTGGTGTTATTCCTACAGCACTATTCCTGAGGAAGAAAAAGGCATCGAAAGGAGCAACTCTATCTTTCCTGATCTCGACTCCACAAACAGGTATAGACAGCATAATTGCAACTTATGGGATGATGGGTCCGATCTTTGCAATATTCCGCCCGCTCGCTGCTTTTGTTACCGGAATCGTAGGTGGAATTGTGACTAATTTTGTAGAGAAGAAAGATGAACCGGAAACTCTGAATATAGAAGAAAAATTTGAATGTGATACTTGTGATGTGGAAGAACCGCATTCTCACACAGTTTTAGAGCGGGTAACATCAGGATTAAATTATGCTTTTGTAGAGTTTCTGGATGATATTACAATTCAATTGATAGTAGGTATAATTATCGCCGGATTTATTTCATTCCTTATCCCTGATAATTTCTTTGCTGATTTTGGTGGTGGAGGTTTTGGTGGAATGCTGCTAATGATAGCTGTGGGTATTCCGCTCTATGTGTGCGCAACAGCATCAATCCCAATAGCTGTTTCACTTATTTTAAAAGGTATCTCACCGGGTGCAGCATTTGTATTTTTGGTGGTTGGACCTGCCACTAATGCAGCTACAATAACCCTAATAAGTAGAGCATTGGGAAAGAAATTGATCGCAATTTATCTTACGGTTATTTCTGTATTTGCAATTCTGGGTGGATTGCTTCTGAACTATATTTTTGATATTGTTGGAAAGCCGGAAATGTTAATGACGCATCACCATGAAGACATCTCATTATTCTCTAAAATACTTATCGGTGTGTTTTCTATTTTGTTGTTCTTATCTATTTTCAGGAAGATAAGGAACAAATTTAAAAAACCTGAGTTAGGAGATGAAATACCAAATAAAACTTTTCTTATTGAAGGAATGACCTGCAATCATTGTGTAGCAAATGTGAAAGATTCGCTTATTAAAATTGAAGGTGTGCAGAAGGTAAGAATAAATTTGGCAAAGAAAAACGCTGTAGTGGATGGAGATTATGATTCTAACAAAATAAAAGCAGCAATAACAGAAGCAGGTTATAAAGTAATAGAATAACCTTATTTAATTAATTAGCAATTACATTGATGATGGTTAGCTCCCCTTCGTAAGGGGAGATTAAGAGGGGTTTTCTTATTCTCAGCAATGCTAATACAAGGTTTCACATTTTGAAAATTTACCGCTATT
>JAOZPK010000019.1 GCA_029932755.1 Candidatus Cloacimonadota bacterium | reverse complement strand
TACCAGATAAAGGAAACGTGCATAAATCTAAAACCGCGAAAATATCCTACCTGACACAAGAACCAGAGCTGAATGACTCTCTCACATTGAAAGAGTGTGTGCTGCAGTCACGTCCTGATCATATCAAGCTCAACGAACAACTCAAAGATGCTGAACAAAAATTAACTCATGACGATTCCCAAAAAAACTTGGATCAGTATGCAAATATGCAACAAAGATTTGAATTAGCTGGTGGTTACCACTTTAATACAGAAATGAAATTGGTTCTTACAAGTTTGAACTTTCCACAGAATATTTGGAATATGAAAATAAGAAATTTCAGCGGTGGTGAGAAAACCAGAATTCAATTAGCAACAATCCTTCTTCAACCTTTTGATCTACTTCTTTTGGATGAACCTACAAATCATCTTGATATTGAGATGATATATTGGCTTGAAAAATACCTTTCTTCAATGGATAAGCCATATCTTATAATATCTCATGATCGGCATTTTTTAGATAATACCGTAACTAAGATCGCTGAGATCAGAAATTATACAATTGATACATATTCAGGTAATTACAGTCAGTATAGAGAGCAATTACAAATGCGATTGGAATTACAGGAAAAGACCTTCCGTAAACAACAGAAAAAAATTGATAGAATGGAAAAACAAATCGATCAATACCGCATTTGGGGGCGTGCTAGGGATAGCGAGAAAATGTTCGTCCGAGCAAAAGAACTTGAAAAAAGACTAGGGAAAGTTGAGAAGACAAATCTTCCCAAAAAAGAAAAGAAGATCAAGCTAAATTTCGAAACTGAAAAACGTAGCGGAAATGATGTTTATACTTTCGAAAACATGAGCTTTGGATTTCCAGGAAACACATTAGCTTCCAACATAAATATGCGAATATTCTATCAGAATAAAATTGCAATTTTAGGAACGAATGGTTGTGGAAAAACTACATTTTTAAAACTTTTAAATGGGAAGATTCTACCTCAATCTGGAAATTTTAAAAAAGGTGCAAGCTTAGACATTGGTTATTATGATCAAATGCATCTTGAACTTGATGATTCGATAACGGTTATGCAAACGATTTGGCAGCTGGTCCCACTTGCTCCAAAGGGTTATGTGTTTTCTTATTTGGCAAAATATGGATTCACTGGAGATGAAGTTGAAAAGCAAGTTTCCGTACTTAGTGGTGGTGAAAAAGCCAGATTGTATTTAGCTAAATTGATACATGAAAAACCAAATTTTCTGATTCTTGATGAGCCAACAAACCATCTTGATATAAATATGATCTCGTATCTAGAAGATGCATTAATGGAATTTGATGGAACAATTGTTTTCGTTTCACATGATAGATATTTTATAGAGAAAATTGCAGAGAAGAAATGGATATTTAATTCCGGAACAATTAAAGAAACTTCACAAAAATTAGATGACCTTTTCTTCCAAAAAGAGAAAAAAAAGAAAAATGAAAATAACAAACCGAAAAATACTGAGAATCGTAAAACAAATCCAATCATTTTAAAGAAATTATCTACTAAAATTGATAAAATATCAGATATTCTTGATTTCAAAATTGAAAAACTTGATACATTGGAACTAGAATTTTCCAAACCGGAAATCTATAATAATCAGCAAAAAGTAAAATCTTTGACAGACAATATAAAGGGAATAAATAAGGAAATTGAGGACTTAAGGAATCAACTTAATGAATTTGAGAATGAATATCTGGAGTTATTATGAAGATAGGTTTTACTACCTCTTTCCCTGTTGAAGTTGTATTTGCTGCCGGGCACATACCAATAGATATGAATAATATTTTCGTGACTGGAAATGCTGCAGATTTTGTAGAACAAGCAGAGTTTGATGGCTACCCACGAAATATTTGCAGTTGGATAAAAGGAATGTATAGTGTTGCCCTTTCTTCCGGGATGGATGCTGTGATTGGTGTGGTAGAGGGAGACTGTTCTAACACCCATTCACTTATGTCTACACTTGTTGATAAAAACATTGAAGTCATTTCTTTTTCTTTTCCTCATAATAAAGATAGGAAGAAACTTGCAGTTGAGATCGAAAAACTGGAACAATATTTCAAGGTAAAGCATTCTCAAGTTTTGGAAGTAAAGGTGTGGCTTGATAATATCAGGAAGAAATTAATCCGACTTGATAATCTTACTTTTGAGGAAAACAAAGTTACCGGATTGGAAAATCACCTTTGGCTTGTGAATTCATCTGATTTTAACGGTAATCCTGATGATTTTGAAAGAAGACTGGATGAATTCATTTTGGAAGCAGAAGAAAGAGAACCTATCAAAACCGATTTCCGATTTGGATTTCTGGGTGTTCCCCCCATCATTACAGATCTTTATGACTTTCTTTTGGAACATAATGTAAATATTGTTTTCAATGAAATCCAACGGCAATTCAGTATGCCGTATTTGGAAAAAGATATTATTGATCAGTACCTACATTACACTTATCCATACACGATCTTTAATAGATTAAAAGACATTCAAACCGAGATAACTAACCGCAAACTCGATGCAGTGATCAGCTATTCACAATCATTCTGTCACCGTCAAATCGACAATATTCTCATAAAAAAATACATAGATATTCCTGTTCTTACAATAGAAGGTGATCAACCGGGTGAATTGGATGCACGTACAAAACTCAGGATCGAAAGTTTCCTGGATATGTTGAAATATTAAAGGATTTATGCGTAGTAAATTAGTATTATGCGTAATTCTATTACTGCTTGCTTCAATCCTTTTCTCTCAAAATGAATTTCTAAATTACGAGAAGCACATTTCAGAATTAATTGAAAACATTAATAAAGATAGCATTTCAATATTAATAGAAAAATCTGAACACAAGCTAACAGTGCTATACAATAATGAAAAAATAAAAAGCTATCCTGTTGTGTTCGGTTCAAATCCTACTGATGATAAATTACGACAAGGTGACAGTTGCACTCCCGAAGGTTTTTTTAAAGTTCGTGCACTTTATCCACATAAAAGCTGGTCAAAGTTCATTTGGATTGATTATCCAACAGAAGATTCATGGAAGAAACATAATTCAGCAAAATCAAATGGTTTAATTTCTAAAAGTGCAACAATCGGTGGAAAGATTGGAATTCATGGAGTTCCTGAAGGTTTTGACAATATGATCGATGAAAAATATAATTGGACTCTTGGCTGCATTTCATTGAAAAATTCTGATATTAATGAAATTTACAAGATAATAAAGGTAGGAACTAAAATTGAGATCCAACATTGAAATAAGAAAACCTGAAACAAAACAGGAATTTGAAAAATATTATAATTTGCGCTGGCGAATATTGCGAAAACCATGGTCTCAACCAAAAGGAAGTGAACAAGATGAAATGGATGAAGAAAGCATTCATATTATGGCAATTATAGGCGATAAGGTAATTGGCTGCGGTCGTGGGCATTTTAATTCCTCAATAGAAGCACAGATTCGCTATATGGCAGTAGATGAGAGCTTTCAAGGGCAAGGAGTCGGCTTAAGGATTTTAAAAGCTTTAGAAGAAGAATTGACAGAAAACGGAGCCAGAGAAATTATTCTTAAAGCACGCAAAAATGCTGTTTCACTTTATGAAAAACATGGATACGAGATTTACCAACAAGGTGAAATATTATTTGGTGAGATCAAACATTATTGGATGAGGAAAAGATGAAAATCGATATTTTAATCAAAAATGGACTAATTTTAGAATTTGGAAAAAAACCAACAATAAACAGCATTGCAATTTATAATGGCAAAATTCTGGAAATTGGCAAAGAATTAGAACACAAATATAATGCAAAACAAATCACAGATGCAACGGATAAGATCGTGATACCCGGATTTGTGAATACCCACTCCCATGTAGCAATGAGCTATTTTAAAGGTCTGGCAGATGATCTTCCTTTGCAGGAATGGTTATCAAAACACATCTGGCCGGTGGAAGGAAAGTTCCTATCTGCAGAATTTGTTGAAGATGCTGCTTTACATGGATGTGCTGAAATGATAAAAAATGGGATAACCACTTTTAGTGATATGTATTTCTTCGGAGATCAAACTGCTAAGTCAGCCGAAAGAATTGGTATTCGAGCGATCATAGGCGAAGGTGTTCTGGATTTACCAGTTGCTAACTACAAGAATGCAGATGAGATATTTTCCTATATTAGAAAAATGCATGATAAATATATGAAAAGTGAACTCCTTGATTTCGCAGTTGCTCCTCATGCTATTTATACTTGTGGGAAAGAAAATCTTATCAAAGCAAAAAATCTGGCATTTGAGTTGGGAATTTTACTTCATATCCATATTTCCGAAACTAAACAAGAAGTAGAAGGTTGCATCAAGAAAACTGGTTTACGGCCTGTTGAATATCTGGATTCCATAGGCTTTTTTGAAGGAGATGTTGTTGTTGCTCATGCCATTTGGTTGGATGAAAATGAGCAAAAGATCCTTGCTGAAAATAATGTCTCGATAGCTATAAATACAAGCAGTAACCTTAAATTAGCTTCCGGTATTACTTCTTTTAAAAGCTACATGGAACATGGTATAAACTTAAGCATCGGTACGGATGGTGTTGCTGCCAATAATAATCTGAGTTTTTTGCAGGAAATCAGTTTAATAGCAAAATTACAAAAAGCTTTGAATGATGATCCTACTATTTTACCTGCAAAAGAGATAATACAAATTGCAACAATTGGTGGAGCAAAAGCTTTGAACAAAAGTGATTGGATCGGTTCAATTGAAGTTGGTAAAAAAGCTGATATTATTCTGATTGATATAAACAACATAGAAGCGCAGCCAATGTATGATCCATATTCTCATCTGGTTTATTCACTAACTTCAGAGCAGATAAAAGATGTTATCATAAATGGGAAGATGGTAATGAAAGACAGACAGTTAATTAATATTGATGAAAAAGAATTAATCGAAAAAGCAAAATATTATCAAAAAAAGATAATTGAATTCAATTCTAATAAATAGTTAAAAAATATAAACTACTTTAAATTCCTTGCCATTATTTTGTAAAATTCAAATATTCGCTGTGTTTTATAAAATTTATAAAAAGGGGAGTAAGAAATGAAAAAAACATTTTTGATTATTTTTATTATGACTTTTGTCTTCACTTCAATTGCCTGGAGCCTTAAGATTGGTGGAAAAGTTCTACCAGATAAAATGAAAGCAGGTGATAATGAGCTAACTATTAATGGAGCAGGACTGCGTAAGAAAGTTATTATCAAGGTTTATGCCTGTGCTTTATACTTAATGGAAAAAGAAAGTGATGCAAAATCTATCATCGAAGCTGACAAGCCAATCGCTGTTAAAATGCACTTCATTTATAAAGCAGTTGCTCCGGAGAAACTTATCGAAGCATGGAATACCGGATTTGGTAAAAGCGACATCTCCAACTTGCAAGAAGAAATAAAAACTTTCAATTCCTATTTCACAAAAGATGCATTAAAAGATGAAGTGTATGATATTATTTATGTTCCGGAAGTTGGGACTTCTGTTTATATGAATAATGAATTAAAGGGAACAATTCCTGGAATAGAATTTAGAAAAGCAGTTTATTCTATCTGGTTGGGAGAGCAAACTGAACTTCCAAAACTAAAAAAAGCAATGTTGGGAATGTAGATAATTTAATTTCTTTCATTTAATTAAGAATAGGGGAATATTTGAGTAATAAAGTTAAACAGATCAGATGCAGGAATTGCGGCAAAATGGTAAGTTCAAAAGCAAAACGTTGCCAATACTGCGGCACTGTGCTTAAAATGTCTTTAGCAGGGCTTATTATCACAATTGGTTTTATTATATCAGTTATTGCTATTATATTAATCGGGGTATTGCAAAGCTGATAGAATTGTAATTGATCTGTTTAACAGAGTATCTAGTTTAAAGCAGGAAATATTATATTTGACATCAAAAATAATTGCAGGATATTTTTGCAATCATTAGTGGGAGTAATTAATGGAAAATGGAATAATTGTTGGAAATAAGATTTTTGATGTTGTCTTTGTTGCATTATTCACAGCACAAACATTAAAAGTGATCATCAGTCTTTTTACTGAAAGAAGATTGAATTTCCGTAAATTCCTGGATACTGGTAGTATGCCAAGTTCTCATACCTCTTCAGTAGTTTCATTAGCAACAACAATCGGCATTAAAGAAGGAATCCAATCATCGTTCTTTGCTATCAGTGTTGTATTTGCTGTTGTTGTAATGTATGATGCAACCGGAGTTCGGCGTGCAGCAGGGAAACAAGCTTCAGTTTTAAATAAAATAGTTAACAACATTAAAAAACGTGAAGGTTATACAATCATCGAAGAAAACCTGAAAGAATTATTAGGTCATACACCATTGGAAGTGTTTGGTGGTGCTATTCTTGGTATTATTGTAGCATTTCTAATGTGCTAACCTTTACTTAGTGTACTAAACTATTTTTTAGATATCCATTAATATTATTGACACATCGTCTTCCCTTTTTCGAATTTGCTAAAAAAAGTATTTGGGAAGAATAGAATGAGTAAAGATTTTAAAGCAGAAAAAAACTTCAAGATAACTAAAGCAAATATAGGTTACACTCCCAGAAAAAAAACTCCATTAACAACCTATAAAAAGCTTGGTTTTATGAGCGGTTTAGAAGTTCATCAACAACTCGAGACAAAAGAAAAATTGTTTTGCCGATGTCCTGCTGGATTATATAGCGATTTCGATGATTACGATGCAGAACTTATCCGCCATATGCGTCCGACCCTATCTGAAATGGGAACTTATGATGGAACGGCTTTAATGGAATTCCGCACCAGAAAAAACATCATTTACCGAATTAAAAATGAAACAACCTGCACCTATGATGTTGACGACACTCCCCCCTTTCCTATTAATCAAGAAGCTGTTGATTATGCAGTTCAAATTGCACTTCAATTAAAACTTAATATAGTTGGTGAATTGCATGTTACGCGTAAACAATATCTCGATGGAAGTATTCCTACTGGTTTTCAACGAACTGCAATTATCGGTATTGAGGGAGTTATTCCTCTTATGAAAAAGAAAATCAGAATAATCCAATTAAGTATTGAGGAAGATTCGTGTAGGGAAGTCTCTGATATTGGTCATGAAAGAATCTATCAGACAGATAGATTGGGAATTCCACTAATAGAAACTGTAACTTATCCCGATATGAAAACACCAGATGAAGTTTTGGAAGCTGCACAGTATATTCGTTTCCTAAATAGAAGTTCCGGAAAAGTTCGTGTTGGTATTGGTGCCGGAAGAGAAGATGTGAACGTGAGCATAACAGGTGGAACTCGAGTTGAGATCAAAGGAGTTTCGCATAATAAATGGATACCGGAACTTACTCATATTGAGGCTTTTCGTCAAAAAGCACTTCTAATCATTAAAAACAAATTGAATAAACGTATACCAGATGCAACGAAGTGGAAACCAATATTTAGAGATGTAGATTTCGATATTTCTGATATTGGATATACACCGATAAAGGAAGCAATGAATAATGGCTGGAAATTAATTACCTGTAATCTTCCGGATTTCAAAGGGATTTTATCACATTTTCTTCAACCTGGAAAAACATTTGCAGATGAACTTGAAGGAAGACTCAAAGTAATAGCCTGTCTTGAAAAACCAAATTTTATACATTCGGAAGATATGAATCCTGTGTTTAGCGACTCACTTTTAAAACAGCGCGCAAAGTTGCTTAAAAGCAAGGCAAATGATGCTCAGATAGTCTTTTGGGCTTTGCAGGAAGATGTGCAAACTGCTTGTGAAACGATAGAAGAACGTTGCAGAATAGCTTTCGAGGGTGTCCCAAATGAAACTCGTAAAGCTTTGAAAGATGGAACTACAATTTTTGAACGTGTTCTTCCCGGTGCAGACAGAATGTATCCCGACACTGATTCTGCACCAATTCCAATTGAAGATGAATATATTGAAAAGCTGAGAAAAAAGCTTCCTGTTGATTTATTTAAAAGATTGAAACAATTAAAAAAATGGCAGGTTCCAGATGATTGTTATCATTATATTCTCAGGAATAACCTTGTACCTGAGATCGAGCGAATAAACATTGATTTTAAGATTAAACCAAAATATATTGCAACGACTTTTGCTCATATGTTAAAACATATCGAGGGACAATTAATCCCGGATGTTCCCTTCCCCTATACAAAAGTTTACGATATGTTCAAATTTATTATAGAAAAAAAACTCTCTTTTGATATTATTAAATCTATCTTACCGGTGATTTACTTGTATTCCCAAATGGAATTTGAATCAGTTCTTAACTCGATAGAATTTGAAGGATATAAGAAAGAAGCAATTCTGAAGAATGTGAGCAGTTTACAGTCAATGTTTTCCAAAATTAATAAATCAAAAAATCCTAAAGCAGCAGAGAAATGGATCATGGGAAATTTAAGACCGATAGCTCTGGGAAATATCCCTTTAAGGGAACTGAATAATTTTGTTCAAAAGTCTTTATCTGAGGGAGGTGCCAAATGATAGACATCTTCAAAGGCTACAAAGGTGATGCAGTAGAAATCTTGAAAAAATTCAAGATTCGTGTTTGGAGTGATACTGAAATTAAAACCACTCGTGGTGATTTTAGTGGAATTATTCTTCCCCGCTCCGAAAATGACGATGACAAACATATCGTTTTGAAACTTGTAACCGGCTACAATGTAGGTATCGATGTAGAAACGATAACCGATATGAAAGAGGTCGGCTACAAAGAAGCACATTATAAAATACCAGAAAAAGAATTTCCTTTCACGGAAGGTCAACCAAAGGTTAAATTGTTTGGGACAGGTGGCACAATTGCATCCCGACTTGATTATAGAACGGGAGCTGTGATACCTGCTTTCTCTCCGGGAGAGTTGTATGGTGCAGTTCCGGAACTTGCTGATATTTGTAATTTAGAAACTGAAAAATTGTTTGCAGTTTTCAGTGAAAATATGGGACCAGAACAATATAAAACTCTGGCAATAGCTATTGGTAAAGAAATTGAAAAAGGAATAGATGGTATTATCATTGGACATGGAACAGACACATTGCACCATACAGCAGCAATTCTTTCTTTCATGATCCAAAATCCTCCTGTTCCAATCATTTTGGTTGGTTCTCAACGATCTTCCGATCGTCCTTCTTCCGACGCCGCTTTAAATTTGATGCATGCTGCTACAGCTGCAGCAAAATCTGATATTGCAGAAGTAATGGTTTGCATGTTCGGTCCTACATCAGATGAATATGGACTTCTGCATCAGGGTACACGCGTTCGTAAAATGCATTCTTCATATCGTTCTACTTTCCGAACCATCGGTGATACTCCCATTGCGACTGTAACCCGTGATAAAATAACTCCTATCAAACAAAATTATAATCGTAGAAGAAATGATAATAAAGTTACAATCCTACCCTATTTTGAAGATAAAGTAGCTTTACTATATTATTATCCCAATATGCATCCGGATATAATCTATTCACTTATAGATAATGGCTATAAGGGAATTGTGATCGCAGGAACTGGATTGGGACATGTGAATAAACCTCTCTATCCTGCTATCAGAAAATGCCAGGAATTGGGGATTCCAATTTATATGACTGTGCAAACTTTATGGGGTTATGTCCATATGTTTGTTTATGATACCGGTCGAGATCTGATGAATTACGGAATTATTCCTACCGAAAACATGCTACCGGAAGTTGCGTTTGTTAAACTGAGCTGGGCTTTAGGGCAAACGGATAATTTAGAGAAAGTTCGTGAATTGATGATGACTCCGATTGCCAATGATATTACCAGGCGTGAGCCATATAATGGTTATCTTATTTATCAAGGTGGAATCCCGGAAGTTGAAGAGTTTATTAAGAAAGTGCATAAATAGATGCCTTATAGAGAATAGCATCTTGTTATTTAAATAAGATTTCTCTTCTTTTGTGATTTTTTGTAAGAATAATTAAAAATAATTTCTCAGATAGACAAAAAGAAATATCTTATTTAAATTGTCATCCTGAGTGATGCGTAGCATCGTATCGAAGGATAGTGGATGGAATGATATTGTTCTACACTTCGATATGACCAACAACTGTCGGACAACTCAGTGTGATAAAATATATAAGGAAAAAATATGTTAAAAAGATTTATAAAATTTTACAAACCACATAAGTATTTATTTATTCTGGATATGTCCGTTGCCTTCCTGGCAGCAATCCTGTCAGTTTTCATGCCGATGCTTACACGCACATTGCTTAAAGTTCATATTCCCAATAAAGATTTAAATGGAATCATTGCAATGATTGCAATAATGGGTGGAATCATTATCTTTAAATCTGTTTTTACTTATATCCGCATTCGCTGGGGTCATATTATGGGTGTGCGTATGGAATCCGACATGAGATCGGATATGTTCGCTCATCTACAAAAGTTGTCTTTCAATTATTTTGATAATGTGAAAACCGGTCATATTATGTCGAGGATATCTAATGATCTTAATATGATTGCCGAAGTTGCACACCACGCTCCTGAAGATCTGATCATCTCTGTTTTTATGATAATCGGTTCATTCATTGCCATGTTCCATTATAATGTTTCCCTGGCATTTATTGCCATGATCCCAGTTCCTCTTCTTATTGTATGGGGATTAACTTATGGTCGTCGCATGAAGGGCGGATTTCGTCTGGTGAGAAAAAGGATTGCCGATATTAACAGTTCTGTAGAAAATTCTGTGCAGGGAATTAGGGAAGTTAAATCATTTACTAATGAGCATTTGGAAATGGAAAAATTTGGACATATTAATTTCTCTTTTCAACGAGCCAAAGAGAAGATGTATAAGATAATGAGTGTATATTTTGCAGGGATGACTTTCTTAACTGATTTCTATTATCTGGTAGTAATTGGTGGTGGAATTTACTTAATCTTTATTGGACAATTAGACGTAATTGATCTGCTGGCATTCACGCTTTATGTTAATTTTATCTTAAGACCGATTGAGAGGCTAGTTCATTTTACAGAACAGTTCCAACAGGGTTCAACAGCTTTTGAAAGATTTATTGAGATCATGGATATCGAGCCTGACATCAAGGATAACAAAAATGCAAAAACTCTTGATAATGTAAAAGGTTCAATTGATATTGATAACTTAACATTCAAATATACTTCATCCGAAGATTGGGTTCTGCAAAACATCAATATGGCAATCCCTGCAGGAAAAACTATAGCTCTTGTTGGAGAATCCGGTGCTGGAAAATCTACTATTGCTTCTCTGATTCCTCGCTTTTATGAAGCTCAAGAAGGATCAATTTCCATTGATGGAAACAATATTATGGATCTAAAGCAAAAATCATTAAGAGATAACATAGGTATTGTCCAGCAAAATGTATTCTTATTCGATACTTCAATCCGTGAAAACATTATTTATGGGAACCCAAATGCCAGTGAAGAAGAGGTTATCGAAGCTGCTCGAAAAGCCAATATACTGGATTTTATCCAATCATTGCCGGATAGATTTGATACACTTACTGGTGAGCGTGGAGTAAAACTCTCTGGTGGACAGAAACAGCGAATTTCAATTGCCAGAGCCTTCCTAAAGAATCCACCAATTCTTATTTTTGATGAAGCAACATCTTCTCTGGATACAGAATCAGAAGCATACATCCAGAAAGCAATGGAAGAACTTTCCCAGAACAGAACGACTATTATCATTGCTCATCGTCTGTCTACAGTTCGGAATGCAGATCTACTCTATGTCATTAACGAAGGCAGAATCGTGGAACAAGGTACTCATGACGAATTGATGGATAGAAAAGACTATTACTATAACCTCTATACAAAAAATATGATATTGTAGATTATGCTGTGAAATTCTGGAAATCAAGAAACTTTTAATTGTTAAGAGAATTGACACTGAAAACAATAACACTTACCCTGACACCAGTTTATAATAGAAGGAGATGATGGATAAAAGCAGAAAAGTAGAACGTTATAAAAGAATTATAAATCAGATTAAAAAGCAGATGCAGAAAACTACCGACCCATTAGCCAGGATGAGTACAATTACCGCTTTTTTACATCATAAATTTGATTATTTTTTCTGGACTGGTTTCTATCGATTGGTGGATGGTGAGTTGAATGTTTGTTGTTATCAAGGAAGTGTTGCCTGTTTGGTGCTTGCTAAACATACAGGTGTTTGCTGGACAGCAATTGACATGAAGAAAACGCAAATAATCCCTGATGTTCACAAATTCCCAGGACATATCGCTTGTAATAGTCGATCAGCCTCAGAGATTGTAATTCCGATATTAAAAGATAAAGAAATTGTAGCTGTGTTAGATGTGGACAGTAAAGACATCAACTCATTCGATGATATCGATGCAAAATATTTGGAAAAGATCGTGGAGATGATCTATAAATAAGTGAATAGAATTATGATTGAAATAATTATTATTGCCATTGTTGGTTTCATTATAACCTCTCTATTTGAAAAACAATTTGCAACCTTAATTCGCTTCACTAGAAAATGCCTGGGAAAGGAGTTCATCAAGGACTTTCTTTCCGATGAGAATGGCATCGATATTATAGATGTTGGAACTATTAATGGAGAGTATTATGGAAAACAATATCACCCTGTATTATTATGTCATAAGGCGTTAGATTTATTTGAAAATATTGAACAGAATAAAGATCAATTTATTAAAATAGCAAATTGGTTACAGACAAATATCAGACAAGAGAATAATTATTTTCTTTTATATAATTTTCCCTATCCAAATTACAAAATGGTTTCCCCCTGGTTCTCTGGAATGGCTCAAGGTAGGGCATTAGAAGTTCTCACACACGCCTTTGAGATCACTGGAGATGAGCAATATTTAGTAGGTGCAAAAAACATCATAAAATCTTTATACATCAGTATTGATGAGGGTGGAACTACAATAAAAACCGATAATGATGGTTGGTGGTTTGAAGAATATCCATCAAAGAATATGGCAACACCTCGTGTGTTAAATGGAATGATGTATACAATTATGGGATTGATCACATTTTATAGATCTACAAAAGACAGAGAAGCAGAATTTTTATTAAATCAAGGACTCCTTGCCCTTAAAAAAAACCTATCACATTATGACCGAAATGGTGATTCTTATTACAATATTCTGGGACGTATAACCGGAGGTGATTATCATTCTCTTCATGTAAAGCAATTAAAGATCATATACGATTACAATAAAAGTAAAATAATCTTATCTTATTATGATAAATGGAACAAATTCCAAAATCAGATCTATCCACTTAGGTTATTTAAGAAGCCAGATAAAATGAATTTAGCAGTGTTCATTGGTGGTATGTCTTCTGCAATTGTACTGTTTTTAATTGTAAATATGTTTCTTAATTAAGGCTACAGCTTCTTCCAATGTCATTTTTTGCACAAAAACACTTTTCTCACTGAATAGCACTAAACTCATTAGTTTTCTGTTCTTTTTATCTTGTTTAAGAATATCATAGATTATAGAATAATCAACCTCAAATTGTTGTTTAAAATCAAGTTCGTATAAACTAAGTAACTTTAGAATTTTATTATACCTGGATTGTGAAACGAAACCTTCTGCGTAGCTTATTCCCGCTATTACCTTTAACCCAATTGCTACAGATTTTCCATGAGATATTGAAAAATTCGAGATAACCTCAATGATGTGTCCTACTGAATGACCAAGATTCAATAGTTGCCTCTTTTCATTATCAAAAGGATCTTGAGAGCATATATCATTTTTAATTTTAATTGCTTCTGAAATAATAAAATCATCCAGTTTTTGTTTATTGGCACTTAGTTTTGTTAAAAAATTATTTCCATCGATTAAAGCAACTTTTACACATTCTGCCCAGCCATTTATTAATTCCAATTTAGGTAATGATTCAAGAAATTTTGAATTAATTATTACTTGATCGGCACAATAAAAAGAGCCGACATTATTTTTTATCCCCTGGAAATTTATTGCTGTTTTACCACCAATAGAGGCATCGATCATTCCCAAGAATGTTGTAGGTAACAAAACCAATTTGCATCCTCGCATATAGATGGAAGCTGCAAAAGATCCAATATCTGTTGTAATTCCACCTCCAATACAAACTATATGAAATGCTCTATTTATTTCTTCTTTTTGGAAAAAACTAAGAATATCTATTAAATTCGTGATATTTTTATCTGATTCTTTAGCATCAAACAAGTAATAGGGATCATTGTTAAGGATCGGAATGATTATATCTCTATGCAAATTAAAAAAAATCTTATCAATAACAAACACTTTAGTCGGAATATTATCTATAAGATCTTCCCAATTATGCTCGAAAATTACTTCAGTTGCAATTGAATCATTATACATTTTGTATTCCCTTACTATCTTTGATATTTTCCAGGAAATTCTTTAACTTCTCCTTTTGTGTGAGGTATAAAGTGCCTATACTCAATAACAAAACTAAAATCTTAATAAAACTAAATCTATAATCGAAACCTATCAAAGAATTTAGATAAGATAACAGAAGTAGAAAACCAATTCCTAAAAACACATATCCAATTCTGTAATTGACATAGAAAATTTTAATAGTTCTAAAGTAATTGAATATCACAATGAACATATAGGAAATAATAGAAGCATAACCTGCTCCGATAACACCGTATTTGGGGATGAGAATAATATTTAATCCAATGTTAATAAATGTTCCTATGATCACAGCCGATGCGATCTTAGTCGCTTTCTGTTTTATATAGAATCCCAGATTTAATATATTGAATACACCATGAAGAAATGTTGATATAACTCCAATGAACACCAATCTGGCAGCACTATGATAAGAGTCATTTACAAATACATAGAATATCTCATTGGAAAACAGTATTATTAATGTTCCTAGCGTTAATCCGCTTATTAGAAACAAATTGAAGATTTTATTAAACGATTTTGCTGCAAATGGTTGATCCGCAATTTTCATTGCATAAGGAAAGAATACCATGCTTACAATTGCCAGCAGGAATTGCATAATTGTCCCTACTTTATAACCCATTGCATAGATACCAACATCAAATAATCCGTTTGGAGAAAGATATGTAAGCATATATCTATCTAAAACACGCATAGATATCAAGGCCAATGTGCCTGGAACCATGATAAGCCCAAACCACATTACTGGTTTCATAATAGTTATGGAAAACTTTTTCTTGGTTTTTGGATTCAACTCTTGTAATATTTTTCGAATATTAAAAATAGCTATCAGCATAGATACTACAGAAGAGATCAAAATATAATTTAGCACATGATGAACTGAAAATTTCCCTATAAACGCACCATAAGTAAATAACAACAATTTGAGGAAGTTACTTATCACGCCCAAAATTGCATAATTTTTGGATCTCTCCATTATATTTAGAATACTTAATGTTAGATTATAAAATGCTGAAGAAAATATTATGATCGTGATGATTGGAAATAGATCAGCATAAACTACATTCTTTAAAATTAATTGAGATAAAGAATTCTTGAAGATCAAAATTACAATCGAAAATATTAACCCGATAACCAGAATTGTAATATACATAGAATTTATCAGAGTATATTTATAATCATCAGTTTTTATAAGATGGAAATAAGAAAATATCGACTGAAGGAAACCCATTAAATAGAATAATCTAGCAAAAGTGATAAAGATAATAATATTTGTATAAACTGCAAATTCTTCCGGTATCATAAAATGTGAGAATATTGGGAGAAAGATCAGCAGAATAATATTATTAAACATATTTCCTGCCATATAATGCAGGATTTTATGAATATGATTTTTCATTTTGAAAGTACACTTTGATACATTTGTATTGTTTTTTCTGCAATTATACTCCAGAGAAATCTCTTCATTATGTGATTTCTCAGATTGCTATTTTTAGTTGTATTGAGTGCATCTGATATGGATTTTATAATTGAGTCAACAGAGCCTGGATCAGGATAAAATGCCATATCATCAAAATATTCTTTCGTACCACCTTTTGGTGTGATCACTATATTAGCTCCAGACAAACCTGCCTCCAAAGCGGCTCTTCCCGGTGTTTCATATTTAGTTGGGAGTATAAAAGTATGACACGCTGCATAAGCAGAAGCAAAAAGTGGGTCATCATGATTCATCCATTCTATAAGTTTAATATTATTATTTTTCTCAATTTCTTTTCTGCACCATGCACCTTCTTCATTATGCAAAATATCAGCAATTATTACTGCAGGATGATCGATCTGCCGTAATGATTTTATTATATTCTTACCATTTTTCCTATCTGGTCCTAAATGCCCTACATAAAGTATGAAATCTTTCAGACCATATTTTTTCTGGAACAAACTTGCATCTGCTTCCGCAAAACGTTTTTCCACGCCATTGTGGATCACTTGCATTTTCTCTTTATCTACATTCATGCCATTAACAAGCAAATTGCCCTCATCAATGGTATTTGGAAGTACTTTTTCTGCATTATTACATATTAGATTTGTTATCTTATAATCCGAAATAGAGCGTACAAACAATTTGTTCAAAGGTTTTTCCAAATTCTGATACAGTTTGATCTTCCAAGCTGGATGATTACTGAAAATTATGGGATTAACTACATACTTCGCACCATAAAGCTTAAGATTGGCAGCGAGAGAATAAGTGCTGATATTTGCCAGAAATATATGAACAAGATCATCTTTGGTAAGCTTTAAGTTGAAATCCCACATATCAAAAAGTTTTACATCAACTCCAATTTCTTCCAATGCTTTCTTTGTATGCAATAATTTGTACGTTGGACCACCACGATTTAACATTATAGACTGATAACTGGCTAAATGTATTCTCATATTTTTCTTCCTAATTATTTAAATTTTTTTTTACTTCTTCTCGATTCATGATCATAAAGAAGATCTCTCCACTGAAACTTTCGAATTCTTTTTATATCATTCTTAATAATTGATTTAAAATGTGGTTTCAGTGTGATCTTATCAATTTGAATATCTTTCTCCTGCGAAATTGTAAATCCATCAATTGTTGATATTTTTATAAATACATTTTCAGAATCAAATTTAACTGAAAGCCTATTATCAGCATATTGGAATTCAGGTTTAAGTTTGTATCTTTCTTCCCACCAATTACTGAATTCTCCCATATTCATGTTCACAAAATTATTAGACTCAACAAATTGGAAGATCTTATTGAAGATATTAAAATGTTTATGATGCGGATGATGATAAATAATTACCGGTTCTTTAATTTTAACCATATATTTCATTAAATCTATGTAATATTGCAACATTTCATTTTCACTAAAATGAGAACGACGTAATCTTCCCAAGCTGATTGGATGTATAGGGATTTGCAGAACCTCAGAAAATTTATTATTACAATATGGATAGAACGGAAGATCGTCATAATCAAGTGTGAATTCAGAGGAATATTTAAGTTTCATTTTTTGTAGAGCATTATCCAGGTTATAATTCCAATCACCAAAAGGAGCGGCAAAACCGGTTGCATTTATTTCGCATTTTTTTAATTTCTTATCAGCCTTAAGTATATTGTTATAATTATCTTCTGTGTTATCATAAACATAGTGTTTATCACAGTGTATTGCCATTTCCTGATTATCAAATAATGCATAATTATTCAACCTATCTTCTGAATCAGTATCCAAAAACCAAGTTGCCGAAATATGGTTTTTCTTACAAGTTTCATACATTTCATTTGCATCTTGCTTAGAGCAAAAATCGGTATCAACTCGGAAGATAAATAAATTCTTATCAATATAAGGTTGGTGCCATAAATGAACAAAAGGCAGATCTCTTTTATGATGCAAATATTCTAGAGATATTTCCACGATCTTCCTTAATTTCCCCTTGGAAACTTCCGCAACGATCTCAGATGGAAGTTCCTTTCTATTTGCATAAAATTTCTTTCTTCTTGAATTACTATTCACGATAAGTTCGTTAATGTTAAAAGGTAGAATTAAATTTACTCCGTTATTTACTGAGAAAATCTTCAACCCAGAATCGATCGTTTTTATTTTTTCTGAACTTGGGATATTAATTGCAGAGTAAATATCAACTAAACCAATTTGTGAGAATGGAGTGTTTTCTTTTGAGATAAGAGAAAGAACTCTTTTTGTTTTAAATGAAATACCATCTAAAATTGCACTATCAGAATAAAGCACTGCGCCACCTGCATTCAAAAATTTTTCAATTACTTCATTTTCTTTTATTGCATGTGGATCCGTGATAATGAGAACTGAGTATTCATCAGGAGAAATTTTATCTGAGAGAGAGAGCTGAGTAAAGCTTACACCGATCTGTTTCAGAATAATTTCCCATCCAGGCTTAAAACTATCAATTCCTATTCTCAGATTCACACTAGATCTCCAATTATTTTCTTTAGCTGCTCTTTCCTGCTTTTTAGCGAAAAATTGTTAAGAATATGTTTTCTGAATTGTTCTCCCGTTTTTTCATTTAATGCATCCTGAATGGAATTTGCCGTTTTTATAGGATCATCAAAAGGCACATAATATGCTGAAATACCGGCAACTTCCGGTAAGGCCCCACTGCTTGTTACTACTGGAATACATTCACACAACATAGCTTCAGCTAATGAAATCCCAAAACCCTCATGTGCGGAAACTTGAACATATACTTTTGCATTCTGCATATATTTAAGTAATTTTTCATCATTAACAAAACCGGTAAATATAACATTATCAGAAGCAATTGAACTAAGATATTCACTAGAATCATCATAATGCTTTCCAATCAAAATGAATTTTGTATCAGGTAGAAAGGCAGCACTTTTTACAAAAGTTTCTAAACCCTTTCTCTGTAAATTCTCCTTAGTTACATTCCCAATCGTGATTACAATATTCTTCTTATTTCCTTGCGGATAGAAAGATTCTATTTGAACACCATTATAGACTAGTTGTAATCGTTTGGTTATGAAGTTATCCTCTATCTCTTTTTTATTTGATCTGGAAACAGCAAGAGTAATATCGGTATTATGAAGTATGTACTTCACCTTCTTTACAATCTTAGGATTCAACATACCACCATATCCTATTTGCGGTACGTTTGCAACCTCATAACCACCGACCACAACTATACATTTCTTATGTAATAATCTGGAGAAGAAAACTGCGATATAGGCTGGAAGCTCTGCAAACCAACAATAAATGATATCATTCTTGCAAACTCCAACAAAAACTTTATATGCTAGTGATGTTATCTTTATAATATTTCTTTTTTTTGGAATTAGAATTGTACTTACATCTGCAAATGTATCCAAGATATTCCTGTCATTCCGTACAAATGATGAATTATAAGCTGAAAGAAATAATATCTTTTTTTTCATTGTAAATTATCTAACAAGAGCTATCTTTCCTTTTGATGTCTGCCCTCCAGGTGCTGAAATTACGTAAAGATATATTCCCGAACCACATTTCTTACCGGTTTTATTCAATCCATCCCAACTAAATTGTTCGTAAATATCCTTTTCAATTTCCAAAACAAGATCACCATTCAGATCAAAAATTCTGCAAAATGTATTACCTTTAGGCATTGTGATTGCACTTCTGTTCTCAATTCTTAAAATATCACCACTTTCTGGATAAAATGGGTTAGGATATACAATCGTTTCATAGAGCTTTGCTTCTTCGTTCATCTCAGCCGAAATACCAATTTCCACAGAATTCATTCCTAAATTTGTTCCAATATATAAAGTCCCTGTTTTAGGCTCGTAAGCTAAATCTGTAATTGTATTTGAGATTAACGGAGTATTTTCTGTTGTAAGATTTATAAACTTGTCTCTACTCGTATCAAAGATAGTGATCCCAGCATCCTGAGTTCCAATCCAGATCATGCCAAAAGGATCAACAAACAATGCTGTAGGATAAGTTGAGATAGACCCATAAAGCCTTTCTTGTCCTTCATAGTACCAATATTCGGGATCAGGATTATCTTCATTCCAAAACCAATGGTTATCGAACCAGACTTTCTTTTTTATATGAGAACCATATTTATACCAATATTCTCCATTGTACATGAACAAACCTGCTGAAGAGGCGATCCAAGTTTCCTCAGTTCCATTATTATCCTTTGAATCAACTCCAAATACCTTACAAGAAGAAAAAAGATCATTAAATGGTGGGACAGTCCAATAATTATGAAGTGTATCAGGTATCGAAGAATGTTCCCAGATGCGCAGTCCATTGAAATAAGATCCTACAGAAACTCTTTCTCCTGAATTATGAGTAAGTATTACTCCTTGATATTCATCATCCGGTAAAATAAATTTTGATATCAAGTTTGCATTTCCATCTAGAACAGATACTCCGCCATCAAATGAACAAACCCACATCCTATTTTCATTATCTCTTGCAATATGAGAAATAGTATTATTATAAATATTATTATAGTATGCTGTTATCCTACTCCATTGTGGTGATGCTGAATCGTCTAATACTGAGATCCCTGATAGCCAACCAGTAACAGAGCTATTTGTTGCCCAAGCCCCAAACCATTTTCTATTTGAAGAATCTATTCCAATTGAATTTATATTGTCGCTATTAAGATCGCTATTTAAAATGTCATAGTTAACCCAATTTGAGCCATCATATCCAGAAACACCTCGTGTACCCTTACTTATCATTCCATCACCAAAATGACCGTTGCATATCCAAATTTCAGAATTCAGGTCTATTTCTATATCGGTAACAACATTAGCACACATACTATTAGTTTTAGCATTCTCCCAGATTGATCCATCAAAAAGAAAAATTCCTTCCCCCCATGTAAATATTAACATATGTCCGTTAATTTCATAAAATCCTTTAACCTTGGATGTAGTTAAACCATTCTCATCCTTATCCCATGTTTCTAATTCTTCATCCACAGATATTCTTGTAATAGCTATGTCCATAGTATCTGTAAGAATCAAACTTTCTAAATCCCAAATACCATAACTATACCACAGATTTAATTGTTCATCAACATAAACCGGATAGATTGCGAAACCTTCATCGATTATAGTGGCTTGATTTGGATTGTATAAACTTTCGGAAAGAAAGATTCCATTATCGGTTCCAATGGCAATTTTGTTACCTGAGATTGATATTGAAGTTACATTGCTACTCGGTAAACCAGAATTATCCGTATTCAGGTGATGCCAGGATGACAAAACTTCTATAGAATCAATATGTACGTAATCCAATCCCGCAATACTTCCAAAGAATATATTCCCTTCTGGAGTTAGTTGCATTGATGTGATATAGTTTGCAGAGAGTCCATTATCTACATTAAAATTGTTCAATAGAAGTGGAAATGGAAAATCAGGATCGTCTATAAAACAGCTTACACCAAATTTTGTTGCAACAAATATAAGAGTATCATTGTGTGTTATCGTGCTAATAGTGTTCGATTGTAACCCTAATGTTTCGGTAAGTGGGGTTAGAAAACCACTTTCATCTATCCTATTAATCCCATTACCAGCGGTTCCAACTAATATTTGATTTGTACCTTCTATATAATCGAGAGCTCTTATATCATTACTATCCAACCCATCAATAGTTGTAAGAGTCTTCCCAAATGAATTGTTATTAAGATCATAATTTACAAGCCCCCCCCAAGTTGCAATAAGCAATTCATTTCCGGTTTCAATTACATCAAAAATATGTGTAGTATTTGTGTAAACCTTCCAGTTTTTGAGTGCGAATAAACATGTAGCGATCAGAATCATAATAATAATTAGATTTTTTTTCATTTTTTAAATTCCTTTTTGAAAATTCTATAAGCAATTATGATCAGGATAAATAAGAGAAATAATAAGATTGAGAGCAATAACTTTTTTGATGAATATGAAAAACCAAAAGCAATGAGCCCAAACAATAAAGTTAAAAAATAACATATAAAGGCAATATTCTTTTGTGATAAACCGATTTCATGGAGCTTGTGATGGATATGTTCTTTATCGGCTTGAAAAATGTTTTCCTTTTTGTTTACACGACGAAATATTGCAAATGCTGTATCCATAATTGGAATAGCTAGAGCGATAATTGGAACAAGAAGGGTCATCGAAGTAATTCCCTTAAACTCACCTTTTCCAATTATTGAGATCGCAGCGATATTGAACCCTAAAAATAGACTCCCGGTATCACCCATAAATATCTTTGCAGGGTAAAAATTGAATCTCAGAAAAGCAAGATTCGCACCGATTAAGGTTATTGAAGAAAATATAATGATTATATTTGATTTCAAGATCCCAACTGCTAATAAGACTGTTGCTACGATCAAGGCTATTCCTGATGCTAGCCCATCCATGCCATCTATCAAATTAAATGCATTAACAACCAGTAAAAACCATAATATTGTTACAGGGAAAGAGAAATAACCTAATACAATTGTCTTTCCAAATGGATTGGTCAATAATTGAATATTAAAATCAGAAAAATAGATAAATGTAATTATTACTATTTGAATTATTAATTTGTAATTTGCTGTGATTTTTGTTTTATCATCAACAAAACCCAAAAGTAACATCAATGAACTGCCTAAAGATAAATATAGCAACTGAGAACCAAATTCAGGGAATTTAAGATAACCTATAAGCTGAATTAGAATTATTGGTATTCCGAATGACAAACCACCAGCAATTGGAGTAATTACAGTATGTATCTTCCTTTGCTGAGGATGATCGACTAAGTTCCATTTATTTGATATCTTTATATTAAACGGAACAAATAGATAAGTTAGTAAAAACGAAAGCAACAAAGCTACAATGTAATAAATACTCATATTATATTAATTTTCCTAATCATAAATCTCTTTATATTTCCTTTTAAAATCCGTAAGATTAAATTTCTCTTTTATTAATTTTCGGGAATTTGTTCCCCACTTCTTAAGCTTTTCCTTTTCACTTGGAAGAGATAATAAAATTGCTGTTAATCTGTCAATGTCATTAATTGGGACAAGAATGCCGTTAACATCAGATACTAGCTCATTATTCCCTTTTATATCGGAAGCCACTATCGGCAAACAAAAAGACATAGCTTCCAAGATCGAGAGTGGTAATCCTTCCCATTTTGAATAAAGAAGAAATATATCAAATTTCTGCAACCACTCTGTTGGATCTTTCTGCCAACCGGGTAATTGGATTCTATCTTCAAACCCAGAATCAGTAATCATTTTCTCAGCAATTTCATATAACTCTCCATCTCCAATAAATATGAACTGGATATTAATGCTCTTTTTACAAACCTGTATTGCTGCGTTAACAGTTTCAATAATATTTTTTTGTTTCCAAAATCTTAAACTGCTACCAATTATGAATTTATCACTTTTTCCTCTTTTTTTCTTGCTAATTATAGGGAGTTCAATTCCATTATATATAGTTATTGCTTTTTCTGGTTTGACCAGACGATCTGCTATAGCCAATTCTCTTTCACTGTTATTCACAAAAACAATCTTATCACCAAATAACGCAGCGAATTTCTCCATTGATCTATAAAAAATCATAATCATTTTTTTCTGATAAGGATGAAATGGGAATCCGTGTACCGTATGTATAATTTTGGGAACTCCAGTAATTCGTGCTGCGATCCTACCAATAAATCCAGGCTTTGAAGAATGTGTATGCACAATATCAAAATTGTATTTATTAAATATTATAATTAATTTTATAAAAGCTACAAAATCCATTATAGAGACGCTACGTTTAAAAGACCTAAGTGGAATATAGTTGTAACCCAGTTCCAGAACTCTTTCAACTAAAGGTCCACCAGGTTTAGAAATGACATAGATATCATACTTATCTTTATCCAATGAGTTCAAAATTGTTAACATTACATTTTGCACACCAGATAACAGTGGCAATAATTGAATATGTACTATTTTTATCCTTTCCATTAGTTAGTTAACCTATCTTCAGCATAGTTGAGAAATTCCTGTGTTTGACTCTCTCTGCTGA
>JAOZPK010000018.1 GCA_029932755.1 Candidatus Cloacimonadota bacterium | reverse complement strand
TGGGAGAAATAGCTGATTGCATGACTTGTATTAGATTCTGTATATTATCCATAATCAATATTTGAACCCTGGGAACGTATACACTCGGAGGGTTCAACCTCTCTAAATAATACTCTTAATGTCTCTCTCAACTTGCAAAGCGATATTATTAGTTTTCTCTAATAATTTATCAGCTTTTGTAAGAATGTCAGATTTGAATGTTTCATCATCGATACTGCCCATATTTATCTTTACATTCAAGTAAGCACTTTTTGCAGCTGCATTGGTCGTAATGGCAGCCACTCCTGCATCAGATAAAGCATTGCTGTTTCCGATCTTTGCAATTTTTGCGGAGAGTTCTACAGCTTCTAGAGCAATTTCCATAGTTTCTAACGGAACAAGGATAGCTTTTTTGGTAGCTTCCTGGATTGCATCAGTTCTTATTTTTTTATCTTCATCTGTTTTCTTGGGTAATCTTGCAGCATCCATCATATCATAAAATGCTTGTGTATCGCTATCGATAGCAACTAAAGAGCGCTCCTTAATATCCTGTCCGATCTCAGAAAGTTCTTTAGCTTCTTCCCAAACCTTTTCATAACCTTTTTTGCTAAAAGTAAGGTTGGAAACCATCGCACTAAGTGCGCCCGACATTGCTGAACAAAATGCTGCCACACTTCCACCACCAGGAGCCGGAGAATCTGTAGAAAGCTCATCACAGAAACCGGTTAAAGTTTTTTTAACCAGATCATCCTCATTTGAAATCGCATATTCTATAACCTTTTTATCAATATCGAATTCTGCAACATCTTTTAATCCCATACTCTGAACTGCAGTTTCAATAATCATTCGTTCAGGAATACCGGCACTTTCACCCATTTTTTCCAGATAATATTTACCGGATTCTAAAATTGCAGCTTTAGGAAGAAGTCCTACCAACTCACTTCCTGTAACCTGAAGCCCCTTTTTTAATGCCAGTTCACGAACTTTGTCCAGTACAATATGAGCAGGAGTAACATTGAAATTTGTAAGATTTATGCTGATCTGAGCTTGATTGAAATCATCAATGAACCAGCCAACTGCTTTGCAATCTTTAAAGAGTCCTGGTTTTTGTACCTTTTTGTCATTCTCATCTTTGATAAATTTATTATTTTCATCTCTGGCAAAACGTCCACGTTCACGAATATCAAGGGCAATATCATGAGCTTTTTTCTTATCTCTTGTATTTAAATTTATATTATAAGCAATTAGGAATTCTCGAGCTGAAATTGCAGTAGCTCCCGATTTTGCATTAAATTTTTGTGGACCATAATCCGGTTTCCAATTTGGATCTTCCATTTTTTGAGGAAGTGCTTCGTATTCACCTTTTCTTACTTCGGCTAAATTTTTCCATTCCGGTTTACTGGCAGCATATTCATATAAATAAACTGGAATATTAAGTTCTTCACCAACTCTTTTTCCAAGTTTATGAGCAAGTTTTACGCAATCATCCATTGTCATATTAGCAACAGGTACAAACGGACAAACGTCGGTAGCACCCATTCTGGCATGAGCACCTTTGTGTTTTGTCATGTCTATTACTTGGCTAGCTTTCTTAATAGCCTGAAAGGCAGCTTCAACAACATTATCCGGTTCACCGACCATTGTAAAAACTGTGCGATTTGTAGTTTCTCCAGGATCAACATCCAATAATGTAACGCCTTTTACTGCTTTGATTGAAGCAGCAATGGCATCTATAATCTTCATGTCTTTCCCCTCACTGAAATTAGGGACACATTCTACTAATTGCATAATTTACTCCATTCTATTTATTAATATATTTTTTCTATCGGTAAAAGCACAATATTGCCAATTTCATCTCCGATCAAATCAACACCGGAATTTTTTAATTCTTCTAACATAAAATCAATCTGATCCTGTTCTGCAATTGCCATAATAACATTTGCATAGCTCTTGTCTTTGCTGAATGATTTTCTGAAACCTGCAAAAATGGGATTATCAAAAGCAAGTTTATGACCCAGAGTTTCACCGGATAGAACTATGGTATCATCAATCCCGGCTTCTGTTAAAGCCATTAAAACATCATCTAAGTATTTTTCTTTGTTCAAATTTAATATCATATACATAATTTTCTCCTAATCGGAAACATTTGTTTCCCCGGATTTAAATAGAGCAATTTTGGCAATGATCGGTCCCACAACCATAACAATGAATGTAGTGGCAGTGATCACACTAATTATTTGTACTGCTTGCAAGTGAAATCCCGCTTTTTCCATAACTTTGGATGCAGCCAGGGCAAGCCCCACAGCTACGCCAGCTTGAGACATTAATGCAAGTCCTAGAAAATTCCTTATTTTTGCCGGTGCTTTGGAAATCGTGGAACCAATAAAAGTTCCTGTCCATTTTCCCAATGAACGAGCTACAATATAAACAATAATTAGAAATGAATATTTCATTATCAGCGAGATATCGAGTCTTGTTCCAATGAGAGCAAAGAACCATACATACATGGGTGGTGTCCAATCTCCTAAGGTAGAAAATATTTTTCGGGCTGTAATTTTACTTCTATTTACTAATACAATCCCCATCGTCATATTTAATAGAATGGGTGAAAGATGAAAATATTCTGAAATTCCACAATTAATAAGAATAATTCCAATCGACAACAACAAAAGACTAACTCTATCATGAATAAGTTTTGCAACTGGAACCATAATAAAACCAATCAATACGCCAGCAACAACAGAAAAGAGTACTTCCAGCCCGGCGTGCTCTAAAGCATGTAGAATGGAAACTTCTCCACCCGATTTACTACCAGTCATAAGAATTATTGAAATTGGTAATGAAATTGTAAAAAGCAGTAGAGCCAAGATATCATCCAAGCCCATCACAGCATAAAGGGTAGTTGTAAATTCACCTTTAGCTTTGTATTGCTTGATAACTTCAACTGTTCCTGCAGGTGCCGTCGCACTTGCCAGAGAACCGAAAATAAGCCCCATGGGGATACTTTTTAAAATCAATGCACTAGCAATTCCAACTAGAAGGAAAGCACCCAAAGCTTCAAAGATAACAATAGAGATAATAGATTTCCCAAGTTTTTGTAATTCTTTGAATCTTAGTTCCCCTCCAATACCAAATCCTATAAGTGAGAGAACAACTAAATTTACAATATCCAAAGATTTAATTTGATTGGGTGAAAGCATTCCTAAAAGATCTGGTCCAAGCAATGCACCGGCAATAATGTAACCAACTATTAATGGTGTTTTCAGCAAGGTTGCTCCGCGTGATAAAATGAGAGCCAGTAGAATAGAACCACCAAGAAATAGAAGTTGTAGATATTGTGGAAACATAATTTATTTTTGTGTTTTAATTAGTTCGTAAATATCTGAAGGATCTTCCACAGATAACATTTTATCAACGAATTCTTGATTTTTTAGACGAAGAATTAAACGTGAGAGAACCTTAATATAATCTTTATCCTGAGTATCGGAAGCTCCGATCATAAAAATAAGTTTAACAAGTTTATCATCGATGGATTCATATTCCAAACCTTCACGTTTACGTCCGATAGCAATAACAAAATCTTTAACGGTTTTATGACGTGCATGAGGAATAGCTATTCCATAGCCGATACCAGTACTCATTAACTTTTCACGTTTAAATATCTCTTTAGAAAACGTTTTGGGATCAGTTATCAAATCATCTTTACAAATGATTTCCAGAAGTTCGTTCAAAGCGCCCTTTTTATCATTCGAATGAATATCAATAATTCGAGTTTCATTAACTAAGTTCGATATTTTAAAAATTTTATCCATAATCTTACCTCACAATAACGTTACAAATTTTTTTTTTACTTCAATTTTTTTCATTTCCACAGTAATAATTCTTTTATCTGTGGCTTGAATTATTGTGATATCCCAATTTCCAATTGTTAATTTTGTATCTCTTCTGGGAATTCTCTCAAGTTTATCTATGATCATTCCGGCAATTGTTTCATAATCTCCTAACGGCAGATTCATGTCATATTCGTCGTTGAGAAAGTCAATCTCAGCATAACTTTGTACACGGTACAATCCACTTGATATCTTGCTGATTTCCTGGGTTGTATTGTCATATTCGTCTTCAATTTCACCGACAATCTCTTCCAGGATATCTTCAATTGTAACCACACCGGCAGTTCCACCATAAGAATCCATAATAATTGCCATGCTTACTTTTTCTTTCTGCATTTCTGTAAGAAGCTTATTCACATCCATAGTTTCCGGAGCAAAGAAAGCATTACGTATAAAATCTACAACTGTAAGACCTTCATAACTTTTCTGTTTTAAAAGATCGTAGATTATAAGTATTCCTTTGATATCATCTAGGTCATTTTCGTATACTGGGAATCTGGTGAATCCTTTTTCTTTTGCAATTGAAATGACCTCATAAATAGACGTATCTAATTGGAATGCCACGATATCAGTACGTGGTATCATCACATTCTCTGCATCCAGTTCAGTAAATTCCAACGCATCTACCAACATTTCCATTTGATCTTCATGCAACACACCATCATCTTTAGCTTCAGAGAGCATAAATGAAAGATCTTCGCGGGAAACAAAATTGTATCTAGATTGTTGGGGAAGTTTAAAAAGTTTAGCGAGTAGATTATTCAAAATGGAAACGAACTTAACGAAAGGTGTGAAAATAAAACTAAAAAATTTGAGCATTGGGAATCCTTTACCTACAAGCCTATTAGGGAAATCTCTATAAAGTGCTTTTGGTATCAACTCAGCAAAGATAAGCACAAAACCGGCAATAATAAGTGTTGCAGTATGCTCGGAAATATTTATCATAGATTCTTTTTTTAAGATATTGATAAGAAATATCGAAAGAGAAGAAACAATAACAATTGATATGTTTGTTCCAAATAAGGTTGTTCCGAAAATCAGATCTGGTTTTTCAAGAAAAGTAAGAATCTGCTCCTTTTTTTTATTACTTTTTGCTTCTTGTTCCAGTTTTAATCTATCAAGAGAGATGAGACCCGTTTCTATACCTGAGAAAAAACCGGATAAGATAAAAAAAATAATTATGATTAAAAGTAATATGATCCACATTATTAATTTTCTACTTTTTCATTCCTATAAGCCAATTTTAGAGCATCAATAAATTCATCCAACTCGCCGAGCAAAATGTCGTTTAATCTGAATGATGTCAAATTTATTCTATGATCTGTGACTCTGGATTGTGGGAAGTTATAAGTTCTTATTTTCGCACTCCTGTCACCAGATCCAACTTGTGACTTACGTTTAGCAGAAATTTCAGCCTCATGTTTAGAAATTTCCAGATCATACAGTCTTGATCGAAGCACTTTAAAAGCTTTGTTTTTATTTTTTAGTTGCGATTTCTCATCCTGACAGGTTACCACAAGTCCGGTTGGTTCATGTGTGATTCGAACGGCAGAGTCGGTTGTATTCACACTTTGTCCACCATGCCCAGATGCACGATAAACATCGATTTTCAAATCAGCCGGGTTTATTTTAACATCGATCTCATCAGCTTCCGGTAATACAGCAACCGAAATTGCTGAAGTATGAACTCTGCCTTGAGATTCTGTTTCAGGAACTCTCTGTACACGATGAACACCGCTTTCAAATCTCATGGTTCCGTAAACATTATTTCCGGAAAGTGAAAAGATTACTTCTTTTAATCCACCAACACCGGTTGGATTGGAAGACATAATAGATAATTTCCAATTTTTTTTATCTGCAAAATATGTGTACATCCTGTATAGATCCGACACAAAAAGTGCAGCTTCTTCACCTCCTGTTCCAGCCCGTATTTCGATGATTGCATCTTTTTCGTCGTTTGGGTCTTTAGGAATTAACAATTCTCTTAATTTTGATATCTTTTTTTCAAGATCTTCCTGAGCCTCTGTTGCTTCCTCTTCAGCGAGGGCAATGAGTTCTTTGTCATTGGTAGAATTTATAAGTTCTTTATTTTCTAATATAGTTGTTTCGTAAGTTTTTAATATATCATATAAATCTAATATTTCCTGTAGCTCTTTAAATCTTCTTGATATTTTGCTGTAGTAACGCTGATCAGACATTTTTGCAGGATCATAAATATCTTTTTTCAAATCCTCATATTCATTTTTGAGAGTTAGAATCTTCTCTTCCGGTATCATAATTTTTCAGCTTACTTTTTCTGATTCTTTATCGATGAAGGTAATATTTTCATATTCAGAAATATCCAAATCTAGAGCACACTTCATAGCAATAACTGCAACTTCTATCTGCTCATTATCCGGAGGCTGAGTTGTGATTCTCTGCAATGCAAGCCCTGGTGCGGTCATTAGCTTAACTAATGGATGCTTGATGTTCTTACCGGAAAGTTTGAGCACTTCATAAGAAATTCCGGAAATAAACGGCATGAACATTAAGTGGTAAGCTAAACGTAGAATCACATTCGGAGCACCAAAGAAATAAGCAAATATTGTATCAATAATTGAAAAAATTAATATAGAAATAAGCAGAACAAAAAATATGAAACTGGTTCCACAGCGCGGATGGAATGTTGTGAATTTTTGTACACTATCTGCATCCAGATCACTATTGGCTTCATATGCAAATACAGATTTATGTTCAGCACCGTGATATTCAAAAATACGATTTACATCTTTCATTTTGCCGATTATCCAAACATAGAGCACAAAGAAAATAATGCGGATCGATCCAGCAAAAAGATTGAAATAGATATTTTCTTTACCCAAATTCATCCATTCTGCAATTTGATATGGTAAAAAGGCGAACAATAAGAAAGCCAATCCGAAAGCAAAAATGTAGCTTATAACTTCTTCAAATTTCGTTCGGAATTTAGATTTCTCTTTCTTATTCTTTTTTGGTTTTTCCTCTTCCCAATCCAGCTCAGCGCGGGATGCTGAAAAATTCAATGTTTTAATTCCAATTATCATCATTTCAATAAGTGATGCAAATCCTCGAACTATCGGAAGTCCTAGAAATTTATTCTGCTTTGTTTTGCTGATAAATCTGGTCTTTTTTACTTCTATGCTTTTATCTTTTCGGCGAATCGCTGTTGCTAGATTTTCCGGTCCTCGCATCATTACGCCTTCAATTACTGCTTGTCCACCAACTTCAATTTGTTTTCTTTCCATATTATTTGTCCTTAAAAAAAATGCACCACAACAATTTCTATGATAGAGTTGTGGTGCGGTAATAACAAGTTTATTATTTTTCTTCTTTAACGTTATATCTTTGATTAAATTTTTCTATACGACCTTCTTTGGCTCTAGTTCTTTGTTTCCCTGTATAGAATGGATGGCAATTTGAACAGATATCAACTTTGCTGATCGATGGATCTGTTGATCTTGTCTCGAAAGTATTCCCGCATGAACATGTCACGGTCACCTTTTCATATTTTGGGTGAATTCCTTTTTTCATCATCTATCTCCTGATTCATATTAAATTAATAAACACTACTTATACTAACGCTGTGCAATATTTTTTTCTAAGATTCTAATGTCAATAGTTTTATCTTTTCTTTATTATTGGGAAAGCATATCAGTTTTTATTTCTTCCGCTTTACTCTTATCATATAATAACTCAATAAGTTGGATAGCAAATTCCAGAACAGTTCCTCTAGCTCTGCTTGTAATACAGTTGCCATCCACAACCACACGTTTCTCAATTTCATCTTTTATTAGGAGATCATCTGCAAGAGCAGGATTAACAGTTGCTTTTTTCCCTTCTAGTAAACCGTGAAATTGTAATACAACGGTTGGAGAAGCACAAATCGCGGCATAGTATTTTCCCCCGATAGCTTGTTTTTTAAGAAGGGAAGTCAGAACTTGCGAATCGCGAAGATGTTCTGCACCGGGAAGTCCACCAGGTAAAACTATCAGATCATATTGTTCAGTTGAACATTCTTCAATAAGTTTATCAGCAATAATTTTTGTTCCATAAGAACCAGTAATCTTTAAGTTATTTACAGAAGCTACAGTAACTTCTGCGTTTGCTCGACGCAAAGTATCAATTATTCCTATTGCTTCTAATTCTTCGATCCCATCTGAAATGGGAACAAGTACTTTCTTGTTCATAATAATTCCTACAGATTTTTTTTTCTTCTCTTTCTGCCAATACCAAAGATAATGCTGACTCCCCAGAGAATAAGAATGAGAGGGAAGATATCAACAGACCGTCCTAAAAGGCTGGATAAACCGGCAATTAAAGCTACTATTCCCAAAAAGACTGTAAAACCGTTTACTCGATAACCTTTTGCATATTTTATAAGATTTAAGCCAAGGAGAATAACACCCACACCGAACATAAATGTGCCTTCCGGTACAACAGAATCCGGGAAGAGCCAGATAGCGCCAAGCATGATGAGGAATAATCCCCAACCAATTTTTTCTAATTTCTCCAATTTTCTTTTCTCTTCTGATTTAACTTCAAATATTTCTTTATTCTCTTCCATTCAGAGTTCCCTCCTGTTTTTTATAATTGATTTCAAAATTCTTATCCGGCATAAAATTTTCTTTATGCCAGAAGAAGATATAACTATTATTTTCTTCTCGCAAACTGTCCGGCATATATGAAATTGAGTCAAGCGAAAACTCTTTTGGGAATTCAAGGGTGTAATTTACCTGTGTAAAAGGAATTCCCCATGATTGTGTAGTCGTTAGAATGTATTCTGCTTTTGTTTCTTTTAATTTCTGTCTATATCCTATTCGGTAAATTGCGGTAGTATCAGGGTCAATGTGAATAGTGAAAGAAGAACCTTTGAGATTATTATGCAAATTTATTTCTTTTAAAGAATCTTGAATATTAATTACAAATATTGAATCAACTTTACCAAAAGCTTTATCTTGTGGGAAGGGATAGAAAAGACGTCGATTTATCTCTTTACTGCTCGTATTTCTAAAATAGTACAATCCGTCCACATAGAAATAGTTTTCTTCAATCTTAAAATCCATGTCCTCTTGATAAAACTGCAGATCTTGAGCTTGAAGAAATTTAATAGAAAATAATAAGATAAATATGATTATATGTTTCAATTATTTAAGCAGCAACATTTTATTAGCTGCCAGTTCTTTTCCTTTGGAAACAAGTTTGTAGAGATATACACCGGAAGGAACTTGCTTATTGTTTTCATTGGTGCCGTTCCAAGTGATCTGATTAGGATTCTGGGATGAGGAATTAGGAATTTTAATTGTCTTTATTTTCTGACCACGTGAGTTAAATATTTCAATAATCACAAACGAGGACGTTTGCGGTACGGAAAAACTTATTTCTGTTGTTGGATTGAAAGGGTTTGGATAATTTGTGAGATTATAGTATGATGAAGGAGATTCAATTTCTATATCATCAGAACTTACATAGTTTTCAAAGACAAATTCGTAATAATTTAAACTATCAGGTTCAATTGTAATAAATGTATCAATAGTAGCTAAATAAAGCAGGTGAACATTAAAATCATAATTCATTCCTGGTAAATCGGCAATAAAATACCCATTTTCATCTGTTGTTATTTCCGGAGAACCATAACCCAGACCAGGGGAATATTCGAGCTGAACATTTTCTACAGGATTCATCAGCGAGTCATAAACATAACCAGTAAATGTTCCATAGGAACTTACAGAAAACGGATCATACCCTATACTTGGTTGATTCTCCATTGCTAATAAGAAAAATTCTCCTCCAATTGGTGGACCATCTTCTAAACCTATTCTTGCTAAAGATTGATCAGCTAATGGGGGATTTACATTCTCTCCAAATGAAATTTGATCATAGATATATTCAGGATCATACATAAGGGAGATAGTATCTCCATTGGTATTGATGTCGAATGGTTCTTGCATATCGCTCTCAGCAACAACAAAAACAAAGTTTTCGTTCCAAGTAACTCCATCATTAAAGTAAACACTGTCCGTTGAAGATTTAAGATAAAAACCATCTAAAGTAGGGTAAGAATATAATTCATAATAATCAAAAATTTCCAATATCCAATTTCCATCTTCAAAATACAATTCACTTATAAATACGGGTTCAAGTGGATTTGCAAATAATATTCCTACAATAATTATAAATAAACAGGTAAATTTTTTCTTCATCATAACCTTCTATTCATTCAAGAACTCACTCAAATTTTATTTATTATGTTTTACTTAGATGACTATAGATAAACTAAATATATAATATTAAAAGTCAACTAAAAAGTGAGATTTACATCTTTTCATTTACAAAAATTATTATCAACTTCCAGTTGTCGTATAAAAAAAATAAGCAGGAGGGAGAATGCAATTTCAAAAAGAATTAATTAAAATTTGCGAGAAATATCCCCAAATAAAACTCAATTTTCATTATAAAATTTGGGAAACAGATTTCTTGCGGTTCTATCAAAGCCAGATCAATTATAACATTTCTAAAACTTCGATATCTCTTTCTACAACGATCTACAAGGGTAAGAAATCTTACAATTTTTCATTGAAAAATCCAAATAGAGAGATTCTCCAGAATAAGATTGATGAAGTTTTAGAATTAATTGATCAATTACCGGAAGATCCCGATTTTGTGGATCTGGAAGATGATCTGAGTAAAACGGGAGAAAAAGAGAAAACTAATAATATTGAAAAAGTTTCTCTTGATAAAAAAATTGAGATTTTGGAGAAATTCTCAAAAGCTGTAGAACCTTACAATTTCAAAATTTATGGAACGTTTATCTGCAATTACAGAACACTTTACATTATCAACAGTAACGGTTTGGATAAACGTGAGGTTAGCTCTCCTATATATTTGGAGTGTAAAGCTGTGAATCAGAAGAATGAAGTTACGGTTTTGGAGGCTTACGGTGGAGAAAGATTTGAAAGCTTCAATGAAGAAGAATTTACTTCTAACCTGGTGAAAAAAGTAAAAGCTGCAACCGGTGAAGTTGTTGATGTTGAATCAGGTAAATATGAAGTTGTGCTGGCTCCACGCTGCATTGGTGAATATCTTATGCATTTAGAAAGCAGTATCCATGCGCAAAGTCTGGATTCCAAACAGAGTTATTTTGAAGGTAAGATTAATGAGAAAGTATTCCCGGGAAATGTTACAATTATCGACGATCCGAACCATCCTGATTTAATAAATTTTGATTATAATGGAGATGGGCATATTTACAAAAGACTTCCAATCATTGAGAGGGGAGTTTTTAAAAATTTCTTTGTTGATAATTACTACGGTCATAAACTTAAGATGAAAAAGAATGGGTCAGAAGGAGCTGCACTTGTAATGGAGACAGGCGATAAGGAACTTGGTGAAATGATCGATTCGGTAAGAAAAGGACTATATATTTCAAGTTTGCATTATATGAATTTCATAAATCGAAAAGAGACATCTATAACCGGTTTAACTCGTGATGGAACATTTTTGATCGAAGATGGTAAGATCACAAAAGTGGTGAATAATCTACGTTTTACCGAAAATATTTCCGATATTATTAAAGGAATAACAGAAATCGAAAATAAATCATACACTATACCTTATTCCAGTAATTATGGTGAATTTGGAATTTACAGTGCCAGAATGCCGCATGTAAAAGTGAATGGGTTTAAGATTAGTTCTTCAACCAAAACGGTTTAATGGCTCACGGAAAAAAATGAAACCACAAATTACAAGAAAAAATACTTTGCAGGTTCATTCTTGTAGATTGAACCAAAACATTTCGGACGCATCAAAATGATACGTCCTGCAATTATTTTCATCCGTGAAAACTCGTGTTAATTAGTGGCAAAAAGAAAGGAGAAAAAATGAAAAAATTAGTTTATGACATAATCAATAAATTAAATGCGCAGAATATAACTTATGCTGACGTCCGTTTTACAGATACCGATACTCAACAGATATATTTTGAAAAAGGAAAGTTAAAATATTTTGGTTCTGATATGGATTCTCATGCTTTGGGGATTCGTGTATTGGCAGATGGCTGCTGGGGTTTTGCAGGAACAACAATTCTTGATAAGACTTCAATTGATAAGACAATAAAGAGAGCAATTTCCAATGCTAGAATTGGAAGCAAATTTCGTAAAGAACCTGCTTTCTTTAAAAAGCTAAAACCAGTTCAGGATAGTTACTTATTCAAACCGATTGAAGATCCATTCTTGATGGATGATAAATACAAGATAGATTTTCATGAGAAAATTGCACAAAAGCTTATTGGTAATGACAAGATCGTTTATTCATTTGTATATTCAGAATTTTATAGGCAATATAAAATCTTTGCAAATACAGAAGGGACATTGGTGGACTCACTGGTTTATGATTCAATGCCAAAAATGTATGTTCTTGCTTCAAATGGAAGAGAATCGATGAGCAGAAATTGGCCAGGAGATATGAACGGACAACGAGGTGGATTTGAAATTATTCGTAACGCAAAACTGGAAGAAAATACTGATAGAATCATTGAAGAAGCAATCAAACTTTTAGACGCACCACGCATTGAAGAAGAACGAGCTGATCTGATAATTGGGAATGGTCATCTTGCTTTGCAGTTGCATGAATCAGTTGGACATGCTACAGAAGCAGATAGGATTTTTGGTAAAGAAATTTCCTATGCTGGGAAAACATTCATAAAACCTGCAATGCTTGGGAATTTTAAATACGGTTCAGATATTGTGAATATTTACAGTGACAGCATAAACCAAGGTGGAATGGGCTTTCATCTTGTGGATGATGAAGGAACACCCGGTGGAACAGTTGATATTGTAAAGAACGGTATTCTGGTAGACCAACAGACCTCTCAGGAAAATGCAGCTTTGCTTGGTGTAAAACCAAGTTCCAATATGATGGCATCGTATGCTGATGATATTCCTCTTATCCGCATGACCAATTTCTGTCTGGCTCCCGGGAAAGGAAGTCTGGATGATTTAATAAAATCAACCGAGAATGGTTATTACATAGATTTCACAAAAACCTGGAGTATTGATGATAACCGAAATAACTTCCAATTCACAACCGAGATCGGCTGGAAGATTGAGAATGGAGAACTTAAACATATTGTAAAAGAACCAACATATTTCGGGATCACTCCTGAATTCTGGGCAGCTTGTGATGGTATTTGCGGTGAAGAAGAATGGGATTTTCAGGGTACATTCCATTGTGGAAAAGGTGAACCCGGACAGGCTATGCATCTTTCACATGGAGTTGCTCCGGCAAGATTTAAAAATATTGTTTGTAATGTGAAAGCATAATTGGATAAATAGCTTACGGATATTCACAGATAAACACGGATAGAGTGAAATTATCTCGTTACATAGCTCAAGCTATGTAACGTAATATTTTGTAATTAGAGCTTCAAAGATTAACGTCACACAGCAGGAGTTGTGTGACGAAAGTAATCCGTGAAATCTGTGAAAATCAGTGAACCAATAACTAAAATAATTGGAAATTATTATGAATAATTTTTTCATATTGAAATCCTGGCTCACGATCTTGAATAAAACATAATTTATTTATTAAGAATATTATTATTGGAGTGAATTTGAATAAAGGTGTTGTATACGCAATAGGGGCTTATGCTCTTTGGGGTCTACTTCCACTTTTCTGGAAAATTCTGGAAGACGTCCCTGCCTTTCAAATTTTATGTCATCGCATTTCCTGGTCATTAGTATTTCTAATATTTATTCAGATGATCAGGAAAAACTTTAACTGGCTAAAAGATGCATTCAAAAATAAAAGAACAGTTATAACTTTTTTAACAACATCTATTTTGCTTTCTGCCAATTGGTTTACTTATATCTGGGCTGTGAATAACGGAAGAACAATAGAAGCAAGTTTGGGATATTTTATTAATCCTTTGCTTTGTGTAATATTAGGCGTGATCGTCCTGAAAGAACATCCCGATAAATGGAGTTGGATAGCAATTTCACTAGCAGGTGCTGGCATTGTCTACACGGTTATAGTATACGGCTCCATTCCATGGATAGCATTTGTTTTAGCTGGTTCTTTTAGTATTTACGGATTGTTAAGAAAGCAAGCATCTCTAAACTCTTTGCAGGGATTAACCTTTGAAACACTGATACTTTTTCTACCTGCTACCGTTATTTTAATCTATTTTGAGGTTAAAGGAATTGGCTCATTTGGACATGTAACATTTACCAAGAATGTTTATTTATCCTTGGCAGGAATTGTTACATCTGTGCCATTACTTCTATTTGCTGCAGCTGCGCGGAGGATTGAGTTGACTTCTTTGGGAATATTACAATATATTGCTCCAACATTACAGTTTATCATCGGTCTTCTGGTTTTCCGGGAAGATTTCAGTAGAAGCAGGTTAGTGGGATTCTCATTCGTTTGGATTGCTTTAATAATCTATACAACTAATAATATTTTAGTGAATAGGAGGAAAAATGGAAATTAGACCGGACAAAAAATTGATCACAAAATCGTGGTTAACACTTATTACGATTTCAATGTTTATTGTAATTTTTGCTTTATTATTGCTTATTATCCCGGCTTTGGATAGTAATATAGCTTTTAGTGAGTTTAATCACTATTTATGGCTAATTATCATTGGTGTGATTTTATTAATGTGGATAATCGCTGCACCTATAACGATCTTGTGGATCAAAAATTTATCCTACTTTATAGAAGATGATAAGATCGTCATCAAGAAAGGAATCTTAACCAAGATCAAACAGAATATCCCTTTTAGAATGGTTACAGATTTTATGTTGGAAAGAACATTATATGATAGATGGTTGGGAATTGGCTCGATCAAGATACAAACTGCAGGGCAATCACAAAATGCAACAGGTTATGAAGGCAAACTTTCAGGATTGATAAATTGGGACGAACTGCATGAAAAATTGAGATCAGATCTAACAGAAGCAAGATCATCAACCAAAGAAACTTCGGAATCTCCTGAAGTTAATGAAGATGCTATGGAAAATATTCTGATTGAGCTCAAAAAGATAAGTAGTATATTGGAAAAAGGTAAATAGATAAAGGAGATTTATTATGCATATTTACTATGGGTACTTGATAATTTCTATAGCGATTGGTTTCACAATATTTTGTATAATGAAAAAGTATGAGAAGCTATTGTTAATCATTTCATTTTGCACAATAATGATTATTGTTGGATTTTTTAGTATAACTCAAAAAAGAGTAACTAAACTAGAATTTCCAGGAATTGGTGTGATTGAATTGACGGTAGGTGAAGAAACTGCTTTTAATGACATAATTGATATTTTAAAAACTCAGATTGAAAATGATACTCTTAAGCTTTCTAAACTAAAAGCAAAACTCGATAGTACATTTACAATAGATTCTAGTGGTCAAGTTCAATGGCATAGAGAACAAAATATTGGAAATTCTTACTGGGGATTAAATCCCGGAACAGTAACAACCGATTATATGACTATCAGTTCGGCAAGTTCAGATGGCACGACTCACGGTTTCAATTGGCAAATTGGTGGCTACAACATTATAACAGCAACAAGAGATTCTGATGGTATGGGTGATAGTGATACACCACGAATTAATATAAATGGTGTTCTAGAATTAACTCCTCGAAGTGCTGCTCCAACACCTGCCGAAGAAGGATTGATTTATTATGATTCTGATGATCATAAATTAAAAGTCTATAATGGTTCAAGTTGGAAGATTGTAACAAATGATTAATGTTTGAGGTACTCAAATGCAATATCGTAATCTATGCGGAGAGAAAGTTTCAATTCTAGGTTTTGGAACAATGCGCTTTCCAATATTAGATAAAAATCAGAAACGTATTGATGAAGAAAAAGCAGAAGAAATGCTGGATTATGCAATTGAAAATGGTGTGAATTATCTCGATACAGCTCAACCGTATCATGGAGGAGAAAGCGAGAATTTTGTTGGAAATTATTTAAAGAAACGAGACTTGAGGGACAAAATATTTCTGGCTACCAAACTTCCAGCTTGGCTCATCAAAGAAGAAGCGGATTTTGATAAATATTTTAATGAGCAATTGGGGAAACTGAAAACTGATCATATAGATTTCTACCTATTGCATGCCTTAAATGCGAAATCATGGCAGAAAATAAAAGATTTCGGTGTTTTACAATGGTGCGAAAAAAAGAAAGCAGAGGGAAAGATAAAACATATCGGATTTTCCTTTCATGATTCGTATTCTGTGTTCAAGAAGATAGTAGATGCTTATGATAAATGGGAATTCTGCCAACTTCAGTATAATTATATGGATTTAGAATTTCAGGCTGGAGAAAAGGGATTTGAATATGCCATTAAAAACAATATTGAAGTTATCGTAATGGAGCCCTTGCGAGGTGGTCAGCTGTCTAAAGATCCACCACTGGAAATTGAAAAGCTTTGGCAGAAATTTCCTCAAAAACGATCTTACTCTGATGGTGCTTTGCAATGGATTTGGAATAAGAAAGAAGTTCCAATTTTATTGAGCGGAATGACAATTTTACAGCATGTAAAAGAGAATATAGAAAGTGCTAATGAAGCTAAAATAGGAATATTTTCCAATGAAGAACTGGATCTGTTTGAAAACATTCGAATAGCATATTTAAAACGATCACCTTTTTTCTGTACAACATGTAAATACTGTGAACCATGTCCTCATGGTGTTTCAATTTCATCCGTTTTAGGTCTATACATGATGAATGTAATGTATGATGATCTGAAGCGGAGTCAATTTTCTTATGATTTTTTTTTGAGGGAAGAGAACAGGGCAGATAAATGTATAGAGTGTGGTGAATGTGAACCAAAATGTCCACAGCAGATAGAGATAATAAAATGGCTGAAAGAATCACATAAAGTTTTGAATAAGGATTAATGAAAGCTCACGGATGTACACAGATGAACACAGATAAGAAAATTTGCAGGTTCATTCCGGCAGTTGCCGGATTGAACCGAACGTCTCGGACACATCAGAATGATATGTCCTGCGTAGAATACAAGAGGAGATAAAATGCACTATATTTTATTAGGTTTTGCCCCCGGACTTTACTGGTTATGGTTTTTTTACAGGCAGGATAAACTTGAACCGGAACCTAAAAAACTGGTTTTTATTGCTTATTTCCTGGGAATTTTGGCAGCAGCCCTTGTGATATTTATTCACATGCCTTTTAAATTGGATTATTTTGTAGGTGCTGTTGTTTCGGCTCCCATTTTTGAAGAACTTGCCAAATTCTTGATGGTGTGGGCTTATTTGTATCGAAACAAGAATTTCAATGAACCGATGGACGGTATTGTTTATGCAGTCGCTGTTGCATTGGGTTTTGCTTCTATCGAGAACGGACTCTATCTTTTCAGGATAAACCAGCAGGCTCAATACCTGCTTTCAAATACAATACTGATACGAGCTTTGCTTTCGGTACCTGCCCATGCCCTTTTCTCCGGTATCTGGGGATATGCACTGGGAAGATACAAATTTGATAAAAAGAAAAACCGCTTTATTGTGGTTTATGGACTTCTCTTAGCAATGTTGCTCCATGCTTTATTCAATTTCTTGTGTCTAATCGAAATATTTTCATCTTTTGGGCTGCTTATTCTAGTAGCTGTGATGTGGGGTATTTTGGATAAGAAAATTGCCAAGGCAGAAATTAATTCACCATATGCACCAAGATCATTCATGGGCTGGAAGAAAAAAAGGAAAATAAATAAAAAGAAATGAAAAAAATACTGTTACTTATTTTCCTATTAATATTGGTATCTAGTGCTCATTCAATTACCTTAAAGGAAATTTATCAAACGGCTCCTGCACAAGGTGTTTATGATAAATATCTGGTTTTGGAAACAGGTGTAACTTATACTGGTGGACTTCTCATTGGCAAGATATTCGATCCTGTAATTGCTGATCTCTCCGGTCCGGAAGGTTTGGATGTCCGCATCGAAGGGAATGGTGCAATATTAAATCTTGAAGGTGAGCAAATAAGTATTTCGTACTGTAACAATAAACTCGATATTGACAACTGTATTATAATAAATGGGAACATCAGATATCGTGGAATTAACAATCCAACTGGTACAGAAATCCCAACTGGTTATGTTCAATATTGCACATTCTATCAGCCGCAAGATTATGCAATTCGTTTGCAGGGTGCAGGTGATGATATACTACTCGAAAGGAACATATTTGTTGATGCAGTTGATACGGGAGATGATTTTACATATTTGACCGGTGTTCCAATGGAATGGCTGCCGACAGGTTCAAATGTAGCGATTAGTATTTTTTATGGAACTTATGGAATCCCCATTTTGCTCGATAACTGGTCATATCACTCCGATGAAGAGATAAATGTAGATTCTACCCGACATTTTGTTGAATTATGTGAATACGGTTGAAATCCTCCGCAAGCGGTCAGTTGGGCTGCTAGTAATAATGTAATTGGAATTGATCCTCTTCTCGTTGATCCCGAGAATGGAGATTACCGAGTAACTCCGGGAACTTCTGCAGAAGACTATGGCTGTCAGATATTCTCACCTGATACAAGACATGCATATTTACCTGAAAACGAAATGATATTACCAACAAAAAGTACTTTTGGAAGAAGCTCGGTAGAAGTTGGAGGGAATATCACTTCAGATGAATTTTGGAGTGCTGATACAATAAAAGTAATTGATAACATAGTAGTAGAAAATGGAGTTACACTTAGCGTTGAGGCGGGAGTTAAAGTAGAATTTCAGGATTATTATTCTATAGATGTGAATGGTACTATCCTGGCTGTAGGTGAGCCTGAAAATGTAATTCATTTTACCAGTCTGCAACCAGATTATTTCATGATAGATCATACTGAAAATGGTGCATGGAATGGACTTAAATTCAATAATATCTCAACTTTGAATAGCTCATCAAAATTGGAATACTGCTTATTTGAATATTCAAAATCATTTGAAGAAAAAGGTGGTGCTATTCAAATCTATAATGCTTCTGATCTTGAAATTACAAACTGCATCTTCCGAAATAATGTTGCTGATTTTGGTGGAGCGATTAGCTTTGAATACCATTCTGCTCTCAAGATCTTCGGGAATTTATTTGAAAATAATCATGCATTTATCAGTGGCTCTCCTATTTATTGTTCATATTCATATCCCAAGATTACCAATAATACAATTGTTTCCAATTTTGTTCTGAATGAAGAGACTTTCCACGAAACTGCATCTATTCATACATTTATTTCTAAACCACAGATCACAAATAATATTATTTGGAGCAATGAAACAAATTTCTACGACCCGCATCAATTAATGTGGTGCAAAGCATTCTATACAAGTTATAACGATATTGAATTTGGACATGAGGGAAAGGGAAACATTGAACAAGATCCACATTTTATTGGAACAGGAATACATCCTTTTGCTTTGGATATAGATTCACCCTGTATAGATTCAGGAACTTTTTCTCTTCCTTTCAGCTTTGAATTCCCAGAGTTTGATCTACTTGGAAATTCACGTACATACAATGATTCTATTGATATGGGAGCTTATGAATGGAATGGAGCGGGAACAGAAAATTATGAATTGCCAATTACGAATTACGAATTGAATAATTATCCAAATCCATTCAATCCATCAACAACGATTAGTTTTGAAACCACGAAATTACACGAAAATTCACGAATTGAAATTTATAACCTAAAAGGACAGAAAATGAAAACACTACCTGTCATCCTGAGTGATGCGCAGCATCGTATCGGAGGATCAGTTATCTGGAATGGCACTGACGATTCAGGAAAACCTGTTTCATCAGGAATATATTTCTATAAACTAAGAATAGGTGATTTTCAGCAAGTTAAGAAAATGATCCTAATGAAATAGCTTTGCATTTCATGGGATAGATGTTATTGAAATAGGAGTGAATAATATGAAAAATGAACGCAAGGGTCAAATAATCGCAGGGATAATATTAATACTTGTAGGTTTGTCAATCTCGGGATTAAGATTATTCATTGGATTTCACCAGAATTCATTTATGCTGCTATTAGGTGGTTTATTTATTGCAGCATATTTTTACAAAGATTCTTATGGATTATTAATTCCTGGGTGTCTCATAACCGGGCTCGGATTAGGAAGTTTCACTTATGGTTTTTTCTGGCGTTTTCCACTTCTTAACACGTTAGGCTTAGGAGTCGGATTTATCGGTATCTATGTTATTGACCGTCTTAACAAAGGTAAAACTGAGTGGTGGCCCCTGATCCCTGGTGGAATATTAACAGTGATCGGTTTATCCTCCTCACCATTCAATCTTTGGCGTTTCTTTAATATTGGATGGCCTGTAATTCTAATAGCTTTGGGATTATGGATCATTGCAAAATCTACAGACTTGATAAAAAGTAAAAAGGAGAATAAAGAGGAACTTTAAGAAAAATTTACAGAACTTATAGATAAAAACCAGCGAATTGATGTATTGAGATTCTTCATCGAATGTCTTTGTAAGTCAAACCTCAGAAAGACAATTCATTATAACAAAGTATTTCTCATTACGAACTTTCTAGTTTGTAATGCATTAATTCTGCAGCTTTTGCTGCTAAACGTCATTAAGATTGTTAAGACGATAGCAATGTTCTTACTATCTCTCCAAAATTCACAATTCTCACATTTTACATTGACAAATATAGCAAATTCAAATTTCCAATATATAAAAAATATAAGAAAATCGGGAGTTTGATGAAAAAGATAGATCTTCATGTGCATACTAATTACTCAGACGGAATCTATTCACCTAGAGAAGTTTTAGAATTAGCAAAAGAGAGTGATCATGGCGTGATCTCAATTACAGATCATGACAATCTAGATGGTTATCGCAATGCTATAGAAATAGCAAAAGAGATGGATATTGAATTGATCCCGGGTGTTGAGATCAGTTGTCTTCATAAAGGTAGAGATGTACACATTCTTGCCTATTATATGGATACAGAAAACAAAGAGATCAATGATATATTAGGTGTGATCTATGATAACCGTTTCCACCGTGCAAATTCGATGATAGATAAGCTGAAGGAGCAGGGAATCATGCTTGATCATGATCAAATCTATGAGAGAGCCGGCGAAAATAATTATCTCGGGCGTCCGCATTTAGCCTGGGCTCTAATCGAGAATGGTTATTGCAAAAACAAATATGAGGCATTTGAAAAATATCTTGGAGAACATTGCTATGCATATGTTCCCAAAGCTTCACCTTCTGTAGAAAAAATAATCCAGGTTATCAGAAATGCCAGTGGTGTAAGTGTTCTGGCACATCCATATACTTTAAGGAATGATGAACTTATTTATGAAATCATAAGGTTTGGTATTGACGGTATGGAAGTTTTTTATGCTAAAAGTAATGATGAAACTGTTCTGCATTACAATGAAATCGCTCAAAATAATATGCTTATACGAACCGGTGGTAGTGATTTCCATGGAGAAGGATTGGATATTGACATATTTAAAAACTATTCAGCTCCTGAATTTGTATTGGAAGAATTGAAAAGTAAAAGAAGAGGAAAATAATGAAAGATCTGGGAGAATTTTTAGATATTAATAAGACCAAAGGTTTACCACGGACTTATAAATTCAATCAGTTCATACGTTGGTTTACACTCATTTTTGCCACACTTGCAATAGTTTACTCTATATGGCTTATTTTTAATAAAGTTGATTCAGATTCATCCAAATTTGCTCAATTTGTTCCATTTGCTATCATGTTCCTTGCTCTAAATTCTTTTTTGAAAAATTTGTTTTCTTTGAATAAAATTAAGCTAACTCAAGAGATGATCTCCTTCCAATATTTAGGAAAGAAGAGTATAAACATTAAATGGGAATCGTTAACAAAAATGGCATTAAATGAGGACAAACGTAAAATGATCCGTTTAACATATATTGCTAATGACGTGGAAAGATCAATGGAATATACACTCAATTTTCCCAAACCATTGGAAATAGCGAATAGCATTGCCGAAATGGCTCCACAAATTGAGTTTGATGAATTTATGGCATCGGTGGTGATCACAGATAAAGAGAAGAAAGCTTTTTTTGAAAAGAATAAAAAATGAAGATTGGATTTCTGGGACCGGCTTACCCTTATCGGGGTGGGATCGTTCAGTTTAGTTACCAACTTGCCAAAGAACTTCAATATAATAACGAAATAAAATTCTTCTCATTCAAACAGCAATATCCCAAACTACTTTTTCCCGGTAAAGATCAATTCAGCCAAGGGGAGAAACCAGATTTTTCGATAATCTCAAATTTGACTCCATATAATCCATTTACCTGGTTTCCAGCTGTAAAATCTATTAATGACTGGGAACCTGATATCCTGATCATAGGTTACTGGATCCCATTTTTCGCACTTTCATTCGGATTTATTTTAAGACTCATAAATAAGAAGACGAAACTTTATTATATTGTTCATAATATCAATTTTCATGAAAAATGGATTTTTGCGAAAAGCCTTACTAAATATGCTTTAAATAAAGCTGATCTTTTGGTTACTCTTTCTGAATCGGTTTATAATGATGCTTGCCGACTTTTCCCAAAAAAGAAAACCGTTCACGGTTTTCATCCAGTGTACAATTGTTATAATTTTGAAAAATACACAAAAATATCTGCAAAATCAGAATTGAAATTAACTGGTAAAAAGGTTATTCTTTTTTTCGGTTATATTAAACAATATAAAGGTTTAGAGCTTCTTATTAGATCCCTTCCAAATATTATAAATAAAATTGAAAATACACATCTACTTATTGTAGGTGAAGTTTATGGTGATGTAAAAAGATATCATAATGCAATAAAAGAAAATGAATTGAAAAATAGAGTTACTTTTATAGATCGGTTTGTAAAAGACGAAGAGATTGAACTATTCTTTAAAGCTGCGGATGTATTGGCTTTACCTTATATTAAAGCAACTCAGAGTGGAGTTGTTCAAATAGCTAATGACATGGAATTGGGAGCAGTTGCAACTCCTGTAGGCAGTTTGTCAGAACTTGTGTTGGACAATAAAACAGGAACTATGGCTGCGGATGTTTCCAAAGAATCTTTTGCTGATGCAATTGTACGATATTTTGAACTGGATCAGGAAGAATTGATCAAGAATATTAAACAAGAAAACAAGAAATATAGCTGGGAAGCTCTGGCAAAATTATTCTTGTAATGAAGCGAAGCGGAATTTTACCTATTGATTAGCGTGTGCGGCGGAATCAGAATGATTCAGCCTGTACAAACCGACCAAACCTGAATCGGTACGATTCAGCCAGAATACACCACCGACTGAACCGCTGACACGTTTGTTAGTGGTTTCTTCATCAGCTATTCTCTGATTGGAACACCCAAAAATATGTTAGAGGATTATTCAACTAAAACAGTTTCAGAAGTTATCTTTTGCTCTAATGGAATAATCATTTTTTCCTCTCCCATAGCTGTAATACTACCGTTTCCACTTGTTTCTGCACTCACCTTAACCAACATCCTGTTTTCATAATCAAAATAAATTGTTTCCATTCCTTTCAACTCAACTTTGGTTACAAAATCCATTCCTTGTGCTGTAGAAGTAATAAGTAGATTAGCTGAAGTTATACAATTAATCTTCACACAATTTCGACCTTCGAATTGTTCAAATGCTATCAATTTGTATTCACTAAATGTGACTATTTCAAGATCATTTGCGGCAGTTGTTACTGACTTTACTTCAATTGTATCAATTGCAGTCCAACTATCATTAACATTAACCATCATTTCAGGCAAATCGGGAAAAACAGATTGAAAATCTTGAGCAATACTCTGTTCAGAAGGTCCTAAGAAATAAGTGATGTTTTCTATATTCGTAAAATCAGATTCTTTACCGATTTCATTAACTAACATTGTAAAAGATTTCCCGATAATGTTGTTCAAATCAGCTTTCATATCTCCACCAGGTTGTGAAATGTTCATAGAACCGAAATTAATTGTGAATTCAAGCATTGATTTATCAATATCTTGTTTAATAAGAACAATGGAATACTCCATTTCCTTTTCAACTTCTGTGGTTACTTTATTTCCCCTAACTTCCATTGTTTGTGTTAAGGTGTTGTTTGTTTTATATCGTAAAGTTTGATCCGAAGTAAAGTTGTATCTCAAATCTTGTTTCTCCGATATGGGTTGTATTACTTTCTGCTGTGAAGCACATCCTATTAAAAAGATAAACGACAGGATGAATAATATACTAAACGCTTTGATTCCTAGTTTGAACATAATATGTCCTCCTTTTCTTTTGTTAAATGCCACTAACCAACCTATAGTTACTATATTTTATGGTGTCATAACTTTTATTTTGGGAGTTATGACGCCATTAATAATCATCATCAAAATCAATCTCATCTAAAGGACTCTTAAGCTTATTTATTCCAGTTGAAGTAATATATGCATAAATTTCAGTTGCCTGCCCTATAGTTTTGAAAAAATATATCAGGGTTTATGAGCTTTTATGTCCTAAAATCTTTTGAATATACCTCAAGTCATCTCTCCTAAATTCTAATGTTGCAAGTTAATTATTTAAATCAAAATCGAATTTGTAAATATTATTGTTAGGTGTCAATTAGAAAATAAATCACAA
>JAOZPK010000017.1 GCA_029932755.1 Candidatus Cloacimonadota bacterium | reverse complement strand
GAAATTGAGATCTTATTTTTGGTTTTGAGTATTTTTGGGAATTTACTTTTACCCGAGAATATCGGTACAGCTTCAACATTTTTCAGATCGCTTTCAAATGAGATGTCAACTCCTTGTGTCATTTCGATAATGTAAACAGAAAGCTGATGAGAACTTTTGGGATAATAAGTTTTGGTGGAGATTGAAAAATCAACTTCCTTCCCAGCTAAATTTTTAAGATTGGGATGATAACATTTGATCTCGATACATCCATCAGCGATCTTCATCTCATTGTATAATTCAATATCGTTCACTTTCACTGATGTTACATTAAAAAACATCTTTTCCAGATCTATGCTATTATCCAACAACCAACGGTACTCTACATCATTACGCATAAAATATTTTTCTAGATCAGCTTCGGTTTTGGCACAAGCAACACTAAAGTAATCGTTATGTAATTTTTTAGTAAATGAAAGAGTTGTACGAGTGAGATAAAAGTCATCTGTAAACCCCCTTTTATTCCCTCTTTCAAAGGGGGATTTTTTAGGTTCTTCAAATTTGATCGAATGCTTGAAATTACGCCTGTATTGAATGTCTTTATCCTTTTCGGCAAATAACCTCTTTAAGATGTCTTCGTGCACCAGATTGGCTATTTCCTTGCTTTGCAGTCTTTGTTCGATAGCAGTCTCAATGATATTCCCGAGCTTATCGTCAGAAAAATCTTTTGGCATGAAATCTCGACGTAAAAGTGGGGAAGAATCAATGATCTTTCCATTTTCTTTATAATATCTTTTTGCTCTTCTTCCGATTTGGGAGAGCAGTTCATAACTTAGTCCATCATAAAGAGAGGTCAGGTTTTCTGCAGATATATTTACATTTGCATCACCCAGCAATATTACTTCATCTCCAACTTTTATGTCTGCAACTGTCGAGATATCAACTGCAATCATATCCATGCTTATTTTTCCAACGATATTGCAAACCTGATCCTTTATTACAACTTTGCCTTTATTGGAGAGCAAGAAATCATAACCGTCTGCATAGCCAACAGGCAAGACAGCATAATTCATATCTTTTGATACGATGAATGTTCTATTATAACCGATCGAGTCGGCTTTCTTTGCATTTTTTATCTGAGTTACGTGTGATTTAAAAGTCATTACAGGTTTCAAACTGACTTTATCTTTCATTTCAGTATTGGAATAGATTCCGTACGAAAGCAAGCCCAACCGGACAAGATTAGTGTATTTATTAGGAAATGTGACAACTCCGCTGCTATTTGATATATGAATGTATTTGGGAATTATATCAAGTTTTGTAAGAATTGCTTCAAATCTATCTGATTGTAATTTTGTAAATTCAGGATTTTCTTCAGCAGATGAGAAATGAGAGAATATCCCTTCGATCTCAAGACTACTAAGCTTCTTTATTTCATTAATTTTTTCCAATGCCTTTTCATAATGAAATCCACTTCTACCCATTCCTGTATCAATATTTATGTGTATCTTGCAAGTTCCAGATTTACTCAGCTTCTCAGCAAAATCAAGTGTTGATATAGTAGGAATAAGATTGTTTTCTAATATTTGCTCAATTTCATTTTCTAATGAAGGTGAAAGAATAACTATAGGGATCTTTATTCCCTGATATCTAAGTAGAAGTCCTTCTTGTAGATTTGCAATTCCCAGTGAAATAGCTCCATATTCAATAGCTTTTTTTGCAATTTGGAAAGCTCCATGACCGTAAGCGTCAGCTTTAACGATCTGCATAAAATCTGCCTGTGGATGAAAGAACTTCTTTAATTCTTTTATATTCTCTTCAAAATTTGTAAGATCGATCTCTGTCCAACTTCTGTCAGTATTCATAAAAATAATCCTTTTGTCATTCCCGTGGAAACGGGAATCTCTGTTGCATAAATAGATCCCCAATCAAGTTGAGGATGACATTATTTCTTTCTAGCCATAGATTTTCACTAGCAATCATTACAACTAATGAATTCCTATATCAACCCCTTTGGAAAACTCCGTTTTCTTTCTCCCCTTAGAAGGGGAGCATTTTCCCGTCCCCCTTGGAAGAGGGAATAAAAGGGGGTTTCATTCCTCTTTCCTTTAGTCAGTGCGAGTCTCGTGACAAACTAAAAGAACTTTGCTGCCAGGTCTGCCAGCTTTGAACGTTCTCCTTTGGTTAGTGTTACATGTCCCACGATCTCTTCTTTTTTCAGCTTTTCAACTGCAATACTAAGTCCATTGCTTTCGGAGTCCAAGTATGGAATATCGATCTGATACGGGTCACCCGTCAGCACGATCTTCGTTCCCTCTCCAGCTCTCGTAATGATAGTTTTCATTTCGTGTGGAGTAAGATTCTGAGCTTCATCTACAATAAGATATTGATCAGGAAGACTACGCCCACGAATGTATGTGAGAGGCTCTAATTCAATAAACCCGAAATCCAGATAATCATTTAATCCGGGTTGTTTTTTCCCGAATATCTTTCCATTATCATTATCTTCTTTTTCACTCCTATTGGAAAGAAGGATCTCCATATTATCAAATATAGGCTGCATCCACGGATTGAACTTTTCTGATTTAGTTCCGGGAAGATAACCGATATCTTTTCCAAGAGGAGATACAGGTCGTGAAACAACCATTCGTTTATAATTATTCTTCTCTACAACCTGATCTAATCCGGCTGCAAGTGCTATAAGTGTTTTTCCTGTTCCGGCTTTACCAACTAAAGTTACAAGCTTTACTTCTGGATCCAGTAATAGATCAAAAGACATAACTTGTTCAATATTTCGTGCTTTAATTCCAAATATTTCCTGACCTGTGTAATATTTTAAAGGATAAATTGCATTATTCTCAACTGAATATCTGGCTACATATCCATCTTCATCATCTTCATTTTTGCAGAACATAACAAACTGATTTGGATAGATCTCACCAAAATCATTACTCATAAATTCGTCTTTTTTGAATTTTTCTAATGTTGCATCATCAATTATGATCTTAAGGTATCCCATATAAAGCTCGGAAAAATTGATCTTATCCGTTTCAAAGTTAGCAGCCTTGATGCCTACAGCATCTGCTTTAATGCGAACATTGGCATCTTTGGATACTAAGGTAACTTCTTTATCCGGTTCTTTATCATGCAGATATAATGCTGTTCCGATAATTAGATTGTCATTTGTGTCGATAATAAGAACATCTTTAGCCGTATCAGAAACTTTTCTGCTGAGAACGACCTTAATAATTCCACCTTTCTCTGTTTTTACACCATCTTTTAAACTACCCTTTTCTCTGAGTTCATCAAGGTAACGTCCTATTTGACGGGCATTCCTGCCTTTTTCATCAACACCCTTTTTAAAATTATCTACTTCTTCAATTACAGTGATTGGGATTACAACTGTGTTTTCTTCAAATGTGAACATTGCATTCGGATTATGAATAAGTACATTTGTATCTAATACAAATATTTTTTTCTTTTTGTTATTCCCCATTAATCCTCCTATAATCTATACTTTGTTTTTTTATTATTGCTAACCAGAAATGTCAAACAAAATTACATCCAAATTCAATTTTCTGAAATATTATATATTCGCAAAAATCTTTTTAATCTACAAAAGAATAAATGGTATCTATAAAAAACCTAGAAAAATCTTGCTTTAAAAATAGTCAGATTTTTACTGTCATTTATTATAATATCTTAATATAGGAATGAATTATGGGAATGCGAAGAAAGGGTAGAGAAGTGGCGACTCAAACCTTGTATTCTATAGAATTTTTAGATAACGATATCAGATTATTGCCGGAAGAGAGCGCATTAAAAATTCTTGAAGGTGTTGCTGCTGATAAGGAAATATTGCCAGAGAATCAAATATTTGAATTTGCATCAGATATTGTGCGTAATGTTCTTATCCATATTGATCCGATTGATGAAAAAATTAAGGTTCATTCCACAAATTGGTCTTTCGACAGGATTGCGAAACTTGACCTGAGTGTTTTACGGGTTGCTGTTTTCGAGTTGCTCTATACCGAAACAGCTCCACCTATAATCATGAATGAAGCAATAGAAATTGCAAAAAAATATTGTTCAGAAAGCTCCGGAAAATTTATTAATGGTGTATTGAACGCAATTGCAAAAGAAAAGTAAGATATGGAAAATAAACTTTTATGTAGTATTGGCGTAATCGTATATAACGAAGCTGCAAATATTGGGAAATTACTCGATGCTCTGTTAAAGCAGAAATCTGATAAAACCAAGATCCATGAGATTATTGTAGTTTCCAGTGCTTGTACTGATGGAACGGATGATATTGTTCGAGAATACGAAAAAAATAATGATAATATCAAGCTTATCATCGAAGCAGAAAGAGGAGGGAAATCATCAGCAATAAACAAGTTTATAAAAGCTTCTACCTCAGATTTGCTCATTATTGAGAGTGGTGATACGATTCCTGCAATGGATACAGTGGAAAAAATGATACTTCCTTTTTTAGATGAGAAAATCGGAATGACAGGCGGCAGGCCTACACCTGAGAATGATCCTCGAACATTTATTGGTTATAGCGTTAATCTGCTTTGGAATCTGCATCACGAAATGGCTCTCATTTCTCCGAAGCTGGGTGAGATGGTTGCTTTCAGGAAAATATTTGACACTATCCCACCGGAAAGTGCAGTTGATGAAGCAAGCATTGAAGCAATTATGAAAAATAATGATCTGCTTCTAAAATACATCCCAGATGCTATTGTGCACAACAAGGGACCTGAAAGTTTAACCGATTTTATTAAGCAAAGAAGACGAATTGAAACAGGGCATCTCTGGCTTATGGAGAACAGTGATTATTCAGTTTCTTCCCAAAACAAAGGACTCTTATTAAATCTTGCTCTCAAAGAACTAAAGAAAGATAAAGAGAAGATATTCTTCCTATTTGGAACTGCATTAGTTGAGATGTACAGCAGATTCCTGGGTTGGTATGATTATAAAGTTCGAAAGAAAAATCCCTTTAAATGGGATATTGCGAATTCTACTAAAAACTTGAATAAGGAAATTAAATAATGTTGAAACTTATACCAAGAATATTCGTTTATAAGTTATTCCGTAAATTCGGGTTCCCACGTATTATGCCAATGAACTATACGATAAGCCTTTTGTATACGTGTAATTCACGATGTAAAACTTGTAATGTTTGGAAAAAGAAATCGGATGATCTTACAATTTCCGAATATAAGTTGATCTTCAAAAAACTTGGAAAGTCACCTTACTGGGTAACACTCAGTGGTGGTGAACCTTTCCTGCGTAAGGATATTGTAGAAATTTGCAGAGAATTATATAAATATTGTAAACCCAAAATTATTAATATTCCTTCAAATGGGATATTAACCAATACCATTGTGAAGAACGTTAAACAGATTACAGAAATTTGCTCTAAAAGCCAGATAATAATTAATCTCTCAATTGATGGGATTGAAGAGAAACATGATGAAATCCGTAATGTTCCCGGAAATTATAAGAAAGTAATTAATACATTTAATAAGCTTAAAGCATTAAAAATAGATAATCTTGCAATTGGTATTCATACGGTTATTTCAAAATTAAATGTAGAGAATTTTTCTTCAATAGCAAATGAACTCATGCAGCTTAAACCAGATTCTTATATAACAGAAATTGCTGAACAACGAGTTGAGTTGGATACCATGGAGAGTGATATTACACCGGATATTATGTCTTACTGCACAGCTATAGATTATCTAATTCATCGAATCAAAAATGGTAAATTTAAAGGAATGAATAAAATCACTCAATCCTTTAGAATTGAATATTATAATTTGGTAAAGAAAATATTAAGAGATAAAACTCAAGTAATTCCTTGTTATGCTGGTGTTTCTTCTGCTCAGATTTCACCTGATGGTGAAGTTTGGTCATGTTGCATAAAAGCTGAATCAATGGGCAACTTACGTGATAATGATTATAATTTCAAGAAAATATGGTTTTCTAAAAAGATGAAAAAAGAGAGAAGATCAATAAAAAATAAGGAATGCTATTGTCCGCTTGCAAATGCTTCCTACACAAATATGTTGATGCATTTTCCAACTCTTATGAGGGTATTTTATAGAAGTTTCATTAAGTGGTGGAGTTAGATGGGAAGTAAGACTAAAAAGAGAATAATTGCATTTATAATGGCTTTAATAATTTTTTCAACAGTAGCTTATGTTTTTTATGGTAAGAACTGGTTGGCAGAACAGCAATACATTCAAAGACAGAGAAACAGTGAATTCATGAAGAATGAATTAATGCAGAAAATGCTGGATATAGAAAAACAATCTCAAAAAGTGTTTAATGAAATTTTAAATCTATCTTATGATATTGAATTATTTCAGAAACAGAAGATCAAACTGAAGAAGACTGATGAAAGAATATTTGAAGTAAACTTGGAACAAAAACCATATTTTGATTTTAAAAATTTGTATCTGATAAGTTCAAATCAGCTTTTTGTACTTAGCAAAGACCTGAAAAAAATCAAATGGGATAAATATTTCGGAGAAGAACTAATAGATATTGATCTTCTTGATGCAAATAGAATTCTAATTCTCACAAAGCAGAAAAAAGCGATTTGCTTAAATCGAGACACAGGTAAAGAAATCTGGGTAAAACAACTTAAAACTCTCCCAATAGTTAAAGATAATTCGATATTCCAGATTTCTCTGAATAAATTCAAACAGCTTGATAAAAGCATTATAGTAGTGTTTTCTGAAAATGAAATTGAATTAATAGAAAATATAACTGGTACATCTTTGGGCGTTTATAATTCTAAAAATAAAATAGATCATTTAAGTGATTTTGATATTTTAGAAAAATGCATCTATTTCATTGAAGGAAATAAAATAAGTAAATTAATTTTTGATGTAAAGAGTTAAAAAATGACTATTAAAAAAGAATCTTATAATAATATAAATTTTTGTATAAAGTGCGGAAACAAAATGATACTTCGAGTTGATAAAGAAGGAAAGATGCGTCCAGAATGCATGAAATGCAAATGGACTTATTATAAAAATCCAATTCCTGCCTCAGCTTGTGTTATCCTAAATGATAAAAACGAAATTGTAATTATTAAACGTAAATATGAACCCAATGTAGGCGGGTGGGCTTTACCAAGTGGCTATGTAGAGATTGATCAAACTCCTGCAGAATGTGCTATTGATGAGATGAAAGAAGAAACAGGACTTGATGGTAAAGTAATAGTTCAATTAGGTTATGACACAGAATTTTCACCAATCTATGAGAAAGTTATCTCATTCGGTTTTTTAATGAAGATAACAGGAGGTGAGCTTCAGGCTGGAGATGATGCAGCCGAAGCACGTTATGTCAGCTTTGATGAACTACCAAAGATCGCCTTTCCGTCACACGTGAAGTTTATAGAGATAGTAAATGCATTGTACAGTAAGGAAAATGTGTAGCCGCGAAGAACACGAAGAAACACTAAGGGTAAAAGTGAAATAAACCCCCTTTTGTTCCCTATTACAAAAGGGGATGGAAATTTACTCCCCTTTGAAGGGGAGATACCGAAGGTAGAGGGGTTAATGAAGAATAATTTTAGTTCTTCGTCATTGAAAATCGTCCCGCCATGGCGTAGCTTTAGCTAAGACAGATGGCAGAAATAAAAGGATAATAAAATGGAAATAAATAAAAGTTACGAACCACAAAAAATTGAAAAGAAATGGTATAAACACTGGATTGATAAAGGTTATTTTACTCCGAAGATCGATAAAACAAAAAAACCTTACACAGTTTTGATACCTCCCCCAAATGTTACAAATATTCTGCATATGGGTCATGTTCTGAATAATACACTTCAGGATGTTATGATACGTTACAAAAGAATGACCGGAGTTCCCACCTTATGGCTTCCAGGAGTAGATCATGCAGGAATTGCAACTCAGAACATGGTAGAAAAAGAACTTACAAAAGAGGGAAAAACCCGGCATGAGATTGGAAGAGAAGAATTAATAAAACGTATTTGGAAATGGAAGGAAGAGAAAGGCGGTTTGATCATTGAACAACTCAAACAGCTTGGTTGTTCCTGCGATTGGACAAAACAGAGATTCACATTAGATGAAGGATTAACCGAAGCAGTTAAAGAAGTTTTTGTGAAATTATATGAGAAAGGACTTATCTACAAGGGGAAACGCATTATTAACTGGTGTCCACGATGCCACACTGCTCTTTCTAATGATGAGGTTGAACATGAAGATGACAAAGGTTTCTTGTGGGATCTGAAGTATCCCCTTAAAGAATCTGTCATCCTGAGCGGAGACGAAGGAGACAAAACAGTTAAATACGTTACAGTAGCTACAACTCGCCCTGAAACAATGCTGGGAGATACTGCTGTTGCTGTAAATCCTAAAGATGAACGTTATAAAGATTTGATTGGGAAAACCGTAATTCTACCTTTTATCGAACGTGAAATTCCTATTATTGCCGATGAATTTGTAGAAATGGAATTTGGCAGCGGCTGTGTTAAGGTTACTCCAGCTCATGATCCCAACGATTATGAGATTGGTTTGCGACATGATCTTGAGCAAATTATTGTTATCAATGAACACGGCGTGATGAATAAAAATGCCGGCAAAGATTTTGCAGGTTTGGATAGATTCGAAGCACGTGAAAAGATCATTAAAGAATTAAAGAATAAAGGGCTTCTTGGTGAGATAAAACCACATGAACATGCTGTTGGACAGTGTTATCGTTGTGATACTATCATAGAACCGTATCTTTCCGATCAGTGGTTCGTTAAGATGAAACCTTTGGCAAAAAGAGCAATAGAAGTTGTAAAAACCGGTGAAGTTAAATTTCATCCTGCCAGATGGACAAAAGTGTATTATCACTGGATGGAGAACGTACGAGATTGGTGTATCTCACGACAGATATGGTGGGGACACAGAATACCTGTTTACTACTGCCAGAACTGCAATGAAATCGTGGTTGCTAAAGATGAACCGACTTCTTGTCCAAAATGCGGTCATAACCAGTTCAAACAGGATGAAGATGTTCTTGATACATGGTTTTCAAGCTGGCTTTGGCCTTTCTCAACTTTTGGCTGGCCCGATGAAACCGAAGAACTTGAATATTTTCTGCCTACTAATTTACTTGTAACAGCTCCGGATATTATCTATCTGTGGGTTGCCAGGATGATTATGGCTACACTTGAATTCAAAAATAAAATACCTTTTGATACTGTTCTTCTGCATGGAATGGTTAGAGATGAAAAAGGAATAAAGATGAGCAAATCCCTGGGGAACTCACCTGATCCTCTGGATATAATTGAGAATGTTGGAGCTGATGCACTTAGATTCAGCATTATTTTTGCCAGCCCCAAAGGGCAGGACAGTTATTATTCCAATTCTATTCTGGAAACAGGGCGAAATTTTGCCAATAAGATCTGGAATGCTTATCGTTTTATAATGATGAACGCAGAGAAGATCGAAGGTCTTCCAAAAAGAGATGATCTTAAACTGGAACTTGCCGACAAATGGATTTACAGCAGGTTGAACAAAGTTATCGAAGAAACACGAAAGAACTATGAATCTCTTCGATTCAATGATGCTGCCAGTATCTTGATGGATTTCATCTGGAAAGAATTCTGTAGCTGGTATCTTGAGCTTTCTAAAGATAGGATCTATAACGAAGAAGATAAAGATGCTCAATTAACTACAAAATATATACTTCTCGATATATTACAGAATTCAATGAGATTGCTGCAGCCGATAATGCCATTTATTGCGGAAGAGATATGGCAGGGAATTAAAAATTATTTTCCTATGGATGAAGAGACAATTGTTCTAGCTGCATTCCCGGAAGTAAATGAAGATTTCATTAACGAAAAGATCGATACAGATATGGCATTAATACAGGAGACTATCACAGCAATCAGAACTTTGAGAAAGCAGGTAAATCTTGCACCAAAAGTAGAGATCGATATTGATATTAAAGTTGCTTCAGATGCTCAAATAGAACTCTTAAGATCATATGAAAATTACTTCCAGAAGCTGGCAAAAGTTTCAAACTTAAAAGCTGATGTAAATTTAGAAAAACCTATCTCTTCCATTGCTGCAGTTGTGCAGAATATGGAAGTCTATCTTTCTTTAGAGGGTCTGATAGATCTTGATGAAGAGAGAAAAAAACTTAGAAAACAGATTTCTAAACTTGAAAATGAATTAAAAAGGATCAATAATAAACTTCATAACTCTAAGTTTATCGCAAATGCACCTGAACAGATTGTTTCAAAAGAAAAAGAAAAATATAATGAAGTTAAGACAAAACTGGATATTACGGTTTCGTTACTAAATGGTCTTAAATAGGAGGAGACATGGTCAAAGATAAGAAAGATGAAGTGAAAGAAGAGGAAATTGAGATTACCGTGGAACAGGAAGAAGATTTTACTGATGATCAAAAGAAATTGAAATTTTACGGGAAATTGAGAAAGAAGCTGCACAAATTAGCTGTTGCTAAAGGTGGTAATAAAGCCGGTGAATTTACCGAGTATATTCTTGCTTTACCAGATTTCTTTATTCTTTTATGCAGATTAGCTGTTGATAAACGAGTTGGTGGAAAACAGAAATTGCTGGTTGGTGGAATAATTGCCTATGTGATATCACCTATTGATATAATCCCGGATTTTATTCCGTTCATTGGTTATGTAGATGATCTTGTTTTGGTCGTTTACGGATTAAATATGGTTTTGAATGAAGTAGATAAACAAGTTCTAATTGATAACTGGAGCGGGGAAGAGGATGTTCTTAAACTTCTTCAAAGAATTACTTATGTCGCAGAAAATTTCCTTGATAAGAATATCTTGAAAAAGATAAAAGGCTGGTTTTCAAAGATCCACTAAAGGATCTTCTAGATGATTGTTGTAATTTATGATAGGAGTCAGATGCGAAAGATAATCTCATGTATTTTCGTAATATTGTTTTCTGTAACTATTTTAGAAGCACGTGGCATTGTATCTATTGGAACTTTTGGAATAAAAAGTGATCCTGCTTGGCTAAATGATGATTTTTATACAGATGTATTACGAAATCCTGTAGAGCTTAATAAATTAAATAATCAATTTTTATTTCTGAGTTCAAATTTTACTTCAGATTACAAATTTTCTGGTTTGTACTGCAAGAAATTACATAATACTAATTTAGCAATATTGTTTCAAAGAAAAAATATAAGTACACAAGGAACTATTCAATTATTTAATGATATTGAATATAGAGATAAATTTGATCAAAACTTATCCTCAATTTCTATAATTTTAGGAAAAAATAATATCGCCTTTAGTTATAGTATTTATGCTAATGAACTAAGCAATAAATTGATACATACATATTCTTATGAAAATAATTATTATGATCGTTTTTCTATTCAAGAAGAAGTAAATTCCATAAAAAAAATTAACCACAATTTTAGAGTCGGTTGGATAAAGGAATTAAGCAACAAAAAAACATTAAGTCTTTTGAGCAATATTGGAATTGGGGAAGGAGATTATCAAGGAAGTTTTACGTATCAAGAATTACGAGATGGTGATCCCGATGACGATGGAATATATAATGACTTTTATTATGATGGGCATAATGATGTTGCCTATTTTAATAGAAATATTCTAGATATTTATCAATATTCTTGCCCGAATTTTTCCTTTGCATTCTCAGGAAGATTATTACGTAAAATCAACGATAATAAAAGATCGTCACTTGTTGGTGGTGTTTTATGGGAAGGTTACGAAGCAGATTATCTTAATTCAACTTTTGAAGAAGACTGCACAATTGCATTTCTTGTTAGCGATTCTCTAATTACAGAAAATACTAATGACTTATATAGTGGGAAAACACTAAAATATAACAAGATATCTGGTTTTATTGGTTATGGAAAAAATTGGATCGTAAAAAAGAAATGGAGTTTTTTACTTGGATGGAAGACTCAAGTGTCTTTTGTAGATAAAAATGTAACTCTAATAAATGAGACGAATAGTAATAATAACTCTCTTGATGATCAATATACAATATTTGAAATAAATCTATCTTTAGGTTTAGAATATACTTTTAATAAATACTTGCATATGCGGTTTGAACAAAATTTATTTTTCAAAAATAATCCTATTTTTTTAAATGGAGCAACACAAAATGTTGCATCACTATATCAAAATCGTATGGTTGACTTATGTATTTCGCCTTTCAGAAATATACCTTTAGACTTAGATCTAAGTTATTATGGTCCTTATGATATAGGAAACACATTATTTGTGTCATTGAAATATAAATTATAAAAAGGAGCAAAATGAAACTACTATTAGCAACTCGCAACGAAGATAAAGTTATTGAGATAAAAGAGATATTGAAGGATCTGGATGTTGAAATAGTCTCCGCTTCTCAGTTTCCTAATATGCCGGATGTAATTGAAGACAAAAATACAATCAAAGGAAATTCTATTAAAAAAGCAACTGAATGTGCAGATTTTTCCAAACTGCTCACAATTGCCGATGATACAGGTTTATTCGTTGATGCTTTAGATGGCAAACCAGGTGTTTATGCTGCTCGCTTTGCAGGTGAGAATTGCTCTTATAAAGATAACCGTGTTAAAATGCTTAAAGAAATGAAAACTATTCCTAATAGAAATGCCCAGTTTCGTACTGTCTGTGCTCTTGTTTCACCGGATGGATTGATAGCAACTACAGAAGGAATTGTTGAGGGAAAGATCACGAAAGAAGAATTTGGCAATAATGGTTTTGGATATGATGCAATCTTTAAAGCTGATGAAACCGGTAGAACATTTGGTGAAATGACGCAGACCGAGAAGGAAACGATAAGTCACCGAAGTAAAGCTTTTAATAAAATGATACCAATTATTATTAAATATATAAAGAACAAGGGGTAAATTATGGTTAATCCACAGATTTTTAGAGCGTATGACATAAGAGGTGTTGTAGATGTAGACCTCGATGAAGGCATCCTCTACAAAATAGGAAAAGGTTATGGAACTTTTTTACGCAGACAGAATTTAAAAACTGTAAGCATTGGTGGTGACGCCCGTCTTAGTACTCCAGCCTATAAAAAAGCATTCATCAAAGGTATGCTTGAAACAGGTATTGATGTTATTGATGTTGGTATCATGGCTACCCCTGTTCTATATTTCTCTATTTGGAAGTTGAAGACAGATGGTGGTGTTATGATCACTGCCAGTCACAATCCTGCAGAATATAATGGAATAAAATTGAATCAAGGTTTGCAAAGCGTTTATGGTGAGCAGATACAGGATATTCTGAGACTTATCCAGAACGAAGATTTCGAAACCGGAGAAGGATCACTTTCAACAAATGATAAAATAGATGAAATCTACAAAGATTACATTTTTGAAGGAATTAAACTTGAAAGACCTGTGAAAGTGATAGTTGATGGTGGAAATGGGATGGGAGGTCCTTATCTTCCAGAGATATTGAGAAGACTGGGGTGTGAAGTTACAGAGATGTATTGTGAGCCGGATGGAACATTTCCAAATCATCATCCGGATCCGACTATAGAAAAATATATGACTGACCTGATTGCAGCAGTAAAAAACTCTGATGCAGAAGTTGGACTTGGTATGGATGGAGATGCTGACAGGATCGGCGTGGTTGATGAAAATGGTAAAATGTTATTTGGAGATCAGATTTTAAACATTATTGCTCGTGATTTTTTGATAGATCATCCTGGCGAGAAGATCATTGGTGATGTAAAATGTTCCAAGAATTTTTTTGATGATATTAAAAAACATGGTGGAATTCCTATAATGTATAAAACAGGTCATGCCAATATTAAAAGCAAAATGCAAAGAGAAGGTCTGTTAATGAGTGGAGAGATGAGTGGTCATGTATTCTTAAAAGATCGTTTTCTTGGCTTTGATGATGCTATTTATGTTTGTGCACGATTTGTTGAGATCATGAGTAAAACGGATATGCCTGTAAGTCAATTCTTAGCAGATCAGCCAAAAGTGTATAATACTCCGGAAATCCATTATAAAAGTACCGATAATGATAAATTCAATTTGGTAGCAAAAGTTCGTGATTCATTTATTGAAGAAGGCTTTGATGTGAATGATATTGATGGAATGCGAATTACTTTTAAAGACGGTTGGGGACTTTGCAGAGCTTCAAATACAACACCTGTTCTTGTTTTGCGCTTTGAAGCTGAAACAGAAGAACGTCTGCATGAAATCCAAAAACTTATAGAAGATAGAATAGAAGAATTAAAATAATCCTATATTAGATTTTTTTTTGGACGGTTCATTTGAAACGTCCATTTTTTATGAGGTAAAATGAACTGGAATGATCATGCAAAATACTATGATTGGGAATTTGACCTGATCTGCACGAAGCAAAAAGAGGATATTCGTATTTGGAAAGCACTCGCTAAAGAATTCGGTGGACCGATCCTTGAGCTTTGCTGTGGTTCCGGTAGGATAACTCAAGAATTAGTAAGCGAAGGTCACATCATCTTTGCTATTGATAATTCTTATGAAATGTTGGATATTCTAAAAGCAAAAAACTTGCCAAATTTAGAAATTCTCAATTCTGATATGACAAATTTCAAATTAGATAGAAAATTCAACTTTGCTTTTATTAGTTATTACTCATTTCAACAGCTTCTCACACTGGAAGATCAGGTAAAATGTTTGAATAATATTCATGATTACCTGGAAGATGGGGGAGTGCTGGCAATGGATATTAATCCACGAATATGCGAAGGTGCAGAAATTTTGCCAAGAACACATTCATATACTGCAGAATATCCAATTAATAATTCCACCGTTACAATGTACACTTCATATAGAATTGACAGAATAAATCAGATAAAACACTGGAGAGATGAATATCTGGAAATAGCTAAAAATGGGGAAGAACGGAAAACTTTAGTTGATATTTCATTAAAGGAATGCAGTTTGGATTATATGAGATTATTATTTGAAAAATGTAAATTTGAGATTATCAATATTTATGGAGACTTTGATAGAGGTGATGTAACAGAAGATTCTGAGAATTTGATTTATGTTGTGAGAAAGAGTAAAATAGAATATTCTTAGCTATATTACTTTGTTATCAGCATTTCTTCTTTCTTCTTGCTTTTTATCACAACTGATACTTCATTTGGAATACAAATAATAGGAAAACGGTTACTCCACCCTTGTTTAACACAATATTGGTTTTTGCAGGTTGATTCTTTTATTCGTACTTTTCTATCTTTTATTTCAACAACTATTCCATCATCAATATCAATTGTTCTATCTTTATCAAGTGGAACAGAGGTTACAAACTTGTTATGATAGTTGATCTCAACCTGTTTTGCAGAAATATCATCTTTTATGAGAATTAACATGAACACAGAAATTGCCAAAAGGAAAATTAATAAGATTATATCAGCAGATGTGAAGATATTGCGGAGATCTCGGATCATTAAAATTTACCATAAATATCGTGACCACAGGATGGACACTTTCCATCTATAACATCATTTTTTAATGGATAATCTCTTCGAATTAGCAGGTGATTGCAATTTGGACAATAAGTATTCCTTTCGGTTACAATATTTCCAAGATAAACATAATTTAGTTTTTCCTCTGCAATTTCTTTTGCCATTTTTAATGTGGAAATTGATGTTGGAGGATTATCCATTTTATATGTTGGGTAATAACGTGAGAAATGAAGCGGTATATTTGGATTTACATCTGCAACAAAATCTACGAGATCATATATTTGTTTTTCCGAATCATTTTCGTCTGTGATAATTAAATTTGTTATTTCTATATGGCAATGCTTTGAAGCTGTTTTAATTGTTTCTAAAACCGGTTGCAATGTACCGTTGCAGATCGTTTTATAAAATTTTTCATCGAATGCTTTTAGATCGATATTCATAGCATCAATATAGGTGAGAAGCTCTTTTAGAGGTTCTTGATTGATGAAGCCATTTGTTACCATCACAGTTTTAATACCATTCTCTTTTAATAATTTAGAAGAATCGAGTATGAATTCGAACCAGGTTGTTGGTTCGGTATAGGTAAATGCAACAAAATCGCAAAGATGTAATTTACATAGATCCAGCAATTTACCGGGAGTTATTGTAGTCGTTGGTACTTCAAACTGGCTAGATTGATAATTCTGACAGAATTTACAGGAGAAGTTACAGGAATTAGGGCCAATTGAAAGAATGCTTTTATTAGGATGGAAATGATATAATGGTTTTTTCTCCATTGGATCTATACTAATGGAGATGGTTTCACCATAATTAATTGCATAAAGAACACCACTAATATTCTTACGTGCTCGGCATATTCCAATGTTATCTGGTAAAATAACGCAATTGTGCGGACATAGTTCACATCTGATTTTTTGATCTTCTAGTTTGGTGTAAAACAATGCTTCTTTCATTGCACTACTTCAAATATTTTTCCAAAATCATTAAATTTGTTTTCAAGCTATCGGAATTGAGACCCAAAGTTTGTTTTGCATTTAAGCCAAGCTGTTTCCGTAGTTCTTTATTGTTATACAAATTCATAATATCATCTGTTAATCTCTTTTTGTCAGATACGATAATACCATTGTTTTCTAAAAGTCTATCTACAGAATCACGACAGGAATGATGATATTTTCCGATGATCGTAGAAGTTCCATAAAAAGCCGGTTCAAGTGGATTGTGCCCTCCGAAGTTAAAAAAGCTGCCACCCACAACAGCAATATCAGAAAGAGCATATATCATATTTAAAATTCCCATTTCATCTACAAAAAGAATATCAACAGGTTCCTCTAATTTGGAATAAAAATGATAATCAAATTCCTTAAAAATTTCGCATACTTGAGGAATTCTGTGCAGATGACGTGGAACTATGACAACCTTTAAGTTATCTATTTGCTCTTTAAGGCGGATAAGAACTTCTTTGAAGAGCTTTTCTTCTCCTGGACGGCTACTTCCCCAAACTATGATAAAATCGTCCTTAGAATAGCTTAATTCTTTTCTTAATGTTGTTTTATTGAATTCTGGAAGTTCAATGCAAAATTTGAGGTTATGTGCATTTACAACGTTATCAAATTTCAATCCAATGAATCTTCGCTCATCTTTCTCCGATTGAGCATTCACAGCTTTAATAGCTTTCCAAACAGGTTTCCAAAAAATTCTGAGATTCCTATATTTTGGAAATGAACTATCTGAGATACGGGCATTTACCATTACCACCGGTATTTTGCGTTTTCTGGCAATATGCAGCATATTAGGCCATAATTCGGTTTCTACCAGAATAATTAATTCCGGATTTATTGTATTATAAAATCTTTTTTGAATAAATAAGACATCCATAGGGAACAGGCTTACAACTAATTTTGGACTTATCGTCTTTGCTGCTTCCAAACCTGTTGCTGTCATTGTTGTCATTATAAAATCTTTTTGCGGATATTTTTGCAGAAGTTGATTGATAAGCGGTTTTACAGCATTTACTTCACCTACGGAAGCCGCATGGATCCACACACATTTTTCAAAACCATTTTTTAGTATACCAATTCTTTGCTTACCTCGCTTACTTTTCAAACGTAATTTGATAATTGGATAACTTATACCAATAATAAGCGAACTAAAAAAACGATAAATAAACATATATTTTCCTTTTTTAAATTTTTTTTTTAATAATATTATTATAAAACTTTAAAATGAATTTCGTCATCTACACTGCTTAAAAGAACATTGAGCTTATCTGTCAATTTATAAATCTTCCCTTTTCTTTTTCCAATGAAACGGCTATGTTGAGGGAAAAATTCGTAATGGTCATCACTTAATGAAGATAATTCAACTATCCCTGTTACTGGATATCTGTCTAATTCAACAATGAAAGAATTATTCCGAACAGCAATAATAATGGCAGTATATTCATCACCTACTTTCTTTTTCATAAAGATCGTTTTATTCTTGAGATCGACTTCACGTTCGGATTCATCAGCTACCTGTTCTCTCTCAGTTGCAATTTTAGCAAGTTTGAAAAGATGAGATGAAGAAAAAGGAGTTTGTTGGGAATTTAATTTATTCTTAATTTGATGGTGAATGATCAAATCGGAAATTCTACGGATCGGAGATGTGAAATGTGTGTAATAACGCATTGCAAGCCCGAAGTGACCCATATTTTCTACAGTATATTTAGCTTTTTTCATACTTCGCAGGATCTTACGGTCAAAAACACGATGATAGTTTTCATCAGGAAGCTGGTTCAGTAAATTCTGAAGTACAATATTCAAATTTTGATGCATTTCCATTTTAATATTATAACTGGTAATTTCTTCTTTGAGCTTTAACAATCTTTCTTCATCAGGTTTTTCATGAATCCTGAATATTGTTTTACCAACCGAAAGTTCTTTGGCAATAAACTCATTTGCAACCAGCATAAAATTCTCTATCATTTTGTGGGAATCAGTTTCTTTACTGCGTTCAAGATCGATAACATGCCCTTCATCATCAAATACAAAAATAGTTTCAGGAATATTAAGCCTGAGATATCCGCACTTCACTCTATTCTTTGTGAGTGATGCGGATAATTTACGCATAATGTTAATAGTTTCAGCAATTTTGGTTTCCAATTCTTTCTTCTCATCAAAGAATTCATCAATCTCTTCGTAATTGAACCTGGCGTTGGAACAGATCACACTTTCATATACACTTTGTGCAATAACCTTGAAATCGGTATTGTACCTGGTTTGAACAGTTAATGTGAGTTTATCTTCGAATGGTCTCAAACTGCAGATCTTGTTGGAAATTTTCTCGGGCAGCATTGGGATAACCTTCTTGGGAAAATAATAGCTGTTTCCACGTTTGGTCGCTTCCTCAAATAATTTACTTTTTATACCAATATATTGTGCAACATCTGCAATATGAACATAAAGTGTAAATCCTTTCTCGTCTTGAATTAAAGATATTGCATCATCAAAATCTCTTGCCGAAGCCGGATCGATAGTGAATGTGAGCAAGTTTCTAAGATCTTTTCGCTTGGAAATTATATTAGCGGGAATTTCATCTGATAGATCATTTAATTCATCTAATACATTTTGAGGAAATTCCAAAGGCAATTCATACTGCCGGATAACACTCAGAATTTCTACATCGGGATTTCCTGCTTTTCCTAACACTTCGATAATATTACCGGCTGGAATTTTATAATACTCACGGCTGCCCCAGTTAGTTACTTCGAGAACAACCTTTTCTCCGGTTTTGGAATTTGAAATATCATTTACCGCAAAATTTGTGTGGATACGTGAATTATCCGGAATAATATAATTCTTTCCATGATATTCCTGGAATGTTCCAATTACCTTTTTATTAGCCCGTTTTACAACCTTAGTAATAATTCCATGTTTCTTGCCATTCCGCTGATAGTTAACTTCTACCTCAACCGTATCGTTGTGATAGGCGTTCAATGTATCTTCTGATGAGACGAAAATATCTTCCGGTTCTGCTTTCACAAAAGCAAATGACTTATTCCTCGCTAAAGTGGTTGCATCAAATATTCCTATTATGTTTTTAGTGTTTTTTACTTTTACAGCATAATATTTGCGATTTTTCTGATTGATCTCTTTATCTTTTGCTAATTTAAAGAGCGTATCTATTAAATTTTTATATTTATGTTTTCTCAGCCCAATAGCTCTAGCTATATCTTTTAATTTAAAATGATTATGAGGACTATCTTCAAGTATCTTCTTAACTATATATGCTAACTTTTTATCATACATTATATTTATACTTTATTCCCGATCTTTTCTTCAAGTATTTTTAGCAATTCTTCTTTTTCATTTTTAGTTTTAGAAAAACGTAATGAAAGCCCACGGAAAGGATCCAGTTTACGTGGCATTTTAAATGTACTTAACATTATTCCTTTTTTATCCATGTAATAGCAGCCAAAATGAGAATATGGTCGTTCAGCTTTGATAAGCCAATAATGAATTAGTATTTTATTCTCAAAAAGTTCATAAGTTGTAGGTATGAAATATGTTATCAAACTCATAAAAAATACTCCCATTCCCAGATAAAAGAAAAGAGGCATATTCCAATTAACTACGGTAATTTTCCAAAGCAACAAACTTATAATGATCAAGAAGGCGATCAATAGGGCAGAGCTGACTGGAAAATCTTTAAATGGATACGAAACCCATCTTAATTTTGGTTTATTATCTGACATTTTGTATTATCTCCCGACATTTTTCAATTTCTTCTTTAATGAGGATAGTATCATCAAAAACCTTTGTAGAATTGAATTTAGAGCCAATGGTATTAATCTCTCTGTGCATTTCTTGAAGTATAAAATTCAATTTCTTACCAAGTTCAGTTTTTTCTTCCAATAAAGCAGAAAACTTATCAATATGATTATTTAATCTTACAATCTCTTCTGAAATATCAGCCTTTTCAACATATATTGCCGTTTCCAGTAAAAGCTTTTTATGATCTTCTTCCTTAATGAATGCACCCAGCAATCCCTCAATGTTATCTTTTAATTTAGAATATATCTCTTTTTTATATTTAGGGAACTCAGCTTCTATTTTATTTAAGGCAGAACTCATTTTAGATAAAGAATTAAAACAGTATTCTTTCATAGAATCACCTTCGTTTAATGCCATTTTCTGATGTGCAATTATGGCTTCATCCAGTGTCGTCATGATAATCTTGCTCATATCATCTTCATCAATTTCTGTTTTCCCTATTCTTATAATATCTTTCTCGGAAAGTAATTTAGCAAAGGGGAGATGTGCATCGGTGTTTACCATCTTTTTAGCTTTATTGTATACTTCCCAATAAGCTTTAACCATCTCTTCATTAAGCTCCATATCCGGTGCTTTAAGTAAATTGAGATTAATGTTTACATCAACTTTCCCGCGAACTATCGTTTTATTTATCTGTTTTGATATTGCAGCTTCCATAAAGGAAAGATGATATGGTTGCTTAATGCGAAGATCCAGAAAGCGGCTGTTTACCGACCTTACTTCAATTTCCAGATCAATATTCTCATCTAAGTATTTTACTCTACCATATCCGGTCATACTTTTCATATTAACTCCACTAAATTTTTATAATATTCATTTTTAAAAGTAATTGGATTGTGTCAATTATCTTTAAGGTTTGTATTGAAAACCGAAATTAAAAGTATTAGTTTAAATTTGATTTAAAAGTCCAAATATCTAATATCCCGCAATCTTTCCTTTCAAATATGTTTCTACATAACTTTTTCATTTGTGTTCGTCTGTGGTTATATTTTGAAGCTTATTAAAAATTGTGTAAATGTAAAATCATAGATGAGCATTCTCAGAAGAGAGGATCGGCAATGGAAACAAACTTTATTAGATAATATTGAGAAAATGCAAAAGCATTATTGATACTAACATACTACCATAATAGTGGTTATGTAAACCTTACTATGTTTACATAATATATATTATCACATGATAGAATTCACGCATTTTTGCCACCCCTATTTTTAAATTAGCCTCTCTCCCTTCTTCAATTTGTTTTTTTATAATATAAGATTGCATTGTTTTTTCATTCTTTAAAATTGATTTCTGATATATTATTTTAGAATTAGTTTTAAAACTTGAAGTTAGTTACAAAATAAAAGAAAATCCTCGAAGTTGGTTTTATTTGTTAATAAATATGTGAATATCTCCAAATATCGTTTCTTAAGCTCGAAAGAATTAAAATTGAGTTAATTTACATCTAAATTGAAAGAAATGAGCAAATAATTGATTTGGCTTACTAATTAAAGCTGTTTCATGGTAAAACTATTACGTTATATATTCAAATATAATCATTTTATGAGTTTACCTTTAAGTGTCCAGCCAACTGCATCTGTTATTTTCACTTTAACGAATTTACCAATTAAAGATCTATTCCCAGGAAAAACTGTTATTTTGAAATCCCTACTTTTGCCTGCCATTTCTTTATCAGACTTTTTACTTACTTGTTCAACATAGATCTCTTTTATTTTTCCAATCTGTTCTTTATATTTGAGTGTAGTAATATCTTGTTGGAGTTCTATAAGCTTTTGTAATCTTGCTAATCTGATTTCTTCCGGTACTTGCTCAGTGAATTCAGCAGCTTTTGTTCCGGTTCTTGGTGAATATTTAAAAGTAAAAGCATAATCGAATTGAATTTTTTTCATCAGATCGAAAGTTTTTTGGAATTGTTTATCTGTCTCACCCGGGAAACCTGCAATAATATCTGTTGTTATCGCTATATCAGGCATTGCCTTTTTTAACTTTTGTGTAATATCATAAAAATGCTGTGAAGTGTATCCACGATTCATTTTGGCTAATACATCATCATCCCCGCTTTGCATTGCGAGATGCAGGTGTTCACAAACTTTTTCCGATTCAGCCATAACTTGTATAACCTTATCAGATAAATCTTTAGGATGAGATGTTACAAACCTGATACGTTTAATTGATTCAATTTTATTTACCTGCTTTAATAGTTCGGCAAAATTTACATTTTTATAATTGTATGAATTAACATTTTGTCCTAAAAGCGTAACATCTTTGAAACCCTTCTCCCCTATTCTATCAATTTCATTAAGAATATCATCAGCCGGTCTGCTCCGTTCTCTACCGCGAGTATATGGTACAATGCAATATGAACAGAAATTATTACAACCACGCATTATTGTTACAAATGCATTGAATTCACCATTATGGATTGGATAAATATCTTTATAAATTTCATTATCATCAACAGTAGTATTACATTTGAAATCAACATCGTCAAATAGATCGGTGATAATTTCAGGAAGTTTTTTATATTGATCCACTCCGACAACAAAATCAATATTGGAATTCATTTCGTTCAGTTTTGCATCGAGTCGTTGAGCCATACAGCCGATTACACCAATCTTTAAGTTCTTCTTCTGTTTTTTACGGCTCATCTCGTTATTGATGCGTCCAAGAACACGATCTTCAGCGTGCTGACGTACCGAACAAGTATTAAAGATTATCACATCTGCATCTGATATATCCTTTACAACCGAGAATTTATCTCCTTTAAGAATAGAAGCAACAAGTTCGCTATCAGCTACATTCATCTGGCAGCCATAGGTTTCTATATATATGTTCATAATATTCTTCACTTTTTTTTATTTCATCATTCCATGTTGGATATTGAATATTGATCTTATACCTTTCTTCTTCTGTCACCTAAAAGCACAATATCGCGTAATGCCTCAATATTTTTAGCTTTTAGCCATTTTTTCTCAAAATTAATATCCTGAACAATTTGAGCTATGGCGGCCAAAGACTGCAAATGAAAGTTACGCTCATCTCGAGTACCGGTTATTACAAATACAGTATTAATATTTGTAGCCTGTTCATTGAAATTAATTCCTTTCTTGCATCTTGCCAACAGGATATTGAATTTCTTTTCTCCTTCGATTATAATATGAGGAATAGCGAGAGACTCTGTAAGTACCGTAGAACTTTCAGCTTCTCGTTCCAATAATTTTTTATAGAAATAATCACTGCTTTTATCAATATTAATACAAACTTTGTCAGCAACCAAATGAAAAAAATCTTCTTTTGTAACGGTATCTTCAATATCCAGGATCACAGCGTTCTCTATGAGTTCATCAAACCGGTCTTTCCGTATATTATCACGCTCACGAATTATTTCTTTCAATTCAGTTTCTAAGGATGTTGTAACAAGATCTTTGGCTTTGATTCTTTTTACAAGTTGAAAAAGAGCAGATTCCTTATTAGATCGAATACTCCCATAGAACCAGTACCACAATAATCCGGATATAATGAAAACAGCGGTCATCATGAGTGGCAATGATCCCATTTCAATAATTAAAAAGATATAAACCAAAACTGCGATGATCTGTAACCAGGGGTACAGCGGACTTTTAAATTTTGGACGATAGTTCTGAATACCGCTTTCGCGCATAATTACAACAGCTATGTTAATAAAAATATAAAGTAACAGCATCATGGTGGAAGCTGTTTTTACAAGTATTTCTAAAGGTAAGAAAATTACGAATATCATAAAAATACATGTAAACAATATTGCATTTACAGGTGTCTTGTATTTGTTACTCATTTTACCAAAAAACGAAGGCAGCAAATTATCTTTACTCATTGCCATTGGATTCCGTGATGCTGCCATAATTCCAGCATTTGCTGTAGAAAAAAACGCTAACAAAGCTGCTATCGAAAGTACATACATTCCGGGTTTCCCTGCAAATATTGCAGCCCCATCACTGATCGGCGTAAGTGAGTAGAGTCTAGGAGCAGGAAGAAGAAGTTTATCTCCTAAAACACCAACCGTTACAAAGACTACAAACACATAAGAAATAGTAACAATTATAAATGCTAAGAACATCCCAAGTGGAATATTACGTGATGGATTTTTTACTTCTTCAGCAACACTGGCAATCTTCGTCAATCCACCATATGAAACAAAAATCAACCCTGCAGTCATGAAAAGATTCTTCATGTCACCTTCCATGAAAACATCAAAATGACGATTATCGACGTGAGGAATACCCTTGAT
>JAOZPK010000107.1 GCA_029932755.1 Candidatus Cloacimonadota bacterium | reverse complement strand
GTAAGATATTGAATTCAGCTAAATTGATCCCTTATAACGGTTCATGGCTTGAATTCAATATGGATAGTTACGACGCGCTTTTTGTGCTAATTGATAAAAGACGAAAACTTCCTGCAACAGTTTTATTACGTGCTGTTGGACTTTCAACAAATGATGATCTCAGAAATTATTTCTATGAAAAAGAAAAAATCGATGTGAAAAAGTCTAAAGATCGATTCCTTTTTGCTGATGTTATGAATAAAGAAACCGGTGAAATTCTTTTTGATGCCGGTAGTGAAATTGGAAATGATGAAATCGAAGCAATGGTTGAAGGCGGAATTAAAAAAATAGATGTTATTAAATCTAATTTTGAGATCACCAGAAAAATAATCGAACAAACTATTGCTAAAGATCAAACGACTACTCAGGAAGAAGCATTAAAGAAAATATACACACTTATACGCCCAGGTGAAGAACCTACATATGAAATTGCTTTAGATCTTTTTAACAGAATGTTCTTTAATGAAAGAAGATACAATCTTGGTAAAGTTGGACGTCATAAACTTAATACTCGTTTAGGTCTGAACATTGATATCAACACTCATGTTCTTACAAAAGAAGATCTTATCGCTATCATTGATAAATTGATTGCCGTATATAAAGATGAAGATAGAATTGATGATATTGATCACCTGGCAAATAGAAGAGTTAGAACCGTCGGAGAGCTCCTGGCTGAGCAATACAACATTGGTCTTTCTCGTGTAGCCAGAACTGCTGTAGAAAGAATGTCGATAGCTAATCCGGATGAAGTTACACTTCACGACCTAATCAATAGCAATGCACTTATTGCTGTCGTGCAATCGTTCTTCCTTACGGGTCAACTTTCTCAATATATGGAACAAACTAATCCGCTAACCGGAATAACACATAAAAGAAGACTCTCAGCACTTGGTCCTGGTGGACTTACCAGAGAACGTGCCGGTTTCGAGGTTCGAGATGTTCACTATTCTCATTATGGACGTATCTGCCCAATTGAAACTCCTGAGGGTCCGAATATTGGTCTTATCTCTTCGCCCGCTATGTATGCAAGAGTAAATGAACTTGGATTCTTAGAAACCCCTTATATTAAAGTAGAAAACAGCAAGATCACTTCTGAAGTTCTGTTTCTTGATGCAAATCAGGAAGAAAATTATATTATTGCACAAGCCAATGTGAATTATGATGAAAATACTAATATTACTGACAATCTTGTATTTGCCCGTCACCAAGGCGAATTCCTACAGGTAAAACCTGAGGAAGTACAATTTCTTGATGTATCACCGCAGCAGATAGTTTCAGCATCTGCATCTCTTATTCCATTTTTGGAACACGACGATGCAAACCGTGCTCTGATGGGATCTAATATGCAGCGTCAAGCTGTACCCTTAATGAACCCGGAAGTTCCAATGGTTGGAACAGGCATGGAAGAGATCATTGCCAGAGATAGTGGTTCTACCGCTACAGCTCCCTTTGATGGTGTTGTTAAAAAAGTTACAAGTTCCTATATAGATATTGAAAGAGACAATCCTGATGAAAGTATACTTGATATTGGCACAAAGAATCGTGTTTATCTAAAAAAATTCGCACGTTCAAATCAGGATACATCCATTCACCAAAGACCCTCTGTTAAAGCAGGCGATAAGGTGAAAAGAGGAGATCTGATCTCTGATGGTCCATCAATAACTGATAATAGATTAGCACTTGGAAGCAATATGCTGGTTGCCTTCATGCCTTGGTATGGATACAACTATGAGGATGCTATTATTCTCAGCGAAAAAGTTGCTCGAGAAGATACTCTTACTTCAGTTTATATTGAGGAGCATGAAGTTTTAGTTCGTATCATGAAAAACGGAAAAGAAGAGCTTGCCTACGATATTCCTAATGTTCCAATTAAGGCTCTAAGAAACTTGGATAAATCTGGTGTTATAAGAGTTGGATCTGTTGTAAAAGCAGGTGACATCATTGTTGGAAAGATAACTCCGAAGAACGTAGATATCGATCCTTCCCCGGAAGAAAATCTTATGCGTGCTCTTTTCGGTGACCGTGCCGGAGATTTTACCAATAGCTCACTTAAGGCAAAACCTGGAATGGAAGGTGTGGTTATTGATGTGAAGGTTTTCTCGCGTCTTGAATCTACAGAAGAATTTGAAGATCAAGAATTAAAACTGGAATCTCTTCAACGCATCAAGCAGGAACACAAAGAGAGACAGAAGAAAATCCAGGGATATCTTCAAGGTAAACTGGAGAAAATTCTTATTGGAAATACTGCTAAGAACATTGTTGACGAAAAAACAAATATGTTCTTTGTTCCTTCCGGTATAAAGATTACAAAAAATTCTTTAAAAAAAATAAATTTCAAGCGTCTGAATCTAGATTACGATCTGGTAGAAGATGCTGAAATGAACCAAAATATATACAATGAGATCATCCTGAAAGCTAAAGTAGCTTATGAAGAGAGTGACAACATCTTCAAAAAAGCTAAAGAACGTCTTAAACATGGTGACGAACTTCCTTATGGTGTTCGTAAAATGGTAAAGGTATATATTGCCAAAAAGCGTAAAATCGCAGTTGGTGATAAAATGGCTGGTCGTCACGGGAATAAGGGTGTAATATCTAGAATAAGTCCGATTGCCGATATGCCTTATATGGAAAATGGTGAATCAATTGACATTATTTTGAATCCACTTGGTGTACCTTCCCGTATGAATATCGGTCAGATCATGGAAACCCATCTTGGTATGGTAGCTAAGATTCTTGGGGTTAATTTTGAAACTCCTGTTTTCGACGGTGCAACTCTTGCTGATATTGATAAATCAATGAAGAAAGTCAAATTGGAATTGGATGGGAAACAAGTACTTTATGATGGGAAAACAGGTGAACCTTTCAAAGAAAGAGTTACAGTCGGAGTTATGTATATGCTTAAACTTAATCACCTGGTCGCAGATAAAATGCATGCCCGTTCTACTGGACCTTACTCACTTATCACCCAACAACCTTTGGGTGGTAAAGCTCAACATGGTGGTCAGAGATTAGGAGAGATGGAGGTATGGGCACTTGAAGCATATGGTGCTTCTCGTCTTTTAGAAGAGATGCTAACCATCAAGAGTGATGATGTCGAAGGTAGAACTAATGCATTTAAAGCTATTACAAGCGGTATGAATCCGCCGAAACCCGGAATCCCGGAATCTTTCAATGTGTTAGTAAGTGAATTGAAATCCCTTTGCTTTGACGTTGAGTTTCTTGCAGACAAGAAACATAATGGAGGCCTGTAAGTGATTAGAGATATTAAGCGAGATAAAAGAATAGAAAATTACGATAAAGTAAGAATCAAGATAGCTTCTCCCGATTCGATCCGTGAATGGAGTTATGGAGAGGTTACAAAACCTGATACTCTTAACTATCGTACTCTTAAACCTGAGAAAGGTGGACTTTTCTGTGAAAGAATTTTTGGTCCCGAAAAGGATTACGAATGTAGTTGTGGAAAATATAAGAAAAAGCGTTTCCAAAATACTGTATGTGACCGTTGTGGTGTTGAAATTACTACTTCACGAGTACGTCGTTCACGTATGGGTCATATCGAATTGGCAGTTCCAATTTCTCACATATGGTTTGTAAAAAGCATGCCAAGTGTAGTTGGAACACTACTCAATATGCCTGTTAGCAAATTGGAACGTGTTCTCTATTATGAATCATATATTGTCCTAAATCCGGGTGATAGCGATTACGAAGAAGGAGATCTTGTAAATGTTGATGAATACTACGAGATCAGAGATCGTATTGGTGAAAATTTTGTTGCCTTAATGGGTGCAGAAGCAATCAAAGTTCTACTTGAAGAGATTAATCTTGAAGATGAAGCAATGAACCTACGCACGATCATTAAGATGGAAACTTCCATTCAGAAGAAGCAAAAAGCAATTAAACGCCTTAAAGTTATTGATGCTTTCCGTAAATCCGGTAATAATCCAGGATGGATGGTTTTAGAAGTTCTCCCCGTCTTACCACCAACCCTAAGACCTTTAGTTCAACTTGACGGTGGTAGATTTGCCACAGCTGATTTCAATGAACTTTATAGGAGAGTGATTACTCGTAATAACAGACTTCGCGGACTTATCGATATTAATGCACCTGAAGTAATCTTAAGAAACGAAAAGCGTATGCTGCAGGAAGCTGTAGATGCCCTTATTGATAATTCCAGAAAATCTAGACCGGTAAAAGGAAGAGGGAACAGACCTCTTAAGGCTCTTGCTGATCAGCTTAAAGGTAAAAGCGGTAGATTCCGTCAAAACCTGCTTGGAAAGCGTGTGGATTATTCCGGACGTTCTGTGATTACTGTAGGACCTAATCTCAAACTTCATCAATGTGGATTACCTAAAGAGATGGCTATCGAGCTTTTCAAACCTTTCATCATTGAAAGACTAGAAAAGATTGGTGAAGCAGAAAAAGCAAAAACAGCAAAGAAATTAATTGAAAAGAAACGTCCTGAGATCTGGAAGATCCTGGAAGACGTTATAAAAGATTATCCTGTTCTTCTGAATCGTGCACCAACATTGCACAAACATGGTATTCAGGCATTTATGCCGGTACTTACAGAAGGAAAGGCAATAGAACTTCATCCACTTGTTTGTATCCCATATAATGCGGATTTTGACGGTGACCAGATGGCTGTTCATGTACCTCTTTCCAATGAAGCCCAAATGGAAGCACGAGTTCTTATGCTATCAACAAGAAATTTGTTACTTCCTGCCAGCGGAAAACTTGCTATGGCAACCAATCAGGATATCGTTCTGGGTAATTATTATTTAACCGTTTTAAAATATAAGAAACCGGAAGATACCAAAAAATTGAAATATTTCAGCTCTTCTGATGAAGTGCTACTTGCCTATGAACAGGAAGATCATTTAAAAAACCAAAAGGGGCAAATTGCAAATAGTGTCGATTTAGAACTATATACATGGATCAATGTTATCATTAATGGAAAGATCATTACTACAACCATCGGTCGGGTTATTTTTAATCAAATCCTTCCTCCTGAACTTTCTTTTAAGAATTATACTTTTACAAAAGGTAAATTGAACGATCTATCTATGGAATGCTATGAAACTATTGGGCAAGCAAGAACAGCAGTATTTCTTGATGACATTAAAGATCTTGGGTTCAAATATGCGACAAAAGCGGGTATTACATTTAGTTCTAGTGATGTAATTTCTCCAAAAGATAAAAATAAATTTATAGCAAAAACAGAAAAAGAAGTTGCTAAGATCATAACCAGTTATATGAATGGTGAAATTACTGAGACAGAACGTTATAACCGTGTAATTGATAAATGGAAATTAACTACTGAGAAAGTTACAGATCTTCTTATGAAAGAATTAGAGGCTGATCAAGGTGGTTTTAACTCAATAAATATGATGTACCTTTCTGGTGCTCGTGGTGGTAAAGACCAGATCAAGCAACTTGGAGCTCTTCGTGGTTTGATGGATAAACCTTCACGTGGTACTTCCGATAGAGGTGCCGAAGTTATTGAAACTCCAATTAAATCTAACTTTAAAGAAGGTCTTACGGTTCTTGAATACTTTATCTCTACTCATGGCGCACGTAAGGGTCTTGCTGATACAGCTCTCAAAACCGCTGATGCAGGATACCTCACAAGACGTCTTGTAGATGTTGCTCAGAATGCTGTAATAACGAGTGAAGATTGCGGAACAATCGAAGGTATTACCGTTACTGCTCTTAAAGAAGGTTTGGAAACTGTAGAACCACTCTATGAAAGAATCAAAGGTAGAACAACTGCTGAAGATATTATCGACCCTATTACAGAGAAGATTATCGTGTTTGCAAATTCTGAGATCACAAATGAGATGGCTCAAACTATTCAAGATCATGGCATCAACTCCATCAGGATCAGATCCGTATTGACTTGTGAATCTAAGAATGGAATTTGTGCAAAATGTTACGGAAGAAATTTGGGCAACAATAAACCTTCTACCATTGGTGAGCCTGTGGGTGTAATTGCTGCACAAAGTATTGGTGAACCTGGAACCCAGCTTACACTCCGTACTTTCCATATTGGTGGTACAACAAGTACAGATGTGGACCTGGCTGAAGTGGCTGCAATTACAGACGGTATTATAAAGTTTGTAAAAATGAATACAGTTATAAACCGAAATGAGGAACTTATTTCCAGTGGTTATTTCGGAAAGATCAAGATAATTAACGATGAAGATGGTTCCGAATTGGAATCATATAAAGTGGAATATGCTGCTACTATTTTTGTACAGGATGGTCAAAAAGTTGTTAAGAATACTAAATTGTTCAGTTGGGACCATTATAATAATCCACTTATCGCTCCCGCTAAAGGTGAACTTAAATTCGAACATTTTATAAAAGATATTACTTACAAAGAAGAATTTAATGAACTGACAGGTTCAAGAGAAATCACAATTATCGAATCAAAAGACCGCAAACTTCAAGCTCAGTTCAAGATCATTCCAAAAAAAGGTAAACAGATCCTTGTTCCTATCCAATCTGGCTTGATGGTTGAGGTAGAAGATGGTATTTATGTATATCCAGGTGATGTACTTGGTAAATCTTCCCGAATTACTATAAAACAAAGTGATATTACTGGTGGTCTACCACGAGTTCAGGATCTTTTCGAAGCTCGAGTACCAAAAGAAAAAGCTATTCTTTCTGAAATCTCTGGATTAGTTTCTATTGGAGATCTCTCAAAATCCGGACGTGTAATTTACATTAATGTAGGAGAAGAGACAGAGAAGAAATATATAATTCCACCTGGAAAAAGAATTATCGTTCATGAAGGTGATAGAGTTGACAGTGGTGATGCTTTATCAAGCGGTCCTCTAGATCCTCACGATATTCTTAAAGCAAAAGGTATCACTGCTGCTCAGATGCTTATTGTTAATGAGATCCAGGAAGTTTATAGAAAACAGGGTGTAAAGATCGATGATAAACACATTGGTGTGATCATTCGTCAAATGTTTAAAAAAGTTAGAATACTCAATCCGGGACATACAATGTTCCTGGAAGGTGAGATAGTAAATAGAAATCAAGTTAATAGAGAAAACAAGCGCATTGAAGAAGAGGGTGGCGAAGGAGCTACCTTTGAGCAACTTCTTCTGGGTATTACAAAAGCTTCGCTTTTAACAGAAAGCTGGCTTTCTGCAGCTTCGTTCCAAGAGACCACAAAAGTTCTTACTCAAGCTTCTATTGAAGGGAAAGTAGATAACCTTGAAGGTCTTAAAGAAAGTATTATTATCGGTCATAGAATTCCGATAGGTACTGGAACCAAGTTCTATAATGACCAGGTTAAAAAAGCTATTGATGAAGGTAAATCAATTACCGAGATCATTCAAGAGTTTGCTCATCAGGAAAAAGAAGAATCGCTTGATGATATCCTTGATTTCTAATAAATAAACGGAGGAAATAGTGCCAACAATTAATCAGTTGATACGTAAAGGCAGAAAGAAGATAGTGAAGAAAAAGCAAAATAGAGCTCTCGATTCCTGCCCACAAAGAAGAGGTGTGTGTACAAGAGTTTACACAACCACACCAAAAAAGCCGAACT
>JAOZPK010000016.1 GCA_029932755.1 Candidatus Cloacimonadota bacterium | reverse complement strand
AATATCAACGGTCTGTACAATGTTCTGGAAGTTGCTCGTGAAAATAATTGCGCTGTTTTTACACCAAGTTCAATCGGTGCTTTTGGCCCATCAACTCCAGCCGATAATACACCTCAAGATACAATTCAAAGACCAAACACAATGTACGGTGTAACCAAAGTTGCTGGTGAGTTATTGTGTGATTATTATTTCAAAAGATTTGGAGTGGATACTCGTGGTGTCCGTTATCCTGGTATTATTTCTAACGAAACTCTGCCTGGTGGTGGAACCACAGATTACGCTGTTGATATTTATTATGAAGCGATCAAAAAGAAAGCTTACACTTGTTTCCTCGAAGCTGGAACTTTCCTTGATATGATGTACATGCCCGATGCCTTAACTGCCGCTGTAGATTTGATGGAAGCTGATCCTGCAAAACTTGTTCACAGAAATGCTTTTAATATTTCCACCATGAGTTTTGATCCTGAAATGTTAGCTGCCTCGATCAAAAAGCATATTCCGGAATTTGTAATTGATTATGAAATCGATCCTGTTCGTCAGGCAATTGCTGCCAGTTGGCCCAACAACATGGATGATTCAGCAGCGGCTGAAGAATGGGGATGGCATTACGAATATGATCTGGCTAAAATGACGGAAGATATGCTGGAAGTTTTAGGTAAAAAACTTAAATAATGATTTTTGGAATTGGCATCGATATAATTGAAGTTCCAAGAGTAGAAAAACTTACGAAGAAAGATGATAAATTCGTGAAGAAAATTTTCACTCAAACTGAAATTGATTATTGCCGAAAATTTAAAAATAGTTCACAAAATTTTGCTGGAAGATTTGCAGTGAAAGAAGCATTCATGAAAGCCATGGGAACAGGATTTAGCAACGGTGTAAAGTTTAGCGAGATCGAGACGGTGAACGATAAGTTAGGAAAACCAGAAATAGTTCTTTATGGTGGTACAAAAGATAAATTTAGTGAGCGTAATCTGAAATTCAGCCATGTTTCAATCGCACATCTAAAAGATTATGCTACTGCAGTTGTGGTAATAGAAAAATAAATAAAGGGAGAAATGTATGGCACTTGAAAGATTAAATGCTGCACTTAACAAAAACCTGGAGGATTTACGCACAACCGGAAGAGATAAAGGTGCGGAACTGGTTATTAGTGAAATAAAAGAAGCAAAAGGTGAATTTGGACCACGTTACAATTTAGTAGGTTACGGAGAGCAGGAATTTATCAAAATGAATGCAAATTCCTATCTTGGAATGTCAATGAATCCGGAAGTTATCGAAGCTGAAGAAGAAGCTGCACAAAAATTTGGTGTAGGACCGGGGGCTGTTCGTTTTATCAGTGGAACCCATACTCCGCATATCGAACTCGAAAGGAAGCTTGCAGAATTTCACGAACGCGAAGCCGGAATGATATTCAGTTCTGCATATGTTACAAGTCTCGGTGTTATTTACCCACTTACCACAAAAGAAACGGTGGTAATCTCCGATGCACTGAATCACAATTGTATTATTCAAGCAATGCGTCTTTCACGTCCAGCTGCTAAGATGATCTATAAACATAATGATATGAAAGATCTGGAAGCAAAATTGAATGAAGCTGTTGGAATGGGAAAACGTTGTTTAGTTATTACAGACGGTATTTTTAGTATGCGTGGAGATTTTGCTCCATTAAAAGAACTTACAGAAATTTGTTCAAAATTCGATGATAAATTTGAAGAAGGTGTTATCACAATCGCAGATGATTCTCACGGTGTTGGTGCTTTTGGAAAATATGGTAGAGGAACTGAAGAATATACTGGTGCAAAAGTTGATATCTTGATAGGAACTTTAGGGAAAGCTTTTGGAGTTAATGGTGGTTATGTAGTAGCTTCTAAAACTGTATTAGATTATTTGCGTGAGTCTGCTCCAATGTATATTTATTCCAACCCGATCACTTGCTCTGAAGCAGCTGCTACATTGAAAGTTCTGGAAATTGTAAATAGTGAATTTGGAGTGAAAAGATTAGCTCATCTTGCTGCAATGACCAAGAAGTTTGAAGATGGTTTAACCTCATTAGGATTTGAAACAATAGAAGGACCTCATCCGGTTGTTCCATTAATGGTGCGTGATACAGCAGAAACTACAAAATTAGTAGATTATCTTACAAAAAATGGTGTTTTAGGAACTGGTTTGAATTTTCCTGTTGTTCCAAAAGGTGATGAAGAGATCAGATTCCAGGTTAATGCTGATCATACTGAAGCTGATATTGATAAAGTATTGGAAACCTTGAAAAAATATAAAGAAATGTAATTCATAATGGGATTAGAAAGTAATTATTAACAGGGGGCATTTGCTCCCTGTTTTTTTATGTTTTTCAAATCAAATCATTTCTCAATTTTTTTTTATTCTTGACACATCACTTAACAAAACCAAATAAATATTTTATTATAAAAGAGGGTATAATATGGGATATGAAAATGTAACAAAATCTCTTACAAAAGTGATAGAGATGAAAAATATTACTAAGAAATTTGGTGATTTTGTAGCAAACGATTCTGTTAATCTTGATGTATTCAAAGGGAAAGTTCATGCTTTACTCGGTGAAAACGGAGCAGGAAAATCTACCTTGATGAATATTTTGTATGGTTTGTATAGTCCTACTTCCGGAGAGATATTGATAAACGGAAAGAAGGTAGACATCACAAATCCAAATATTGCCATAGAACATGGAATCGGGATGGTTCATCAACATTTTATGCTTATAAAACCTTTTACCGTAGCTCAGAATATCATTTTAGGTCAGGAACCAACTTCTAAAATGAGTGTACTTAATATGAAAAAAGCACTCAAAGATGTTAAGGAAATTTCTGAACGTTATGGTCTATATGTAGATCCAAATGCAAAGATTGAGGATATTTCTGTTGGAATGCAGCAGAGGGTTGAAATCCTGAAAGCTTTGTATCGTGGAGCTGAAATATTGATCCTCGACGAACCCACAGCTGTTCTTACACCGCAAGAGATCGTTGAACTTATTCAAATAATCAAGAATCTTACTAAAGAAGGAAAATCAATTATCCTTATCAGTCATAAACTAAAAGAAATCACAGATGCTGCTGATTTCTGTCTAATCATAAGACGGGGGAAACATATTGATACAGTTGTTGTTTCCGAAACTGATGAAGAGGGATTAGCTTCAAAAATGGTGGGAAGAGAAGTAAGTTTTAGTGTTGCTAAAGACGACAAAGAAGCTGGAGATGAAATATTCTCTATTAAGGATCTTGTAGTTAAAGATAACAGAGACATTATTGCTGTTGATAAATTAAATCTTTCTTTAAAGAAGGGTGAAATACTTGGTTTAGCAGGTATTGATGGGAACGGACAGACCGAATTATTAGAAGCAATAACGGGTCTAAGGAAAGTAGAGTCTGGTGAGATAAAAATAAACGGTGAGAATATCACAAATAAAACACCATTTCAAGTTATAAGTAAAAAAATCTCACATATTCCAGAAGATAGACAAAAACGAGGTTTGGTCTTAGATTTTGATATTTCAGAAAATGCAATATTAGAGAATTATTATAAAAATCCATTTGCAAAAAGAGGAGTTCTTCAATATAACAATATTAAGATTTATGCAAAGGAGTTGATCGATAAATTTGATGTTCGCCCCAGAGAAGAATCCAAGATGGCGAGAACACTTTCAGGTGGGAATCAACAGAAAGTGATAATTGCCAGGGAAGTATCAAATGACCCTGATCTACTTATTGCAGCACAACCAACAAGAGGTCTTGATGTTGGTGCAATAGAATTTGTTCATAAAGCATTAATTGAACAACGTGACAACGATAAAGCGGTTTTCCTCATCTCATTTGAATTGGATGAAATCATGAATGTCTCAGATAGAATTGCAGTTATTTATGAAGGGAAGATCGTTGGGATAATGGATGCAAAAGATGCCGAAGTTGAAAAATTGGGACTAATGATGGCAGGCGGAGGCAATGAATGAAACTAACATTTAAAGATTTAAGAAAGAAACTTTATATTTTTGCTACTGAGAAAACAATTGGATTCACATTAATTTCAATTTTCCTCGGTCTTGTTGTTGGTGCAATTTTTCTTGCTGCTGCCGGCTTTAATCCGTTTCAAGCTTATTGGGTAATGCTGCGTGGTATCTTTGCAAAACCTAGTTATATGTCTTATACGATTATCCGTGCAACTCCTTTGATATTAACCGGACTTTCAATAGCATTCGCCTTTAAAACAGGTCTATTTAATATCGGAGCTGAGGGACAATTCATTATCGGTTCAGTTGCTGCTACAGCAACCGGTTATTTCTTACATTTGCCTTTGTTGATTCATATTCCGGTAGTAGTAATTTCAGCAGTTCTTGCCGCAGGTATATGGGGAGGAATTGCCGGATATTTCAAAGCAAAATTTGGTGTGCATGAAGTAATTTCGACGATTATGCTGAATTGGATAGCACTGTATTTCCAAAATTTCCTCATCTATACTAAAGGATTCCAAAAACCGGGAGGAGAAACTTCTTACTCTATTCAACCTACAGCAAATATGATGATTTTAAAAACATGGAAACAATCTGAGGCTGGACGTGAATGGTTATTGCAGCATCCATTTTGGAAAGATCTTTTAAGAACACCAATGAATTGGGGTTTTGTAATTGCCATTTTAATGGCAATATTAGTTTGGTTCATTTTGAATAAAACCGCCCTTGGCTATAGATTACGTGCAGTTGGTTTTAATAAATTTGCGGCGGAATATGGCGGAATAAACGTAAATAAGAACATGATAATATCAATGTTCATAGCTGGAGCTTTAGCAGGTTTAGCTGGAGCTTTGCAGGTTGTTGGAGTGTCTCACAAAGTAACTCTGATCGCCGCAATGGAAGGTTATGGTTTCGATGGTATTGCCGTTGCTTTGATTGCTAATAGTAATGCATTGGGTTGTATATTAGCTGGGTTACTTTTCGGAGCTCTGAAATATGGTGGTACAAAAATCCAAATGTTTCCTGTGAAAGCACCTTCAGAGGTTATTAATATTGTGATAGGCTCTATTGTCTTTTTTATCTCGATCCCAAAACTGATTAAAGTTATCTTATCAAGAAAAAACAAAAAAGGGAGCACAAAATGATAGAAACAATATTGAGTAACATTGCCTTAATAATTGGTACAACTTTAATGTATTCAACACCCCTTATTTATACATCGCTTGGTGGAGTCCTCTCAGAAAATTCAGGTGTGATCAATATCGGTTTGGAAGGGATGATGGTTATTGGAGCTTTTGCTGGAGCAGCTATCGGATATTTTGTTGGAGATCCTTGGATCGCTTTTATCGGGGCAGGAATTGCCGGTGGATTATTTGGACTTCTTCATGCTTTTGCCTGCGTAACATTCGGTGCAAATCAGGTTGTTTCTGGGATTGCAATTAATTTTCTGGGAGCCGGTATTGCCTTATTCCTAAGTCGAATGTTCTTTGAAGGTGCTACAATGACAAAATCTATTCCACTCGATAATAAAATGCCAAGACCATTAAATGGGGTTTTCCCGGATGGATCGCTCTTGAACATTATTTTTGATAATCAATATGCAACAGTTTATCTTGCATTGCTCATGGTTTTAATCATCTGGTTCTTTATGTACAAAACTAAATACGGTTTAAGATTAAGATCTGTGGGAGAACATCCAACAGCAGCAGACACTCTGGGAATCAATGTTATGCGGATTCGTTATCTCTCAGTAATTATGTCAGGAGTTTTCGCCGGATTTGGCGGAGCAGCTATGAGTTTGGCAATCGTATCAAATTTTAGACCTACTTTAGTATCGGGTCATGGATTCATTGCACTTGCAGCGATGATTTTTGGAAAATGGAAACCACAGGGTGCTTTGCTGGCATGTCTTCTCTTCGGCGGTGCACAAGGTTTAGCAGTATTCCTCGGTCAATTTGATTTTGAGATTTCTACACAATTGATTAGTATGTTGCCTTATGTAATTACAATTGTTGTACTTATAGGGTTTGTAGGAAAATCTGCTGCACCATCGGCTGATGGTATCCCATATGAGAAGGAACATAAATATTAAAGTTTATCACTTGACATGTAAAGTAGTATGAACGTGTTTTGGATAATGAAAAATGCTACAGTTTAGTAGCTTAAAAAAATAGTAAAGGAGAAGTAAATGTTTAAAAGAATTATTACGATTTTTGTTCTCGTGCTGTTCGTGCTATCTGTTATTAGTTGTGGGCAGGCAAAAAAAGAATCAGGTATTAAGATCGCAATGGTAACTGACGTTGGTGGTATTAATGATCAATCATTTAATCAATCAGCTTGGGAAGGATTAAAAAGAGCTGAAAAAGAATTCGCTCTTTCTGTAGATTATCTTGAGTCAACTCAAGATGCAGATTATGCACCTAACATGGAAACTTTACTTGATGCAGGAAATAATTTGATCTGGGGTATTGGTTTTAAAATGGGTGATACACTTAAAGAAAAAGCTTTGGAAAATCCAGATCAAAATTATGCTATTATTGATTATGCTTATGGTGAAGAGACTCCAGCAAATGTTGTTGGAGTTGTTTTTAAAGAGCAAGAACCATCATTCTTGGTTGGCTACATTGCAGGGAAAATGACAAAAACTAATAAAGTTGGTTTTGTTGGGGGAATGAAATTCCCATTAATAGAAAAATTTGAATATGGTTTCAAAGCTGGCGTAAAATTAGCAAATCCTGATGCAGAAATACTTGCGCAATATGCAGATTCTTTTACAGATGCAGCCAAAGGTAAAGCTATAGCAAATCAAATGTATGGAAAAGATGCAGACATAGTATATCATGCAGCCGGTGGTGTTGGTGATGGTGTTATTGAAGCTGCAAAAGAGCAGGATAAATTTGCTATTGGTGTTGATAGAGATCAAAACTCTCTTGCTCCTGAGCATGTTATCACATCAGCTATGAAAAGAGTTGATAATGCAATTTTTAATGTTGCTGAACTTTTAGTAAAAGGAGAATTCCCAGGCGGAACTACTGTTGTATACGGTTTAAAAGAAGGTGGAGTTGGTATTGCACCTACATCTTATAAACTTGTTCCTGCTGAAATCTTAGAAGAAGTTGAAGGACTCTCAGCTAAGATAATTTCTGGTGAGATTGTTGTTCCAAGCACACCGGATACTTTTGCAGAATGGATGAAGTAATCTAGTTGATTGTAACTTATTTATAATTTGGAAGCCCCTGATGATTGGGGCTTCCTTTATTAATAGAGGAAATTTTATGAGTAAAAAAGGAATTCTATTTATTGTTCCAACTCCAATTGGGAACCTGGCAGATATTACTTTCAGAGCTGTTGATGTTCTAACAAAAGTTACTTTGATCGGTGCTGAAGATACACGGAATTCCAAGAAATTATTGAATCATTATAAAATCGAAACTCCAATGATAAGTTATCATAAGTTTAATGAACGTAAACGAGTAGATAAATTGTTGAATAAATTGCAAAATGGTGAAGATATTGCAATAATCTCAGATGCGGGAACACCTGGAATTTCTGACCCATCCAGCATCATTATAAAAGAAGCTATCAGTTGTGGATTAAAGGTAGAAGTATTGCCTGGAGCAACTGCTTTCATTCCTGCCTTAGTTGTATCTGGATTAAATTGCGAGAGATTTCAATTCATTGGTTTCCTACCCGAAAAAAATAAAACACGTGATATATTATTAGAAAGTATTAAAAAAAATGAAAATACCTTGATATTTTATGAAGCTCCCCATAAACTACAAAAATTCTTTCAATATTTATTTGACTATCTGGGAGACCGTAAAATATCAATTGTTCGAGAAATTTCCAAGATCTATGAAACCCGTTACAGTTCAACATTAAAAAAAATTATTGAAGAACCTGAACAAATTGTAGCAAAGGGTGAATTTGTAATTATTGTAGAAGGCTCACAAAAAAGCATTATCAGCGACAGTAATTTAAAGAACAAACTTATTAAATTATTAGAAAATGGTGAAACAAAAAAAACAGCCGTAAAACTTGTAACAAAAGAAACAGGTGAACAAAAGAATAGGATATATCAACTGGCTTTAGAACTTGAATTGCATGAATAATAATTTGACTTTAAAAGTAGCAATAAATTTGTTGAAAAAGATTTAATAAAATATGGAGGATTAGATATGTTTCCAGGTGGAAAGAAAGGAATGAAAGATCTTATGAAGCAAGCAAAAAAAATGCAGGATGACATGATGAAGGCTCAGGAAGAACTTGCTAATAAAATTGTAGAAGGAACTTCCGGGGGTGGAATGGTTAAGGTAGAAATGAACGGTAAAAATCAACTTATCTCTTTGAATATTGATAAAGAAGTTGTAGACCCTGACGATATTGAAATGTTGGAAGACCTTGTAATTGCTGCCGTTAATGAAGCTCATGAAAAAATTGCAAAATCCGGCGAAGAGGAAATGGGTAAACTTACCGGTGGTTTAAAAATTCCTGGAATGTTTTAGTATTTATTTTGAAAATTGGGATGATTTCCATGATTAAAGGTGAAATATAATGTTTAATGGTTTTTTAGAAGATCTTGTTAATAATTTAATAAAACTTCCCGGAATTGGCTCTAAAACAGCACAGCGATTGGCAATTTATCTAATTAGCAAAGAAAAGGCAGATGCAATAAATTTAGCTGAATCTATAAAAGATGCGGTACAGAGTTATAAGAATTGTTCAATTTGTAACATGCTCTCGGAAAAAGATCCTTGCAGATTTTGCGAAGATACAACAAGAATAACCAATGTACTCTGTGTTGTAGAGAATACTCAAGATGCCTATTTGATCGAGAATCTTCATGAATTTAAAGGTAGATATTTTGTTTTGAACGAATTGCTATCTCCACTCGATGGAATTGGACCAGATGAGATCAATTTTCCAAAATTAGAAAAGATAATTAATTCTGATAATGTTGATGAAATAATTTTAGCACTAAATCCTTCTGCAGAAGGTGAGAGCACAATAAACTTTTTAGCGTCTCAATTTGAAGATAAAGATATTAAAATCACACGCCTCTCTACAGGTCTTCCATTTGGTGGGGACATTGAGTATACAAGCTCGCTCACTTTAAGTAACGCATTTAAAAGAAGATATTCGGTATCAGAATAGTGCGTAAATTAATTACTACTATCTTTCTCACTTTGTATATTTTTTCACTGAAATTAAATGCAGAATCCATTAACGAAAGTGTGATCTTATTGCATGGACTTGGTGATGTTAAACTTTCTATGTTAAAATTGGAGAGTGCTCTAAAAGATGAAGGATATATCACTAAGAACATTGGCTATTCATCATCTGGAGGGACAATTGAATCCTTAGCTGATAAGGAATTATCGGGAATTGTAGAGAAATATAAGAAAATTGGATTTGATAAGATCCATTTTGTTACACATTCGATGGGTGGTTTAATTGTAAGATATTATCTTCAGGAGCACAATATACCGGTAGGAAGCCGCATTGTTATGTTGAGTCCTCCCAACCATGGATCAGAAGTTGCCGATCATTTTCAGGAAAGTAAATTTTTTAAACTTATCGTTGGAGACGTGGGGCAGGAGCTAGCTACGAGTTCCAAAATTTTAACAGAACTCAAACCCATAGTTCCGGAAGTAGGAATTATAACAGGTAATAAAAGCTCTAATCCATATTTTTCTAGGATAATACCGGGTGAAGATGACGGCAGAGTTGCTGTTGATAATACAAAACTTACTGAAATGAAAGATTTTATGGTAGTACCGAGCACACATCTAACTATCAAATATAATAATGAAGTTATTAAGCAAACTGTATTTTTCCTAAAAAATGGAAAATTTAAACATATTATTAATGAATAAGATTACGAAATATATAATTAAATGTATTTTGATTTTATTGATCACAACGGGGTTAATTTCATGTGGTCATAAAAAGAATCCAACAGGTGGGAAAAAAGACACGATCCAACCGGAAATTGTTTCAGTGATTCCCGATGAATATAGCGACATCACAGATTCAGATATCGAAGTCATTTTCTCTAAACCTATTGAACGGAATACAATTCTATCTGAAATTTATATATATCCTCCGATTTTGAAAAAGAAATATAGTTGGGATGGAAACATTTTAACGATAAAAATTTTAGAAGAATTAGAAAAAAATACAAACTACTACTTCAATTTCTCTGAGAAGATTAAAGGTGAACATGGCAATTTTCTTAATACAAGCAGTTCATATATTTTTGCAAGTGGGAAGCTGAATGCAAATCGTATTTCCGGAAGCTTCTTATTTGAAGAAGCTGAAGATAAATACAAACCTATACAGATGACGATCTTAACAGCAGATTCAATTGAAATATTCTCTCAGGAAGCTTTAGGAGAGACATACTCAATTGAAGACCTGAATAATGTAGAACATATTATTCGTGCATATATTGATAAAAATATAAATAAAAAATATGATAGCGAAAGTGAACCGTATTTCCAAAATTCAATTGATCCTGTTAATTCAACAACAATGAATATTTATCTTGCCTATGCAGATACGATAAAACCACAATTAAAATCTACAAGTGTGATTTCTAATAATAGTATCAATGTTACATTCTCCGAACCAATTAGTTCATTTTCCCAAGTATCTATAAGAACAGCTGATTCATTGGAATCAAAAGTATTCATAAAAGCTCAATATCTTTTCAAGGATGAATTGGCCCTTCTTACCTCAGAATTAGATACACTTAAATATAAAATTAACATTTTTGATATTTTAGATGCAAAAAATAACCTGACTTCAGAAGGTTTACTTTTATTTGATGGAACTGTGTTACAGGATACAATTCCTCCGGTAATTATTTCATCAAACCCACGTACAGGCTCTTCCGTTAATTCTTTCTTACCCAAGATTTCAGTAGTATTCTCTGAGATCATAATGGAAGATGATGTTGAAACAGAATTAATAGAAGTTGAAACCGGAAATATTGAAAATATTATTGTCCTTAGTAAGAACTCAAAGCATTACATTTTTAGCTCTCAGCATAGGTTAAATAACTATTCATCATATAAGTTTACAATACAGGCAAAAGATACTAGCGGGAATATGATGACTAAGCCACTTGAGATTATCTTCCTGCCAATTGTAAGAAATATTAATAAAGATTAAAATCGTAGCAATAGATAACGTGTTGATAAATAGACATATAGGGATACTTAAACGTTTTAACGGAATATTGTGCGATAACGATTAACTTGTTATTATACAATTAGATAAGATATAAAACATAAAATCTCTTGACATAATATTTGAATAAAATTCATTTAGGCATGTTCATTAATATGAGAATAGAATGTGATAATTTAAAAATGAGTGTTACTATCGCAAATAAGTAAGTTAATTAAATTTAACTAAATGTGTGAAAAAAAAATTTAGGGAGAAAAAAATGAAAAAAATTGTATTGTTTATGTTAGTATTAGTGTTTGTATCAACGTTATTTGCACACGATGCGTGGATGAGATTCCCACTTATGGGAGCTGAAACTCCAGAAGATGATGCTGGATTTAGAGCAGATTATATGAGTCTTGGATGGTGGGGAGCAGATTATGGTTTCCATCTTGACCTTTCTACTGGACATGGTTATAATGATGTTGCTATTAACTTAGCACATGCTTTTAAAACTATTCCAATTGGTCCTGTTACTTTCCTTTTTGGTAAAGATGAAGTTCCTTTTGGTAGAATTACTAATCCATCTGGATTTGCTAACCTTAACTACATCCGTGGACACTGGTGGGGAAGCCATATCCGTAATACAGAATGGATGTTCAAATTTAAAGGTGATGTTGCAAAAGTTAACTGGCAAGTTTATTTAGCAAATGAATATAATTATTGGGGAACAGAAACTGGTACCGAATACAGTGCAATGAATGCCGGTTTAAAACTTGGATATAATGTTGCTGGTGCAGATATTAATTTTGCTCTTAAGATGAATGATCTTAACAAAGTTAATAATGTGGCTGGTGAAGATGTAGATATTGATGGTACAATGGATTGGGCTTTTGGTGCTGATTATACAGCAGCAGAAATGGTTGCATTAGCTCTTCAAGTTGCAACAAGAGATGATGGTAACGATGATACAGATGACTTAGGCTATTATGTTATTCTTAATTATGCTCCTGGTTTTGATGCTCCAGTAGTTGGAAACATCAAGCCTTACTTTGGCTATGCTACAAAAGTTGGTGCTGAAGGAAACTGGAACGATGAGAATGATATGTTCTTCGGACTTAACATGTCTCCAAAAGATAATATTAGAATCAAACTTGAGTACTTGATGGAATCAGATATGGATGATGATTCTCTTGATCTTGTATTCGGTTTCGGATTTTAATCTAAATTGAATAAATACTAAACCCCGCAGAAATGCGGGGTTTTTTGTTTGCTGAAAACTAAATTTATCGTCACCCTGACGAATCTTATACGTTGTTCTTTTAAGGAAGGGTAGGCAATAAATCATAATTTTACATTTGAGAGATTTAAACATTTGACAATGAAATCCGCCTTTTAGAAAAGTCCTTTAAGGAAATAATTATGTTAAACGAAAAAATTAGATTTTTAAAAAAAAGTTTCAGATTCAGGCGATTATATAACACAATAAAAGTTTATCTTTCTTATTATATTTCATTGCTAACCAAAAGAGCTATTTATTGGGGATCTCCACCAGTTGTAATGATAGAACCAACCAATATTTGCAATTTGCAATGTCCGCTTTGTCCTTCTGGAAATGGAACTCTCAAAAGAGAAAAAGGTTATATGTATTTTGATGTTTTTAAGAAGATAGTTGATGATATTTATAAAACTGCATTCATGGTCGTACTTTGGAACCAGGGTGAGCCATATTTGAACAAAGAATTTTCTAAAATGGTGAAATATGCATCGGATAGAGGATTGTTCACACTTGTTTCTACAAATGGAAATATTGATTACGATGCAGAAGAAGTTGTGAATTCCGGACTGGATTCAATGATAGTCTCATTGGATGGCACAACACAAGAAAGTTATAATAAATATAGAATTAATGGAAAATTAGATAAAGTATTAGAAGGTGTGAAAAAAATCGTAGCAGCTAAGAAGAAATTAAATAAAACAAATCCGCTTTTACGTTGGCAGTTTTTAGTAATGAAACATAACGAGCACGAAATTGAAGAAATAAAACAACTGTCCAAAGAACTTGAAGTAGACAATCTTGAATTAAAAAGTGTTCAAATATATTCAAAAGAAGATATTGAGAAATATCTTCCAACTAATCCAAAATATAGAAGATATAAAATTAATGGTGATAACTTTGAACTGAAATTTGGAATTAAAAATAAATGTCGTCGTATTTGGACTAATGCTGTTGTTAATTGGGATGGCGAAGTTGCGATCTGCTGTTTTGATAAAGATGGGGATTTCAAAGTAGGAAATGTGATGAACACAAAATTAACCCAACTTTGGAAGAACAAGAAAATAATGAAAGTAAGGAATCAGATACTAGAAGATAGGAAACAAATACCAATCTGCAGAAATTGTCTTGAAGGTGTGAAGATCAAAATTGAAGAAACAAAAGTATAATACTAGATCTTATTTTATTTTGCGTTTGCTACTAATTATAAAATACAATCCAATCAATGCTGGAAATAGAACATTAAAAATAAATACTGTTAAAGAAATTGTTATAGCTGTTTCCGATGATATATTATACTTCGAAAGAATTTCAATTGCAAATTTTTCTCGCAATCCCAAACCGGCATATGTGATAGGGATAAGATTAGAAAATAATATTAACGGAACAGAAACAATAGCCGAGAAGATATGAAAACTCACAAAATTATTAAGTAAAATGAAATATTGAAAAATTGTGAGAAACATATACACAATCTGCATAATAAAAATTCTGGGAATTATCTTCCAATATTGTTTAAAATATATGGCTAAATTTTGCTTTCTATCAAGATGTTTAAGAAGATATATGATAAATGGAAGAAAAATAATAAAAATAAATGCTAAGATAGTAGGTAAAATAAATTTACTTCTGAAATAAAAGACCGCAGCGAAACCGGCGGACAATAGATTTATCCAAATCTGAAAAAATTTTTCAACTCCCACTGACATGAATGATAACTTTTTCTCATTATTCACATAAAACATTTTTCCTACAACTGCATGCCCACCAGGAATCAAAAAACGTAAGGCATGTCCAATCATGTGAGATCTGAATATTTCAGAATTTTTTGGTTTGTATTTTGGATTGATCTTAAGATAAGAACCCCAATTGAGGTATTCTATAAATATTTTTATTCCAGCTGTAAATAAAATTAAAAATATAGAAGAAAGTTTTAGCTCTTTGAATGAGAGATATAGTTGCTGGAAATTGATTTTCCTAAAAATAAAGTACAAAATTATTGAAGTTATGATGATCTTTACAAAATAAAAATAACGATTTTTAATTAATTTTTCCATTTCCAATTTCCTAATAATCCCATGATTGAGTAATAAATTAAATAGTATGGGTAAATGACAATGAAAATTAAATCTATTGGTGCAAATTGATATTTATGTTTAACAATATTTGCAAACCAGAATAGGATTGCACCAAGAAAATAGCTGAGAAAATTTTGCCACTCTTTCATGAAAAATATTTTATATGGAAGATATAAATAGAATAAAAAAATTAAAATAGAAAAAAGTTGAAATAGGGGAGATGACATTCCAAATTTACCGTATTTTCTTTTATCTCTATGATGAGAGTCTAAAGAGTTTGTTACTGTTGAGACAAGTACTTCCGGATTGTATCTGATTTCCCAGTCAGTCTTTTTTATAAGATTTAAGAGTTGTTTGTCGTCACCAGCAATATTATGTTTGATCTTCTCATATCCTTCTACTTGCTTAAATGCTTCTTTTCGTACAGCCATATTTCCACCAGCCGCACTAAATGGAAATCCTAACCCGATCGTGCTGGCATAGATTGCAGAGGATATTTGATTGCAGAATCTTCTAAAGCTGCCAGCATTGATCTCTTCGTAGCTTCCGACAACAAATCCTGTTTTGTCTGTAAAATAGTTATTGTAGGAACTTATCCAATTCGGTTGTGGGAAGCAGTCGGCATCTGTAAAAAGCAGGATTTCAAATTTTGCTTGATCAATTGCAAGTTTAAGTGCAGCTTTCTTACCTAGATATTCTTTACTTTTCTCATTTATTTGGAAGAATCTAGCATTCGGAAGTTCTTCACAGAAGGCTTTGACCATGTTTGCTGAATTATCGGCCGAGGCATCATCAACGATTATAATCTCAAAATTTACATTTGGATAACCCAACTTTTTTAGGGAGTTAAATAGCTTTGGGAGATTCTGCTCTTCGTTTCGGCAAGCTATGATTATTGAATAATTCAGTTCTTTAACTTCAGATGTTTTCCATGAACGTAAAATTCCCATTCCAAGAATTATGAGAAATAATGAAAAAAGGAAAACAAATATATCCATATTAATATGTTGCCTGGTAACTAATGCTCAATTGTTGTTCAAGATCATTATCATTAATCCTGGTTGCTGAATGACCAAATATTATTCTATGATGAGTTAAAGGCTGCCATTTAAATACTGTTTTTATTTCGATCTTTTCAGTTTTCTCACCTTCAAGCCAATTTGCAGTGTCATCTGGTCTGGTCTCATAATTTATGCTGAAATCATTTCCGAGACTTCCTTGTTTTGTAAAAGAACTATGAATATTAGCAGTTAGGCATTTTAACAGATTACAATTGAGTTCTCCAGCTATCTGGATTAGATTACTTCCATCGGGGAAACCAAGTCCTATCCCATCGTGTGAGTACTTATTATGAAGGATCTTATGTGTATACATCCAGGGACGAACAGCAGTAAATTCGATTGTAATATGTGAATCTTTTTTCCGATCAATAAAATAAGAGTTTCCCAATTGAATAGCATATTTATTTCCCCACCAGTCAGTGAATATTTTGCTTTTACTTAACTCATCTAGAATAAAATTCACATAGAAAGTATTGTGAGGAAAAGGTTTGAGATTCATTCCACAAAAGATAAGGACATTATCTCTATCACGCAGATTATGCTCGGTAGCACGCAAGAAAGTTTGAGGTAAAAGATAGCTTGGATCGATGCTTCTCCCACCGTATATCACTTCTTCTCCAGCGAAAAAATGAATCTTAGAGTTTGGTTTCCAATCCAGTTTTTTAACCGCTATATATTTGTCATTATAGTTTTTGTATTCCGGTTCACCCAGATCATTTACATTTGTGCTGTCGGGAATCAGAGTTCCATGCATTAGAGAAATTGAGAATTTTTTAAAATCCAATTTCCCGCTGAAATATCCATAGTCATTGCAAGCATCGTTCAATATCACACTGCCGCCAATATTATTACCAATAATGTGTGTTCCCCTTCCCACAGAAAGAGAGCCATATCTCTTTCTATAAACAATCTTACCGCTAACATTATCTATTGATGTTTGAATATTATCATCAGAATTTTGTGACCAACTATCATAGATTGGGGAAGTTCTAAAAAGATCTTCATCACCAGTAAAATGTCCTGTCCACCAATATCCATCGATGAAAAGAATATTATCAATATTTGCAAATAGTTTAGTTCCATAATAAACAAATGAGTATTTACTCTCATGGGTTATGTTAGAAATAAAATCAACTCCTGTGAGAAGATTAAAATATAAATATGAATTAAAAGGTAAATCATTGTGAAGTATAGCATGTTCAAATGGTTTTTCCTTATATTTAATGGGAGTATGTATTTGCAGAAAGTGTGATGGAGTATTTTCATTAGAAAAAAAGTTTACTGTGGCATTTTTAAAGCTGGATAATGATGATGTTGCCAGTTTAAATTGAGTGTAATTTGTTGGTCTCACTCTTGAAGGGAAGTATACATTATCATTAAATCTTTCTTCTAAAAAGGAAAAATGATTCTGAGAAGATATCTCAGTTGAATTCCAATCGATCTTGGATGCTAACAAAGAAAACGAATATAGTAAGATAAAAACTATAAATACTTTTTTCATATAACCTCTAATATTTAATAAACACAGATATTTAATGCTAAAAATGGGAAATGATGTCAAGAAAAAGGTGATGTATGGTATCATACTAAAAAATAGTATTTCAAATATTATGATACTTTAACACAATAATGACTTGACTGAACTAAATTAAAAAATCCTTTTAACAAAAAGATATTAGAGGCGATATGAATCTGAAAGAATTGAATTATTATTATAACAAATTTAAATTTGGTGAAGATAATTTCCATGAACTTATGAAGAAAAAAGTAAACGAGATCTTGCTTGTCTCAACATTTTATGATGCCTATATTTTTGAGCAGGATGGTAGACTTTCGGAACAGATACATGGTGAGTATATGCAGCTTAATCTAAGCACTGCTCCCAGAATAACCAGTGTGCCTACAGGTGTTCAGGCTCTTGAACTTCTAAAAACCAGAGATTTCGATCTTGTTATAACTATGATGCGAATCGGTGAGATTAGTCCTTTTAAGCTGAGTAAGACGATAAAGAAAAAATATCCTGATCTCCCAATACTTCTTCTTCTTAATATCTCTAATGATGTAGGTCTGATAGATAAAGAAAGCGAAGATATGAAGTATATTGATAATGTATTCAGTTGGAATGGTGACAGCAAAATATTTCTTACGATGATAAAATATGTGGAAGATAAATGGAATGTAAAGAATGATACTGAAATTGGAAATGTTCGGGTTGTAATATTGGTAGAGGATTCCATTCATTATTATTCTATGTTCCATCCATTATTATATTCAGAGATTCTCAAACAAACTCAACGACTTATAAGTGAAGAACTTAATGATATTAATAAACGATATAGAATGCGGGGTCGTCCTAAAGTATTGCTTTGTCACACATTTGAAGAAGCAATAAATACCTTTGAACAATATAAGGATTATGTGATAGCGATTATTTCTGATATCAGATATAATTACCAGGGAAAGATACACCCCAAAGCTGGTATTAAGCTTATAAAACATATGCAGATGCATAATGTTGAATGTCCAATATTGCTACAATCTTCAGAAATGGAGAATGAGAAAGATGCATTAGAACTGGGTGTTAGTTTTCTTAATAAAAACTCCAAAACTCTTCTCCATGATCTTCAAAAATTTGTTTTGGGAAATCTTGGATTTGGTGATTTCATCTTTAGAGATAAAAATGGGAAAGAACTTGATCGAGCGGATTCTCTGGAATCATTTGGGGAAAAATTAAAAACTATACCCGATGAATCTTTGACCTTCCACAGCATTCACAATCATTTTTCTGCTTGGTTGGTTGCCCATAGCGAATTTCTTTTTTCTAAACGCTTAAAAACTATTAGTGTTGAAGATTTTGATGATATTAAAGATTTCAGGAAAACCTTGATAGACATTTTTAAAGAAGTTAAACGTGTAAGAACACGAGGGAAAATCCTTCAATTTGATATAAATTCTTTAAATATCGAAGAGGGGATAATCCGACTTGCTGAAGGCTCATTTGGTGGAAAAGGACGTGGACTGGCATTTATGAATTCTCTTTTTGTTTCAATGGATATTGGAAATAAATTTAAAGATGTAAGTATAAAAATTCCTAAAACTTTTATTATCGGAACCAGTGAATTTGATCAATTTATTGAAAAGTACAAAATAGACTCAAGGTTGCTTGAAAAAAGTGATTTGGAGATAAAGAAGTTTTTTATAAAATGCGAACTCTCTTCTGAATTGAATGAAATTCTTAGTAAATTTGTAGAGAAAGTAAATTATCCAATCGCTGTCCGTTCATCAGGACTTTTAGAAGATTCACAATCACAACCTTTTGCCGGTATTTATGAAACATTCATGCTTCCAAATAATAATAAAGATATGGATATTCGACTAATACAAATAAGGAATGCTATAAAGTTAGTTTTTTCTTCTGTGTTTTTAAAAATAGCTAGGAATTACCTGGAAAGCATCAATTATAAACTTGAAGAAGAAAAAATGGCTGTGATTATTCAGGAATGTGTTGGAGAACAGTTTGATGGTTACTATTATCCGCATTTCTCAGGCGTAGGACAGTCATACAATTTTTATCCAACTTCATACTTGAAAAACAGTGATGGAATTGTATCATTGGCAGCTGGTTTAGGTATAGCGATAGTCGAAGGGGACAGAACATTCCGCTTTTCACCAAAATATCCAAGAATGGAACTTTTATCTCAAGATGAATTATTAGGTGAATCACAGAGAGATCTTTATGCCATAGATGTAACAAATCAGGATTTTTGTATTAAAGAATATGAAAAAGAAGCAATAACAAAATTAAAAATTAGGAATGTAGTGAAGCATAATGCATTAGATCATCTTATTTCAACTTGGGACATTGAAAATGATAGGTTAGTTGATGGTGCTGATGCGAAAGGTCCGAAGATCGTAACATTTGCTGATATTGTAAAAAATAATTATTTCCCTCTTGCTGGGATATGTGAAGATATTCTTGAAATTGGAGAAAATGCAATGGGTGTTCCTATTGAAATAGAATTTGCTGTGAATCTTAATAAAAATCTAAAAAATGGTATTAAACCTACTTTCTATGTTCTACAGATCAGACCGTTAACAATAAATACTGATGAGATCTACATCGACTCAGATAACCTTGATATGAAACAATTGTTTCTTTATACATCAAGCGGAATGGGAAATGGTGTAATCTCCAATATCAACGATATCATATTTATTGATCCTGATAAATTTGATAGATTAAAAACAATTAAAATGCAGCAGGAAATTGCCCATCTTAACCAGAAAATGAAAGACCTGAATCGACAATACATACTAATTGGTCCCGGGAGATGGGGATCACGCGATAGATTCTTAGGGATTCCAGTACAGTGGCACGAGATCAATAAAGCTAAGATAATCGTTGAAACAGGGATGAAAGATTTTATTGTAGACGCTTCACAGGGAACACACTTCTTCCATAATCTAATTTCCATGAATACAGGATACTTCACAGTTCCTTATGATTCTAAAACTGATTTTATAGACTGGGAATGGTTAAAAAATCAACCAATTGAAGAGAAAATGGAATATTTCATTCATATTCAAACAGATGATCCAACTGTGATAAAAATGGATGGAAGAAACGGGATTTCCTTTATTTATAAGAATTAGCTTCATGTGGAGCAAAGGTGAAATTAGAAGAACTAAATAAATATTACAATAAATTCAAATTCGGTGAAGATATCTTTCATCATTTGATGCAGAAAGAGATCAAAGAAATTCTGCTGATCTCTAGTATTTTTGATGCTTATGTTTTAGAGCAGGACAGCAGACTTTCCGAACAGATATATGGTGAATATAAACAACTGAATTTGATGATGGCTCCGCGTATAACCACCATTTCATTTACTGATGATATAGATTCTATTTTAACAGAAAAGAAATTTGATGTCATTATTATTATGATGCGAGTTGGTGTTGAAACTCCTGGTAGATTGTGCACCAAGATAAAAGAACATAATGAGAATTTGCCGATACTTCTTTTGTTGAACAAAAAATCATATATTGAACTCATCAAACAAAAACCTGAAATATTACTACCATTCAATGAAGTTTTTATTTGGAATGGAGATTCAAAATTATTTGTTGCAATGATCAAATTGATGGAAGATTTTTTAAATGTTGAAAAAGATACAAAAATCGGTGATGTTCGGATCATTCTATTTATAGAAAGTTCAATAGATTATTATTCTACCTTTCTTCCTCTTATGTATTCAGTGGAAATGCAATTAACACAGGAATTGATAGATTCTGAAGATGAAGTTATTAACAAAAGATTAAAAATGAGAGCGCGTCCTAAGATATTGATGGCACATAATTATGAAGATGCAATTTCTATATATAATAAATATAAAAAAAATATTTTAAGTGTAATATCCAATGCAAATTTAAAAGTTAATGGTAAATTTGATATTGATGGTGGAATAAAATTGATGAAAGTTATCAGAGAAGAAAACCCATCAATGCCAATGTTATTACAATCTGCTGATGAGAGTAATATCCATCTTGCAAAGAAGATAAAAGCAGAATTTTTGTATAAATATTCTAATTCTCTTTATCATGATCTTAAAGAATTTATTAAGACAAATTTGGGATTTGGAGAATTTATTTTTCGGGATGTAAAGGGTAATGAATTAGCCAGGGCAAGGACATTATATCATTTAGAAAAAACGTTAGAAAAAATTCCTGAAGAATCAATACTATATCATGTTGAAAAAAATCAATTTTCATCTTGGCTAATGGCTCACAGTGAACCAAGAATTGCAAAACGGATTAAGAACATTCTAGCTGAAGAATATGGCTCTACAGAAGAGATCAGACAGTACTTATTGACTACAATTCGGGATGTAAGTCAGCAACAAAATCGTGGTAAGGTAATTAAGTTCACACCTACGATATTTACTGAAGAAGATAAGATAATCCAATTAGCAGACGGCTCTATGGGTGGGAAAGGAAGAGGATTAGCTTTTCTGAATACTTTACTTTTTACTATGGATTTTGGAAAAGAATTTGATAACGTTAATGTTAAATTACCCAAAACAGCTATTATTGGTACAAATGAGTTTGATTCCTTTATTGAAACAAACAAAGTCATCTCAAGTAAATTCATAGAAAATAGTGATAAAGAAATTAATAAATTCTTTCTTAATGGGAAGCTGACAAAAAATTTAATAGCCAAACTTAAAACGCTGATCCAAAATGTGAAAGTTCCTTTGGCGATCAGGTCTTCAGGATTGTTAGAGGATTCTCAATCTCAACCTTTTGCCGGAATATATAAAACTTTTATGCTTCCAAATAATGATCCGGATGATGGCATTCGTCTAAAACAATTGTGTGATGCGGTAAAGATGGTTTTGGCTTCACCATTTTTAGAAAGTGCTCGTAAATATATAGAAAGTATCAATTACAAGATCGAAGAAGAAAAAATGGCAGTAATAATTCAAGAAATTGTAGGATCAAAAGATGCTGAGAATTTATTCTATCCACATTTTGCAGGAGCAGCTCAATCATATAATTTCTATCCTCCAAAGGATATGTCACATGAGGATGGTATTGTTGCATTAGCTGCAGGTTTGGGAAAAGCAGTTGTGGATGGAGAGCGGGCTTTCCGGTATTGCCCTAAATATCCAAGAGTTAACCTGCTCGAACCTGTCGGAATTGTTGAGAATAATCAGAGAGATTTCTATGCAGTTGATCTTTCTCTTGATGAGGAACAAGGTGTTAACAATGAAGATAAATTTTTAACGAAGAGAAGGATTAGAACTTCACATAAAGAAGGGGTATTCAAAGAAATCACTTCGGTTTGGGATTATGAAAGATTCCAATTTCTTGATGGAAACTTTGTTCGTGGTCCTCGCATGCTAACTTATAGAAATATTATTTATTACAATAAATTTCCTCTTTCGGATATTTTATTGAGAATACTGGAAATTGGAGAAATTGCCAGCGGTGTACCGGTTGAAATTGAATTTGCTATTAATCTTGATGGCGATCAAACCAGTAACTTACCCACGTTTTATTTGTTGCAAATCAGACCTCTTTCTGTGAATAAAGAGAATATCAATATAAAATTGGATAAGATAAAACGGGAAGAAATGCTGTTATCTACAACAAGAGCAATGGGTAACGGGGAGATAAAAAGTATTAAAGATATTGTGTTTATTGATCCCGAAAAATTTGATAATACTCAAACACTTGAAATTATGAACGAGATAGAAAAGATAAATAATTATCTTGAAGCAAATGATAGAGAATATGTCCTATTGGGTCCAGGAAGATGGGGAACAAGTGATAGATTTCTTGGAGTTCCTGTACGTTGGGCGCAGATCAATAAAGCGAAAATAATTGTTGAAGCAAGCCAGGAAAATTTTACTGTCGAAGCTTCGCAGGGAAGTCACTTCTTTCATAATTTGGTAGCGATGAATGTAGGATATTTTACTGTTTCTCATTTATTAGATTCCGATTTTATAGATTGGGAATGGCTTAAATCTTTACCTGCAAAGTATAGTGGAAAATATGCGGTTCATGTTGAATTAGAAAAACCAATCCATATTCAAATCGATGGGAAAAAGGGTATTGCAGTGATTTCGAAAGCTACAAAATAATATAAATAAAAATAATATTGACAGAAATTTGAATTTAATATTTCTCGACCATGGAACGTAAATATTCGAATAATTGGAGGTATGTTTGAAAGATAATCCTAAAAAGCAAATTATCACGTTAGTTGCTCAAAACATATTTTCCAAACATGGTTTGCTAAAGACAACTGTTGATGAAATTGCCAAAGCTGCAAGAATGGGTAAAGCATCTTTATATCATTATTTCCAAAGCAAAGAAGAAATATTTAAAGAAGTGGTTGAAAAAGAAAATAGATTCCTGAAAGAAAAGATTAGGGAAGCAGTAAATAAAGAAACAACTCCTCAGAAAAAAATAAAAATATACATTTTGAAGAAAATGGATTACCTTAATGAACTCGCTAATATCCACAGTGCGCTTAAAGATGAATATTTGAAGAATTATGCTTTCATTGAAAAAATTCGGGAAAAGAACAGTAGGGAAGAGTTGTTTACTATCAGAGAAATATTACAGGATGGTGAAGATAATGGTATTTTTGAAATAGATGATATTGAGCTTACAGCTTTTGCAATAACTTCTGCTTTAAAAGGCTTGGAATATCCTTGGTCGATAAATATTTCTTTTCCTGAAATTGAATCAAATATTAATAAACTTCTGGAAATACTTTTCCACGGTATTGAAAAGAAATGATATTTTTTTAATTAAAACTCGAACAAAAAGAACTTTTGTTCGAATAATAAGGTGCTATAAATATGAATAAAAATAATAGTATAGGAATAATTGGAACTGGCTTTTATGTACCGGAAAAGATCATGACAAACTATGATCTGGAAAAAATTGTAGATACAACCGATGAATGGATAAGAACCAGAACTGGTATTAAAGAAAGACGAATAGCAAACATTGAAGATGCAACATCGGATATTGCTGCAAAAGCTGGTTTAAATGCTTTAGAAAAAGCAAATATTGATACTAAAGATATTGATTTATTAATTTTAGCGACTCATTTCCCTGATCATTATTTTCCTTCAACTGCTTGCATTACACAAAATAAACTTGGTTTAAAAAATGCGGTTTGCTTCGATTTATCTGCAGCTTGTTCTGGTTCGATTTATTCGCTGTTTGTAGCAGAATCTATGATGAAAAATAGTAATTACAATACTGCTATGATAATTGGAACTGAAATTTTTTCACGGACAGTTGATTGGGAAGATAGAAATACTTGTGTTTTATTTGGTGATGGAGCAGGTGCAATAATTATCAAAAAAGATCAGAAAGGAAAAAAATGATCTCATTCGATTTTGGTTCAGATGGTTCTGGTTCTGATTTACTAAAAATTCCAGCTGGGGGATCTAGGTTACCTACATCAAATAAAACAATCGAGCAAAAACAGCACTTCATAAAAATGGAAGGAAGAAAGGTTTATAAATTTGCAAAAAAGATGATGGTTGATTCTGTGATAAAGGCTTTAGAAAAAGTAGATTTAACAAGAAAAGATATAGATCTTCTTGTACCTCATCAGGCAAATATTCGCATTTTAGAAGCTGTTGCAAAAAAATTGCACTTACCAAAAGAAAAAATAATGATTAATCTGGAAAAATATGGAAATACTTCGGCAGCTTCGATTCCCATTGCGTTGGATGAAGCTATAACTCAAGGAAAAATCAAAAAAGGGGACATCATAGTTTTAACTGCTTTCGGTGCTGGGTTAACCTGGGGTGCAATAATTATAAGGTGGTAAAAATGAAAATAATTATTAAAGAAGTAAAAAGTAAAAAAGCTCTTAAAAAGTTTGTATCATTCCCCTATAAACTTTACAAAGGAAATAAATATTGGATTCCTCAATTAATAAAAGACGAGATGAAACTTTTTCAAAAAGAGAAGAATCCTGCTTTTGAATTCTGTG
>JAOZPK010000015.1 GCA_029932755.1 Candidatus Cloacimonadota bacterium | reverse complement strand
ACAGTTTGAACATACAATTTTAGTGACAAATGATGGTGCTGAAATTCTAACAAAAATATAAGTTAATATGGATAAAAAAGAGTGCAAATGGTATTGCTGTTGCCCAATGAAATTTTTTTTTGAGCAAGGTAAATTGGATAAAAAATGGGTAGAAAAATATTGTTACGGAAATTGGAAAAAATGTGTACGTTATCAGAAGGAAGAAAGTGGAGTTTATCATCCCGATAATATGTTGCCGGATGGGACGATTGATAATAATTTGTAAGAAAAAATTGAGGAAAGAAAAATGAAATATTTATTTGGTCCTGTACCATCCCGAAGGTTAGGAATATCACTTGGAGTAGATTTGGTTCCACACAAAGTTTGCAGCTTAAATTGTATCTATTGTGAAGTAGGTAGAACCACCAATCTGACAATTGAGAGAAAAGAATATATTCCCGTAAATGAAGTGATAGACGAGCTTAAAGATTATCTCGACCAAAAACCCGAACTTGATTTCGTAACTTTTTCGGGGCAAGGGGAACCTACATTAAACAGCGGTTTAGGCAGAGTAATTAATTTTATAAAAGATAATTATTCGGAATACAAAGTTGCTGTAATTACCAATGGAACACTCTTCTGGGATGATAAAGTACGATTGGAAGTAGCTCGTGCTGATGTTTTACTTCCTTCTTTAGATGCAGTTTCAAGAGATTCATTTCTTAAAATAAACCGCCCGAATAAAAACTTGAATAATGATAAAATTGTTGAAGGATTAATTAAATTAGGAAAAGAATTTAAGGGTAAAATATATTTGGAAATTTTCTTCGTTCCAAACTTAAATAATACAAAAGAAGAATTGACCTTACTAAAAGAAATTGCTACGAAAATACAGCCTGACCTAATTCAATTAAACACGCTTGACAGGCCCGGAACAGAAGATTTTGTCAAAGCTGTTACTAAAGAAGAACTTAAAAAAATCAAAGAATTTTTTGAACCACTTCCCATAGAAATAATTGCTAAAGCTGAGACAAGAAAACAAATACAAAGTTTCAATAAAAATATTGAAGAACAAATTTTGGAAACCATTAAGAGAAGACCATGTACCGATATAGATCTAACTGAAATTTTGGATATTCATTTGAATGAATTGAATAAATATTTGAGCGAACTGATCGACAGCAAGAAAATAGAATCTGAACATCTTGATCGAGGATTGTTTTTCAAGATCAAAAAGAAAAAATTATGATCGAACCTTTAGAATTATTATTCAACAAATATAATTTTGAAATTGAAAACATCAAAAAGGTTGTAACCGGTACAAGATATACGGCATTACTACTTAATAATGGCAATATTGGTGTTTGTGCTAATTTAGGCTATCAAGTAAAAACAGGAAAAAATATCTATTTCAAATTGGATCTGAAAAATTTTTCCCACCGAATTATATTAAATGCATATTACAATGCTTTTCTTAATTATTCATCTAAATACAAAATAGGTGATATTTTTGAAACAATTAATTTTCACAAATTTAATAATATAATGATGATTGGACTCTTTAAACCGATTGTAGAAATATTCCAAAAAAATAGCATTCCGCTTAAAGTTTTTGATTACAAAAAATCCGATAATATTCTCACGTCAATGTCTAAGCAAAAGCAAATGCTTCAGGAAGCAGATGCTGTTATTTTAACTTCAACTTCTATTTTTAATCTAACTTTTTTAGATATAATTAATGAGATAAATGATAATTGCAATATTTTTATGTTAGGTCCTTCCTCGATTATGGCTGAAGAAATTCTGCAATATCGGAATATTAAAATGATATTTGGTTCTACTTTTAATAAATTCGATGAGCGCATTCTGGAAATTATAGAAAATGGCGGTGGAACAAGAAAATTCTTAAAACTTGGTCAAAAACGAATTGTCCCGAAGTCTTTCGGGAGAAAAACAAATGAAAACATATCTTGATTGTCTGCCTTGTTTTATGAATCAAGCTCTGCGGGCAGGACGAATTGCTACAAATGATGAACAAAAAATTAAGAAATTGTTAGATGAAGTTGGAATGCTGATCCAAAAAATTCCAATGGAAAATACTCCTCCCGAAACAGGTGCAATAATTTATGAAATAATCAGCGAGATCACAGGAAATAATGATCCTTACCAAAAAATCAAAGAGAAGAATATCGAACATGCTCTGCATTTATATCCAGAATTAAAACAAAAAGTTAAAAAATCCGATGACAGTCTTTTAACAGCTATTCGGCTTGCAGTTGCTGGTAATGTGATCGATCTTGGTGTTGATAAAGAATTTAGTATTGTAGAAGATATTGAAAAAATTCTGCATCAGGAATTTGCCATTTTTGATTACGAATTTTTTAAGCAGGAATTGAATAAAGCAAAAGAAATCCTCTACATCGGGGACAATTCGGGAGAAGCAGTTTTTGATAAAATTCTGATCGAAGAACTAGAAAAACCGGTAACTTTCGTAGTTCGGGAAATTCCTGTAATTAATGACGTTACTCTTAAAGAAGCAAAACAAATTGGAATTGATAAAATAGCAAAAGTAATATCTTCCGGCACAATTGCTCCCGGAACAGTTTTAGATTACTGCAACAATAATTTTCTTGAAAAATTCAAAAACGCAGATATGATTATCAGTAAAGGTCAGGGAAATTATGAAGGACTTTCCAATGTGAGCAGATCAGTTTTTTTTCTGCTGAAAGCAAAATGTCCGGTTATTGCCAGAAACCTGAAGGAAAAAGGAAATGATATAATTTTGAAAGGAATGAATGTAGCACAATCATCCTGATTGTAAATTTGAAAAAAATAGTAAAAAAAATAATAATTATACTTGCAAGATAATTCCAAGAAAGAATTTTAATCTTGTTTTTATTAAAGATAAATCGAATAATATATTTGAGGTTACGGAAAAGTGAGAATATTAATCGAAGTTTTAAAACACGCATTAATGATTACAGGTTTTGTGTTTGTGATGATGCTCATCATTGAATATATTAATGTCCAAACCAAGGGATTGTGGCAGAATAACCTTGCTGAATCCAAATGGAAACAATATTTTCTGGCAGCTTTTTTGGGTGCTATCCCTGGATGTCTCGGTGCATTTACAGCCGTTACTTTATTTTCTCATCGCATTATATCTTTTGGAGCAGTTGTAACTGCTATGATTGCAACCAGTGGAGATGAAGCTTTTATTATGCTTGCAATGTTTCCACGAAAAGCAATTCTTCTTACGATTATCATTTTTGTAATTGGAATTATTGCTGGATTTATCACAGATAAATTTTCCACTTCAAAACATTTTGAAATGAAATTTGCTCATAATAAATTTCCTCTGCATATAGAAGAAAAATGTGATTGTATCCCACATAAAAATCTTTTCTCAAATTTTAAGAGAACATCAATTCCACGGATTTTGATGATCATTATTATTACAATATTTTTGTTAGGAACAATTTCCGGTGAAATTGGTCCACAAAAGTGGAATTGGATAAAAATAACTATCATGCTAACATCATTAATAGCTTTATTTATTGTAATCACCGTACCGGAACATTTTTTAGAAGAGCATCTCTGGGAACATATTGTTAAAGTTCATATTCCAAAGATATTCCTCTGGACTTTTGGAACGCTTCTCATAGTTAATATTCTTCTTCAATTCATTAATATTAACGATTGGATAGCTAGTAATATGTTTATTGTTTTAGCCGTTGCTCTATTAATTGGCATCATTCCAGAATCTGGTCCTCATCTAGTTTTCGTTACATTATTTGCTTCGGGAACAATTCCTTTCAGTATATTGCTGGCAAGTTCTATCGTTCAAGATGGACATGGCATGCTGCCAATGCTGGCGGAATCCAAACGAGGATTTCTGGCTGTGAAAACGGTAAATATTATCTTTGGTGCAATCGTAGGAATAATTGGATTATTGGCAGGATTTTAATTAGAAGAACCTGTTAAATACGCAAAAAGAAAAAAATAATGTATTAAATTTATTTTTTATAACTTTCGTGTGTTTAGCGGGTAATAAAAGGAGAGAATTATGGAATACAAAAAATATCCGGAAAGAGAGCTTTCAAGTATTCTTTCAATTCCGTTTATATGGGGAATGTTTATCTTTTTTATTGTTTTTGATATAGCATTGGAAATCTATCATCAGATTAGTTTTAGAATATTTCAACTGCCTCTTGTAGATAGAAAAAAATACATTAAAATTGATCGTCATAAATTAAATTATTTATCATTCCCCGATAAATTACGATGTGTTTATTGTGGTTATGCGAATGGCGTTTTGGCTTATGCGGTAAAGATTACAGGGGATACAGAAGAATATTGGTGTGCTATAAAACACGAAAGTAATGATAGTTTTATTGAGCCTCCTCACCAAAAAGATTTTGTGGAATTCGGAGATGAAGCAGAATTTGTAAATAGATTTCTAAATGATAAAGAATCATTGACCACTGATTGAGACAGATAAACACAAATATTAATTAATATGAAAAACAAGAAGAAATTTCAGTTTGGAAATGTATTAACGGTATCTTTTGCGCATCTATCACATGATATTTATTCAGCATTTTTAGCTCCGCTTCTCCCCCTCTTAATTTCAAAACTAGGTATTTCACTTTCAATGGCAGGACTTCTGGATGTAACCAGAAAACTTCCTTCACTTTTTAATCCATTTGTTGGTTTGATCGCAGATCGAGTTTGTGTACGTTATTTCATTATCATCACTCCGGCAATCACCGGTATCACCATGAGTTTGTTGGGAACAGCTCCCAGTTATCCAATCCTGCTAATTCTGCTATTTGTAGCAGGAATCAGCAATACACTTTTTCATGTGCCTTCTCCTGTTATGATAAAGCATGTTTCGGCAGATCAGGTCGGAAAGGGTATGAGTTATTATATGCTGGGTGGAGAACTTGCTAGGACTCTAGGTCCACTTTTAATTACTGCAGCAATTTCATGGTGGGGTTTAGAAGGTTCATGGCGAGTGATGCCATTGGGAATTATCGCGTCCATTATTCTTTACCTAAAACTAAGAAATATTAGTATCAATAAGGATTTCCAGAAAAAGAAGAAAGAGACCGGAGCGAAAGAAACATTTAAAAAACTTATTCCCTTCTTTATGATAATCTTTGGAATTACAATCTTTAGAACAGCTATGAAATTAGCACTCACACTTTATCTCCCAACATTTCTAACACAGCAAGGGAACAGTTTGTGGCTGGCAGGAATATCACTTGCTGTATTACAATTCTCAGGAGCTATCGGAACTTTTTTTGCCGGTCCCATCTCAGATAAATTCGGCAGGAAAAATACATTGCTTATCACTTCAATTATTAATCCTATTTTAATGTGGATCTTCATTTCTTTAAATGGCAGTTTCATGATCCCACTTCTATTTGTGATGGGATTTTTTCTTTTTGCATCCGGTCCGGTTTTGCTGGCACTCGTACAAGACACTGATTCCGAGCACCCAGCATTCATCAATGGAATTTATATGACGATAAGTTTTGGGGTTAGCTCACTTATGGTTTTATTAATCGGATTTTTAGGTGATAGCTTTGGATTGATAATAACTTATCAGTTCTGTGCCATCATCTCTATTGCATCTATCCCATTTATTTTAATGCTCTCGAATAAAAATTATTTAAGTAAATGAGAAAGAAGGAGTAATTATGAAAACAAAGATCAAATGGTTATCAAATCAACATCCAGATTATGGAAAACACATAAAATGTAATGAACTTTTTCCTAAGGAAATAAATTCAATAACACGATCATTCCATCGTGAAATCTCAGGATATAGGATATCTCCACTCAAAAATTTATCAAGTCTGGCAGAGATGCTTCACCTTGGAGGAATTTGGGTAAAGGATGAATCAAGCAGACTCAGCTTAAACTCTTTTAAAGTACTTGGTGGTTCTTATGCAATTTATCGCTTCCTCAAAAAGAAAGTAGGATTAACAAATAAAGTGTTAAATTACAAACAATTGATTTCTCCTGAATTTCGAGAAAAAACAGGTTACATTACTTTTGCTTCGGCTACAGATGGTAATCATGGAAGAGGCGTTGCCTGGGCAGCAGATAAGCTTGGTCACAAATCAGTGATCTATGTTCATAAAAAAACTTCGCAACCTCGTATTGATGCAATTCGCAGTTATGGAGCAGAAGTAAAAATTATTAATGGAACTTACGATGATGCAGTTGATCAAATAAATATGGATGCTAAGAAATATAATTGGGAGATAATTTCAGATACTTCATGGTTAGGATATCAAGAAATTCCTACTTGGATTATGCAAGGCTATACTACCATGATATCGGAAATTCAGGAACAATTTGCAGCACAGGGATTAATCCGACCAACCCATATTTTTGTGCAAGCCGGAGTTGGAGCTCTTGCTGCATCTGTTATCGGATATTATCAAAGTTTATTAGAAGACAACGCTCCAATTAGTATCGTTGTGGAACCAGATAAAGCTGCCTGCTTGTTTGATTCGATGAAAAAAAATGATGGGAAACCACATAATTTCCCAGGTAAATTAGATACAATCATGGCAGGGTTGGCATGCGGAGATCCTAGTCCGATAGCATGGCAAATTCTTAGCGAAGCGGCAGATTGTTTTATCTCTGTCCCAGATTACATTGCAGCAAAAGGCATGAGAGTTTATGCAGTTCCATTAAAAGAAGATCCATTTATTGTGTCAGGAGAATCGGGAGCTGTAACCCTAAGCACATTAATGGAGATCATGGAAAATCCTGAGTTAAAACCATTAAAAGAAAAATTGAAGCTAAATGAAGAATCTCAAGTTTTGCTTATAAATACCGAGGGAAATACTGACCCAATTAATTTTCGTAAAATTGTATGGGAAGGATTTGATCCAATACCACAGGATAAAGGTTAACCGAATACACTCAAAAGAGATTATTGCTAAGTGTATTATAAAAGAGTATAAGTTTTATCAAAAAAATAATAAAGGAGTTCAAAATGAAAAATTATGATGTAATTATTATTGGTGGTGGTCCTTCAGGTATCATCACAGGAGTAACAGGAATAAAACAAAATCCCGAGAAAAGTTTTTTAATGATCAAAGGAGAAGAGAAAGAATTAGTCCCTTGTGGAATCCCTTATGTTTTCCATGATTTAGATGATATTTCCCAGAATGCTATGGGACCTAAACCATTTATAGATGCTGGTGGAGAAGTATTAATTGATTATGTTAGAAAAATTGATACTAAAACTAAAATCCTATCGACTGAAAAGGGAATAGATTTTCATTTTGATAAGCTTGTTTTTGCTACCGGTTCTGTTCCGGTGATACCTACTTTTATTAATGGTTACGATCTTGAAGGTGTGGAATATATTCTCAAAAAATACAAATATATTGAAACTTTAAAAGCAAAAACTGACAAGGCTAAAAATATTATTGTGATCGGTGGAGGCTTTATCGGAGTAGAAGTTGCAGAACAATTAGCTAAGTATTCTGATAAAAAAGTGTCGCTGGTAGAAATGGAAAAATTCTGTCTATATTATGCTTTTTCAGAAGATATGGCTGCTCGTGCAGATGAAGTTATCAGGGCAACAAACATTAACCTATTCACAAGTAACGCAGTAAAGCAAATCTTAGGTGAGAAAGGGCATGTAAAAGCTGTTCTTTTAGATGATGGAACTGAAATTATAGCAGATCTGGTTATAGCTTCCATTGGTTATAAACCAAATTCCAATCTGGCTCGATATTGCGGTTTGGCACTTGATGATAATAGCGCCATAGATGTCGATCGTTATATGCGCACCGGAATAAAAGATATTTTTGCGGTAGGAGATTGTTCATCAGCTATTGGTTTTATTACCGGTCGTTCCGATAGTGTCATGTTGGCTTCCACAGCAACTGCTGAAGCCAGAATTTTGGGATATAACCTTTATCATATTAATCTATTGCGTAATTTCCAGGGTATAATTTCCATATTCTCAACAGAAATAAATAATATTGCATTTGCTTCGGCAGGAGCTATCGAACAAACTGCTCATAATGCAAATATCAGTTATATCGTTGGTAAATTTGAAGATGTTGACAGACATCCTGGAACACTGCCGGGTACTTCCAAATTATTTATAAAGTTAATTGTCTCACCTAAAAATGGTACTATCATCGGCGGAGAAATTTGCGGTGGAAAATCAACTGGAGAACTTATTAATATTATCGGTCTGGCTATTCAAAAACGTGTAACTATCTACGAACTAATTTCATTCCAGATCGGTACACATCCACTTCTTACTACGGCTCCAACCAAATATGTGCTCATTAAAGCTGCAGAAAATGCTATCGCACAAATGAATAAAGCATAAGCAAAAGATAATTTTGCTGATAAATTAACCTTGAAAAGACTAAATGAGAAAAAAAATTTAATTAAGTCTTTTCAAGGTTTCTATATTTACTTACTTTTTCTTGACCTGCATATTTGAACTTATTCTCTGGTTACCGGAGATAAAATGAAGAACATCGTAATAATCACTGCCGGTGGTAGCGGAACAAGAATAAAGAGTGAAAAGAAGAAGCAGTTCATAGAAATAATGGATCGCCCCCTTCTATTCTGGACAATAGATAAATTTGCCAGTCATCCAGATATTAACCAGATCATTATCACCCTACCTCAAGACGAGATTGAAATTTATAAGATGATTATTGAAAGGGAATATCAAAATTCTTCCATCTCAATTATCGCAGGTGGAAAGCAGCGTCAAGACTCGGTTTACAATGCACTCGTCACCTGTCACAAAGATACTGATCTTGTCCTTATTCATGATGGTGTTCGGCCCTTTATTTCACAAATTGATATCTCCAACCTGATAAAAAAAGCACAACAAAAAAAAGCTGTGATTCCTATCAGCAAAGTGAAAAATACCATAAAAAAGATCAAACAAGATAAGGTAGTAACAACCATACAAAGAAAAGATCTAGTTAATGCATTTACTCCGCAGGTATTCCAATATAAATTAATAAAACAATGTCATAATGATGCAAAAAAAATAGACCTTTATTATACAGATGACGCAGCCTTACTTGAACATTTTGGACATACCGTATATACCTTAGAATGTTCTTCACATAATTTCAAGATCACAGATCTATTTGACCTTGAAATCGCAAAATTCATAATAAAAAATAACCTTTTAGGAGAGAATAAATGAAAACAAGCAGATTGAAAGATCTGAAAATAGCAATTTCAATTCCTATTTTTGGAATTGGCTGTGGAGTGCTGGGATTAAGTATGTTCAAAACAACACTTAAACTTGGTGAATATGCATCAACTCTATTGAAAGCACTTGAATATCGAGGTTATGATTCAACCGGTGCGGTTTTTCAAAAGGATAAAATGGAAGTAATATTACTCAAAGATGTAGGTGCACCAAGCACTTTAGTTAAAACTTTAGGAATTGAGAAAGAAAGTGGAAAAATATTCTGCGGACAGGTGCGCTGGGCAACTTTTGGAAGTGTAACCAGAAAAAATGCACAACCTCATATCGTGAAATGTAAAAAATTTATTTATGGGGCTCATAATGGAAATATTACAAATACCCGTGAGCTTAAAAATTTCCTACTTTCAGAAGGACATAATGTCGTTTCAGACAACGATGGAGAAATGCTTGTTCATATTATTGAACACTATTTTGAAAATGAACTGAGTAAAATTGAAAGTTCTAAACGCAAAATTGAGAAGAGCAGAAAACAATGCATGAGAAAAGCCATAATTCTTGGATCCGAGAAAATAGTAGGTTCTTATGCAGCAGTTATTGTAGATCCCCTCACAGAGACAAGTTGGGCGATCAAAGCAGGAAGTAGTTTATATTTTGGTATCGGAGAAATGGATCACAATAAATTTGGTTTGGCATCATCCGACCTTACAGCAGTGTTAAAATTCACAAAAATGCTTATCAATCTGCGAGAAGGTGAATGTATTGAATTCCAAAATAACAAATATAGTGTTTTCGCATTTAAGGCTCTGAAAGTTAAACGTGCCGGACAGGATGATCTTAAATATAAACCTGGTGATACAATCTCAAAAAATGCTGTTCGTTCAAAATTAAGAGCAGAAGATACAGAGCTTTTGCCTCCTTTTAAGCATTTCATGGAACAAGAAATCTATGCAGAAACTGAATCTTCTGGTAAACTTATTAAACTATTTAAGGGGGGGTCTAATACAGGCAGGAGAATGCTTGAATTGCTTAAAAAAGAGAATATCCTTATTGAAAAAGAAAAGCTACATAAAAAAATAACTGAAATAGATGATTTTGAAAAGCAACAGAAAATATTTACAGAATTTGCTGAATCTAAAATTGCTGAAGATTTTTATGAAAAGATAAAACAAAATTACACAGCAATATATAATGAGCTGGTAAAGAAGAATTTTAAAAAGAAATACTTTTTCTCAAGTGATATGAATCTGTTTTTAGAATTAATGAATCCTGAATTTAACAAAAAGCGTCTTCTCCTTGCAAAAGCATTAGATTCAATTTCCGAAATGATTGACGTAAATGAATTTAATGAAAGTGTTAAGCATTTTATTTCTATAGTTGAGAATACATGTAAGAATAATCGTAATATTTATACAATAGCTTGCGGAACTTCTTATCATGCTACATTGGTTGCAGCACTATTTTTTAACGAGATTGCCAATATTGAAGTTATTCCAATTTTGCCAGGAAATTTCAGAGGTCAATATTCAAAAAGTCTTCAGAATAATGATGTAATAATTGGTGTTTCTCAAAGTGGTGAAACCAAAGACCTTGTTGATATCTTTAACGATATTGAACGTTCTGATATGGATATTAAAAAAGTTGTGTTAGTAAATAATATGAATTCAACTCTGGGTCAGGAGAAAAGTGATGTTTCCATTCCTATCTCATGTGGTCCTGAGATCGCAGTTCCGGCAACCAAGAGCTTTATAAATCAAATTACTTTATTCTATTATCTCGCTGTTAAAGTTGCTGAGATGAAGTTGAATAATATAGAAGATGAGAGTTCTTCCAAATATCGCAAATTGAAAAGAATAGTTGATTTCCGCCGGAATTCAATAGATAATATCCCACAATTGATCCAGGGAACTATCCAGACTACAAAAGAGCAAATTGAATTTGTAGCCGGAAAAATTTATATGGAACCTTCAATGCATATACTGGCAACCAAAATAACAGGAGTAGCCAAAGAAGGTGCACTCAAAATTCGGGAAACTGTACTGAATCATACTGAAGGTGGAGAAGCTTCCGAGTTTAAGCACGGTCCAAATACAATTTTAGGAAAGAATACTGTTTTTGGAATAAAGAATATTAAAGCAATAATAAAGCATTATAATAAGATAATCAAAGAAATGGAAGAACTCGCTGAAAAGAGGAATATCTCATATGAGGAGCGAAAAAAGATCACTCTTGCCATAAGTAATTATGTTTTTTCAAGATCTTATCCCTTCAATCTTTCACAAAAAGCATTGAAGCTTTTTAAGGAGACAATTGAGGATTATGACTTCTTTGAAAATGCCTATAGAAATTATCCGCTTATCTATGTTACTGGACCGGATGAAAGAGATGTTAACTTAACGATTTCACAGATCAATACTCATAAAATCCGAGGTGGCGACACATTCATTATAGCAGAAGAGAACGATAAGCTTTTAGAAAATGCTCATCTAAACCCCTATGATGAAGGATATTACGGATGGGGATATATCATTCTGCCAAAAACAGGTGATTCATTGATGACAACTTTTTCATCTACAATTGTCCTTCAATTGTTAGCACTTAAAATGAGCATAAAGAAAATGGAATATTTGGATAGATTATGTATTAAAGATCATGGTGTTCATCCCGATGTACCTAAGAATGTTTCAAAATCAATAACTGTGGATTAAATAAATTGAAAATGGAGTGTTAATATGCGAATTGGATATGGATATGATGTTCATAAGTTGGAACAGAATCGGAAGTTAATTTTAGGTGGAGTAGATATCCCTTTTGAAAAAGGATTACTTGGTCATTCTGACGCTGATGTTCTCATTCATGCAGTTATTGATGCCATTTTAGGAGCTCTTTCCAAAGGAGATATTGGGCAGCTATTTCCTGATACAGATGATATCTATAAAAATATTGATAGTAGAATATTACTAAGAAAAACTTATGAAATAATGCAGAAGTTAGATCATAGAATTGGAAATTTAGATGCAACAATATGTGCTCAAAAACCAAAATTGCAAAACTATATATCGCAGATGCGAGAAAATCTAGCTTCCGATCTGCAAACTGATATTTTTAATATTTCCATTAAGGCAACTACAGAAGAAAATTTGGGAATAAGCGGTGATGGTAAAGGTATCAGTGCAACAGCCATTGTGCTTCTTGAAAGAATATGAAGAAACCTGAATTACTCCTTCCTGTTGGAAATACTGAAGCATTTTATGCTGCTGTAGAAGGCGGTGCTGATGCTGTATATTTAGGGCTTCGACATTTTAATGCACGTAACAGAGCAAAAAATTTTACGCTCAAGCAACTACAATCTATTTTAACCGAATCAAAAAGATATGGAACTAAAGTATATTTAACACTTAATACACTCATAAAAAATTCTGAACTTCCTGAGCTGCTTGATGTGCTTTATCAGGTTTCTCAAACATCCCTCTCATCAATAATAATCCAGGACTGGGGTGTATATTATCTTGTGCGTAAATTCTTTCCTGATATAATACTTCATGCCAGCACACAAATGGCTTTTCACAATTCAATTGGAGCCGAGTTTGCCAAACGTAAAAACTTTGAACGTGTGATCATGGCAAGAGAGCTTACATTGGAAGAAATGAAGATAATTAGCAAGAAAAGTAGAATCGAGTTAGAAATATTCACGCATGGAGCCTTATGCTATTCCTTCTCAGGCTTATGTCTTTTCAGCAGTTTTTTAGGGGGTATGAGCGCAAACAGGGGTCAATGCAGACAACCTTGTAGAAGGACATTCAAATCTGAAGAGAAAGAAGATTATTTCTTTAGTTTAAAAGATAATCAGCAGATCGAAATAGTACCCGAACTTATGAAGTTGGGGATCTCATCACTAAAAGTTGAGGGAAGAATGAAATCTGCAGAATATGTTAATCGAGTTGCCAAAGCATATCGTATGGTTATTGATGACCCCAGCAGAATGGAGCAAGCAAAGCAACTTCTTTCTTATGACATGGGAAGAGAAAAAACTTCCTATTTTTTGGGTGGAAATGTATCAAATGCCATCACTGAGAATCCATTCATCGGGATTTATATTGGTGAGGTAACTAAAACCAAGGGAACCGAATTTTCTTTCACAACCTCTGAAGAGCTTAAACAAAACTATCGAATCCGTGTTCAACCCCAGAACGGAATGGATAGCAAGGCAATAAAGTTAAAAACTGAATATGGTTTTACTGAAATAGAAAGTGGTGAAATTGTTAATCTGAATTTTACACAAGAAAGTTTTATGAAAGGTGATAAAGTCTTTTTAATTGGAGCACCTACAGAAAAATTCCGCACAAAATTTAAATTAGATGGCAAAAGGTTAAATCTTTCTCTGCCAACAAAGAAAAAGCAAAACATCCTTAATAGAATTGGTTCTGGGAAACAGATACATCGTGATGAATTATTTATTCGGATCAATTCATTACGCTGGTTACGTAAATTGTATCTGGATAAATTCGATCAACTCATCTTGAACTTAACTAAAAGCGAATGGCGCCAACTTGATCTAAGATCACCGTTTATGAGAAAGAATATTCATAAGTTCATAATAGAACTTCCAAAGTTCATACCTGAAGATGATGTAAGCTATTATCGTGATCTTTGTTTGAATTTTTCACGACAGGGAATTAAGAATTTCATGATAAGTCATATATCACAAAAATTATTATTGCCAATTGGAATTAGGTCATCCGTAAATGAAAATGTGTACATGCTTAATGATGCAGCGATCCAATTCATCAAAGAAGACAATGTTGCTTTATATATTTACCCATATGAATTTGATTATGAAAATCTTATAGCCGGTAAAGATAGGAATGGAATTGTTCCTCTTTATTTTTACCCTGAATTATTTCATTCAAGAATGCCTATAAAAATGAGCAAACCTGATCCTGATGGCTATTCTCATTTCAAAGATAGAGATCATTTATTTAGGAAAACCGTACGTGATGGTATTACAATCGTTATTCCTGAATTACCTGTCTCACTCTTTCAATATAAAGATGATATTCACAAACAAGGTTTCCGTAGGTTTCTAATTGATCTCTCTCATGTGAAACCATCACAAAATACTTTTAATAGATTACAAAAAAGATATAAATATTCTGAAGCAGAACAACCAGGTTATGGATTTAATTATAAGTTAGGGTTAAGTTGAGCAAAAAAAAAGCTCGATCTTTTGATCGAGCTTTTACTGATTTTTTTAGAGTTAAACTCTTGTAACGTTTATGGCTCTTGGACCTTTATCGCTTTCTTCAACGTCAAAAGTTACTTTTTCGCCTTCGTTAAGTGTTTTGAATCCATCACCACTAATGTTTGAATGATGACAAAAATAATCGTTACCATCTTCACATGATAAAAAACCAAAACCTTTTTTCTCGTTAAACCATTTTACTGTGCCGTTTTTCATTTTTCTTTCTCCTACTAATTTTGCGGGATTTATCCCAAGTGAAATCATTTTAATACTACACAATTAATTCCATAAAACTATGGGATAAATTTTTCACGTATTAGAATTTCTAATCACACGAACACAAAAAATAAACGCTAACTAATTTGTCAACATCATTTTAATAAAAATTAATTTATTACATTTACCTGTGGGTTAAATTATCAGATTATTCTTTATCTTCTCAGTTACTATTTTCTCAATTAATCCTTTTTTGGGAATGAAGGGAAGTGTAATGTGATCAGTTTTATTAAATTCTTCATTATATTCAATAGCTGTTTTGATAGAATTTTCATTTCTCGACCATGCACGTCGAGCAACTCCACACATAACATCCCATGGGAAGGCTCTCTCAAGAATAAAATCTACTCTTTCACTTCCATCTAAAACCATACCGAATCCACTGTTAGAAACCTTACCAATTCCAACGCCACCACCATTATGAAGCGTAACCATACTCATCCCACGTGCAGCATTTCCTGCATAACATTCAGTACTCATTTCTGCCATAATATTAGAACCGTCTTTAATATTTGAAGTTTCTCTGTATGGTGAGTCTGTTCCGCCCGTATCATGATGATCTCTACCAAGCATAATTGGACCAACTACACCTTTGCGAACCATATCATTAAAATTAAGAGCGATAGCAAGCCTTCCAGGTGCATCCTGATAAAGTATGCGAGCTTGTGTTCCAACAACTAACTTATTTTTCATCGCATCACGAACCCATACATAATTATCCATATCCTGATAACGCAGTTCTGCACGAAGATTTTTTATTATCTCTGCTGCTGCATTATCTGTTTTTACTAGATCTTCTACCTTTCCTGATAGACAAACCCAGCGGAACGGACCGTAACCAAAATCAAAAAGTTCAGGACCCAACATATCTTCTACATAACTTGGAAAGATAAAACCATCGTACGTGTTTTCCGGATTCTTAGAAATCTCTTTCACACCAGCATCGTAAACAGCTTTCATAAAGCTGTTGCCATAATCGAAAAAATAGGTTCCGTTTGCGACAAGTTTCTTTATCGCTCTAAAATGCCTTTCTAAAGATTTATCAACTAGCTCACAGAATTCTTTTCGGTTTTCAGATAATTTTTTTGTGCGTTCATCAAAGGTGAGACTTTGCGGGCAATATCCACCCTCATAAGCTGCATGACAAGAAGTCTGATCAGAAAGAAGATCGATATGAATATTTTCTTTCACCGCAAATTCTAAAAGATCAACAATATTTCCATGATAAGCTATAGAAACACTTTGCTTGTTTTTTACATATTCTACAGCCATTGCAAATGTGTCTTCTGGAGATTTTACAACTTTTCCAACCCAACCTTGTTCATGACGTGTTTCAATTCTGGATAAATCAACCTCAGCAAAAACACCAACTCCATTAGCAATTTCAACTGCTTTCGGTTGTGCACCGCTCATTCCGCCTAAACCGGATGAAACAAATAATTTACCTCTTAAATCTCCATCTGCAGGAACACCGAGTTTCATTCTTCCAGCAATAAGGATTGTGTTATAGGTTCCATGCACAATACCCTGAGGTCCAATATACATCCAGCCTCCGGCTGTCATCTGACCATAATTTGCAACACCAAGGGCATTCGCACGATTAAAATCTGCCTGATTATCAAATTCACCTATCATCAAGCCATTTGTATTGATCACGCGTGGAGCATTGGGCGAAGATCTGAATAAACCGAGAGGATGTCCACTCATGACTACAAGTGTATTTTCATGGGTAAGGTTCTCCAAATATTTCTTTATGAGAAGGTATTGCATCCAGTTTTGGCAAACAGCACCGGTTTCACCATAAGTTACAAGTTCGTAAGGATAAAGCGCAGTTGCAAAATCTAAATTATTATCTATCATTACCTGAAAGGACTTTCCTTCCAGACATTTCCCTTTATATTCTTCTACTGGTTTACCATAAATTTTTTCTTTCGGTCGGAAACGATAACCGTAAATATGACCGTGCTCTATTAGTTCATCCAGAAATTCTGGGGCGATTGCTTCGTGTAACACTTCTGGAATGTAACGCAATGCGTTTTTTAGTGCAAGTTCAATTTCCGGTTTATTCAGATTCATTTCACGACGAGGTGCTCGACGAATTCCATCTTTAAATTCTGGATAATCTGGTAAAATTGAATCTAATTTTATTTTCATTGATTCTGAAATTTTTGAATTGCTCATTTTATCTCCGCTTTGTAATTATGCCAGTATTTAATATATTTCTTGAAACTGTATGCTCTTCAATTAATATTTCATTTAAAAGTTTTTCTAATTCGTTCACAACTTCTATAGAAATTTTATTATTATTTTCTTTTGTTAATACGCATAGATGATCAATATTAGTTGGAACAAGATCTGGGATAAAGCCTTTTTCCAATTTCTCGGTTAATATAATTGCTCTGGATTTACTGAACGCATTTTTAGAGAGACCAGCAAGATGATCTAGAAATAACATATTCTCATTTCCAAGAATTTTGAAAGTATGGAATACTATTAACGGGAAAATACTCGTATGTTTCTCAAAATTCCTTTTACCGGAAACACGATAATGAAGATCAATTTTTTGACCTAGTAAAAGCACTTCCGGAGATATAGATTGTTTGAAATGAAGATTCTTTGCCAATGTATTAAAACTAGTAGGAGAAAATACGTAATTCATATTGAAATTACCGCATCCCCAAAAAATACCTGTGTGATTAATTATACTCTGTCTCTTCATAATTACAGAAACAAGGTCATGAAGGTAATTCACAGAAAATATTGGAGAGTCTTCAGTAAATCCTTTAATATTAAGTTTATTAAATTTATATTTACTGTTTGTTATAGAATCTCGAAAAACATTGAGCATTTCAACAATTTCTTTGTTCGATCCATTGCTCGATTCAATTGCCTTTGAAATCTTATTCCATTTAATATAAATTTCATGAAGATACATTTTATTAACAGGATTTTTTTCTTCTTTTAGCATTTTGCTTAAAATTTCATTATAAAACATAATACCTCTTTCTTAGAACTATATGATTTTGCTACTAATAGTTTTAACAATGTTAATTCTATAGAGTTATCTTTTTTGTCAAATGACTTATCAGATATTTCTAAATCTATTATTAAGTTGACAATATTTTACCGCAAATTTCTCTTCTATTTGAGGTTAAGATGATAATTTTAAAGAATGCACTTATCTTAGATGGAGAAAAGACACATATATCTGATATATCTTTTAATGAAAAGATCATACAAATTGGGAATAATATAAAACCAGAAAAAGGGGTTGAAGTTATCGATCTCCATGGAAAATTACTTATACCTGGTTCTATTGATGCTCATGTGCATTTCAATGATCCGGGATTTACTGATCGTGAAGATTTTACTTCCGGCACGACAGCCGCAGCCTGCGGAGGAATTACTACCATTATTGATATGCCATGCACCTCCATCCCTGCAGTAACAAACCATGAAAACTTAAACAAAAAACTGGTAGCTGTCGAGCCTAAGGCTGTTATAGATTTTGCTCTTTGGGGTGGAATTAGAAAAAATGATCTACCATTAGATTATGAAATGATCCATGAACTCTGGGATGCCGGAGTTGTAGGGTTTAAAATTTATACAATTTCGGGTATGAAAACATTTGCAGCTCTTTCCTATAGAGATATCGAAAATGTTTTCAAACAATTTCCAGAAATCATTTTTGCTTTTCATGCCGAAGATGAAAATATTATCAGGAATTCTATTCACGAATTAACAGATGAACAAATGAAATTACCGGAAAATTATGTGAAGACCAGACCCGTGAAAGCTGAGGTGGAAGCAGTTAAAAAAATCATCTCATCTCTCGGCAAAAAGAACAAAGTCCACTTTGTTCATATCAGCAGCAAAGAAGCGGCGGAGCTGATCTTGGAAAGCAAAAAGCAATTCGAAGTCACCTTCGAATCCTGCCCTCATTATCTGCAATTTACATCCAAAGACCTTCCAATTCTAAAAGGAAAACTTAAAACTGCACCTCCTGTAAAATATGATGAGGACAGAGATTTCTTGAGGAATTGTTTAAAGACTGGAGCACTTGATTTTATTACGACCGATCATGCTGGATGTGATTATGAAAAAAATAAAAGGTTTGAGGATTTTTCAAAAATTTATAATGGAATACCGGGAATAGAACTAATGATTCCATACCTTTTCTCTGAATTTTATCTTAAAGAAAAAGTAGCTCTAAAAAGGATGATAGAATTAACTTCAGAAAACGCAGCAAAACGTTATGGATTATTTCCTGAAAAAGGAAGTTTGCAAATTGGAACTGATGCAGATTTTACAATTATTAACCTAAATAAACCTTATCTGGTTGATGAGTCCCAGATCCATTCAAAAGGTAAGTATTCGCCATTTAATAACACAGAATTTTCCTGCTCAATAGATAAAACAATCATTCGCGGAAAGATCGTATTTGATATAGGAAAAGGTATTTTACAGAAACCTGGTTACGGGAAATTTATTCGCAGAATTTGATCATTTTAGCAAAAGCATTTTCTTAGTATGCTTAAAATCTCCGGAAATTAATTTATAAAAATATATTCCTGAACTTACTGGTTGATCATTATTATCATGACCATTCCAAGTAACGCTATATTGTGTTTCCCCTTGTCCTTCGATAAACTCAGGATGACACAAGCTCGGGGAAAGATTCTTCACTTTCTGACCTTTCAGGTTATAGATTGTTATCTTTGCATTCTTAGCATTCTTTGCGGTTAATTCAAAAAAAATCGTTGTAGATGGATTAAATGGATTTGGATAATTATATAAATCAAAATCAATATTTACAATACTTTCCTGAACTGACGAGGTAATGTTTATGTCATTCGAGTAGCGTGGTTCAATTTTAAATGAACTATAAGAGTAATCAACAACACCAATAATATCGTAGAATTCTCCAATTTCAGGAACAAAAGCATACATCAGATCACCTATTATTATTTCACCCGAGCCATCATCTACCAGCCACTCACCATTACCCAAACTATCATCGATACATTCTGCATTATTAACTTGCACAAGCACACCTTCATAATCTTCCTGATTTACATTTATCGTGGACAGGGAAATAGCTTCGGGAAGAAGATTCCCACTTGTGAGAACAATATATTCCTCAATATCAGCTAATTCTGTTTTGTCATAATATTCTGCTACTGTAGCAGTAATATCAATCTCATCACCCTGACTAATCGTAGTACCATATTCATAAACAAATATCCCGTTCCAGGCTCCAGTTCCATCCTGCAAAAAAAAGCCATAATCACCAACAGCAGTTACAATCCCATATGTAATAACTTGTACGCCCTCAAGAGGAGATGGACCTGTTGTAGAATATTGTATTTCATATATTGTATAATCTGTAGTTGGTTCAATAATGTGAAATGGGTTATTACTTTCATCAATGGGATTACCATCAACCGCATCAGAGATCACAATTTTATAATCCCCTAAAAGTTGTTCTAATGGAATATCCCAAGTCCATTCACCATCATTCTCTGTAGATGCTGCAAGCACTTCTCGTTCTTCAGAAGTCTCATCTTGCAACTCGATCTTTACATTATCGTTGAAACTAGAACTCACCCACTCGATAATGTGTTCTGTTCCCTGCTGCCATTCCTCTTCAATATTTGGAATTCTAACGACTATCATAGGTTCAGAAGAAATTATAGTATTGAAATCAGCGAAAACCGGTAGATGATCTGAGGCTTCATATAAGGCATCAGCAACTTCCGGTGAAACGACAGAATTTGTTCCATCATTTATTGACATATTGAAATGTTCGCCATCATTCCCAAATGAAGTAATTGTTTCATCAATATATTCTATTCCAGCTCCATTATTTAATTGATAAGAAGAAAAAATAAAGTCAAACCTATCATCAAGTCCACCGCTGGCACCACCACCAAATTGAGAATCACGAGTGGATTGAGTATGTACGCCGGCAAAATTAGTATTTTCGTGCCAATCCCCAACCTGATCAGAAAGATCTTCAGCTCTACCTATATTATTGCCCTCATCAGCAATAAATTTTTGATATGCCAGTTCGGAACTTGTATAGAAATTCATATCACCAACAATAATAAATTCTGATCCTTCATTTAACTGACTCAAATGATTACGCAGTTTTGTAACTTCTTCCAAACGTTCATTTTCATAACCCTCACTTGCCTTTAAATGACAACTATAAAAACGGATTAAATTCCCATCAATGATCAATTCAAATTCTGATATATCTCTTAGATCTGTAGCTATAGTATCCTGAGATCCAAAAGTAATTAATGAATTACGATAAATCAAAAAATTATTTGTATCGGGTCCATTTAAATATCTAGCTCCGGAAAAATCGTTCGTACCATTATTGATTACAGACAATAAAAGTTCTCCACCTATTCCATCTTCGATCTCTTGTAATAAAAATAGATCAGCATCTACATCATTAAAAATTGTTTCAAAAAAGGGGAGTCTATCTTCATCATTTCCACCGAAATTAAGTACATTATATGTGATAACACGTACAGATGCTGTTACTGAAAGTGTTAGTGTAAAAATTATTAATCCAACCATTATTTTTTTCATTTATACCTCATGCCAATTAAAAAATGGGTAGGAAAATTGCCTACCCATTTTATTGACTTTTTTAATATCTCTAAATAAAATTTATTTTAACATTTAGACCAGCCACAGGAGTTACATTTCAAACAGCCCTCAGAATGCTCTATAGTACTACCGCAATCAGGACAAATCATCATGGAAGAAGAAGATTTCCTTTTTGGTTTTTTTATAATTTTTTTATTAATTTTTTTTATATTTTCCTGTGAATCTTTATCAAATTCAAGAAACATCTCCAGTGATTTAGCAATACCATCAGCACAAGAAGTAACTATTTCTCCATTATTCCACATAGGTGAAGGACAGCGAATTCCCTTCAATTGACGTGCAATAGCACTAACTTTAACATTGGAACGAAGCAACAGAGATGTTAGCCGGGCAATTGCTTCCAATTGAGCAGACGCGCATCCGCCAACTTTTCCCATCTGAGTGAAAATTTCGCAAGCTCCTTTTTTATCAGAATTTATTGTAACGTAAAGATGCCCACAACCTGTTTCTATTTTCTGGGTTATACCTGTTGTAATTTCAGGACGTTCACGAGGAGCAACTCTATTACCGTTTATTTTGGTCTCTTTAATTTCTTTACCAACATTTAGAACTTGGTTCTCACGGCTGCCATCACGATAAACAGTAACACCTTTACAGCCCAATTCATAGGCAAGTTCATAAGCCATTTTTATCTCTTCTTTAGTAGCTTCTTTAGTAAAATTAATAGTTTTAGAGACTGCATTATCTACATATTTTTGGAAAGCGCTCTGCATGCGAATATGCCATTTTGGTGAAATATCGTGAGACGTGACATAGACCTTTCTTATCTCTTTAGGAATTTCATTAATATGTGCTACACTGCCTTTTTCTGCGACTTTCTCCATTAAAGCTTTAGAATAAATTCCTGCATCTTTAATCGCTTTTTCAAAATGGGGATTTACATATAGAAGTTTATTCCCATCCATTACGTTCTTCACATAAACCAGGGAAAATTGAGGTTCAACTCCACCGGAAGTATTGCAGATCATGCTTATCGTACCTGTTGGGGCTATTGTGGTTGTAGTTGCATTTCTTATGCCTTTTTTTGCGATTATCTTGTTGAGTTCTTTCCAATCCATTTTCAGATCTTCACGAATCAACTTCTTTGTTTCATAAATGCTGCCTTTAAAATTCTTGAATGCTCCTTTTTCTTCCGCCAGCTCAATTGATCTGATCTTAGAATGATAATCTACAAATTCCATAACTTGCTCTGCAAGATTAATAGCTTTATCACTATTATATGGAATTCTAAGTAGGAAAAGCAGATCTGCCCAACCCATCACGCCAAGCCCGATCTTTCTATTTGAGTTCACCATTTCATCAATTTCAGGAAGTGGAAACTTTGACATATCGATAACATTATCTAAGAAATCAACTGCATCTCGAGTTGCTTTTTTCAAGATTTCCCAATCGAATTTATTATTCTTAACCATTCCGGCTAAGTTCAATGAACCCAGATTACAAGCTTCGTTTGGAAGAAGAGGCTGTTCGCCACAAGGATTTGTTGATTCGATTTTACCAATATGCGGAGTTGGATTGTATTTATTGATTCTATCTATAAATATAATACCCGGTTCACCATTTTGATGTGCCATTTTAACGATCAGGTCAAAGACATCACGTGCTTTTAATTTTTTTATAATATCTTTTGTATGCGGCGAAATTAACTCATATTCACTATCTTTATAAACAGCATTCATGAATTTTTCTGTGATCCCCACACTAAGATTAAAGTTTGTAAGTTCCTGAGTATTCTCTTTGCAAGTTATAAAATCCAGAATTTGTGGATGATCAACATTCAGGATAGCCATATTTGCACCACGTCTCGTTCCACCCTGTTTCACAGCATCTGTTGCAGCATTGAATACTTTCAGGAAGGAAATCGGACCACTGGAAACACCGTTGGTACTTCTTACACGCGCATCAGCTTCACGTAACTTGGAGAAACTAAATCCTGTGCCGCCACCGCTTTTATGGATTAACGCAGCATTTTTTATTGACTCAAAAATACTCTCCATGCTGTCTTCCAAAGGTAAAACAAAACAGGCTGATAACTGTTGAAGATCATGACCTGCATTCATGAGTGTGGGTGAATTTGGAAGGAAATTTCCGGAGTCTAAAAGATCAAAATATATTTTTTCTTTTTCTTTATTCCCATTACTGATATTCACAGCAACTCTTGTAATCATTTTTTTCCAATCTTCTATTGGTTTTCCATTTTTGTCTTTTCGGAAATAGCGCTTTTCAAGCACAGTCAAAGCGTTGTCGGTTAGTTTCATTAAGACTCCTGAAAATATAAAAATTTATCAACATGATGACGTTATGAACGCTTATGAATCCATAACTTATTATACTGTATGTGATTAACGCCCTAAATAACGATCCGTCAATCCTCAAGTTCTATTGATTTAATGGTTAATTTCCAGCTACTTAACGGTACTGTCAAGATGAAATTAATTAAGTAGAATTGTAAAATTCGTAGACCTACTAATAACCGTTATTTCTATGACTATTTTTTTTTATTAAGTAGCTATTTTGATTTTGAAGGATAATTTATTTAGAAATTTTTAACCGCTTTTCTTATTTATTTTGTCAGTAATTATACGGGTTAATTCCTAATTATTTTCATTGGATCTATTTTTACAGTTCTACCGGCAGGATGAAGCGTAGTTAGTAAACTTATTACAATAGCAACCACCGGAACGAAAATAAAATCTAATAAACGCATCTCAATCGGAAGCCACTGTAATGGAAAACCCGGAACAGGAATCAGAATAAAATGGAATTTCATCTGAGCAGAAAGCAGAAGTATAGCCAGTATCAAGCCGATAAGTGTTCCTAAAAAACCAATTATTATACCGATATTAATAAATATTTTCACTACATCTTTACCTGAAGCACCCATTGATTTTAAGACTCCAATTTCAACTCGCTTTTCGGTAACTAATTTTACAAAATTCCCACTCATGTTAAACGAAGCAATTATTATCATAAGTGCAAGGACGAGGAACATGACTACCTTCTCCATTTTTATCGCATTGAAAAGATTAGCCTCAAATTCACTCCAATCTTCAACTACATAATCATTATTTATCTTATTTTGAATTTCATTTGCTACTCGTACTGAATGGGATGGATCTACAGATTTAACTTCTATTTGAGTAACTTGATCTTCAAGTCCTAAGAAAAACTGGGAATTTTTAAGTGAAATATAAGTATAAACCCGATCGTATTCCGGCATCCCTGAAATATAAATTCCTACTACTTTCAACTTCATGCTTTTTGGAAGTAAGCCAAAAGGAGAAGGCTGAGTTCCGATGGGCGAAGTAAGCTGAATATATTCTCCTACTGTAGCACTAAGAGTTAAGGAAAGATCAAGACCAATTATAATTCCATCATCATTTAGAGTCTCTTTATCGGGTGTTCCTACCACTATTTTATTCAAAAGTTCAGTTACATTTTTTTGTTTATCCAGATCAATTCCATAACACAAAGTCGAAGATAGATTCTTATCTTTCTGTATCATCATCTCAATATCACAAACCGGTGCAGCACCTACAACTTTTTTGTTGGTTAAAACATCCTCAATAAGTTCATTATAATTGGATATTGGAGAATAATCTTCTTTATGAATTTTGATCTCAGCTTTAGAACCGATCACCCTGTCACGCATATCAGAATCAAACCCGTTCATTACTGAAGATACAACCAATAACGAAAACACTCCAATAATGATACCTAAAAGAGATAGCATATTAGAAA
>JAOZPK010000106.1 GCA_029932755.1 Candidatus Cloacimonadota bacterium | reverse complement strand
AAACCAACTTTATTGTTAGATCTGCAAAAATGTAAAAATAATATCCGGAGAATGGTTGAGAAAGCTAAAAAGAATAATCTAATTTTTCGACCTCATTTTAAAACACATCAATCTATTGAAATCGGGAAAATTTTCAAAGAATTCGGAGTTGAAAAGATCACAGTTTCTTCTGTTGAGATGGCACAGTATTTCGCTGATTCAGGTTGGAACGATATTACAATCGCTTTTCCATTTAATCCGTTAGAGATAAATGAGATTGAGGATTTAGATGATAAAATCAATCTAAATATTCTAGTCTCTTCAAAAGATAGTGCAGAAAAATTAATACAGATAACTCATAAAGAATTGAATTATTTTATTGAGATCGATACTGGATATCACCGCTCAGGAATTGAAATAGAAAATATTTCGCAAATTGAAAGGACAATTACACTCCTAAAAAATCAGCACAATTTCAAAGGATTTCTCACCCATTCCGGTCATACATATCAAGCAAATTCCACCGACGAAATTTTAAGTATTCATCAGGATACTATCAAGAAAATGAGTATTCTAAAACACAAATTCAAATCTGATTTTCCTGAACTTATCACATCCATTGGAGATACACCCTCTTGTACTCTGGCAAAGAATTTTGAAAATATCGATGAAATACGACCTGGTAACTTTGCCTTTTTTGATCTGATGCAATACAATTTAGGAGTTTGTAATCTAACCGATATTGCAGTTTGCATGGCTTGCCCTGTTGTTGATATTAACAGAGAAAGAAATGAGGTCGTCGTCTATGGCGGCGGAATTAATTTTTCCAAAGAATTCATTATACAAAATGGAAAAAAGATTTTTGGTCAGGTTGTAAAGCTGAATGAAACCGATTGGCAGAAATTGATAGAATCTTCTCACCTAATTTCTCTTTCGCAAGAACATGGTATTATTAAAGCTTCCGCTGAATTAATATCTGAAATCTCAATTGGAAATGTTATTGGGATTATTCCTGTTCATTCGTGTATGACATCAAATCTGATGAGTTCTTATAAAACTTTGGATGGTCAAATTTTCGATCACTTTTCTAAAAGTAATAATAATTAATTAAACTCAAACCAATATATGATTAACAACTTGTTATCACCATCATATAATAAAATCAGCATATGATAAAATTACGTTAAGAAATATGAAATGGGTTCCGTTTAGAAAGATGTCTGTGTTCGAATAAAGTGAGTTTGATATCTTTTAGAAAATCATTTTGGATTTTAGAAATTTTATTATCGCTGAGAGCTTTTCTTTGGTTCTATACTGTGGCTTTGCTTCAGCAAAACACTGCAAACTAGTTTTGTCGGCACAAAAGAAATGAACACTACTTAATTATAAGATTTTCGTGAATCATAATAATTGACCTATAAAAAACCATCATTCCATGCATTTGAGATTCATTCTCATTAAAATTCTTGACTAATTCACCCCCTTAATTTTGTATGTTGTCTGGATTATTTAAGGGAGAATATTATGAAAAAAGAAAGAGATCTTTATCGGGACTTCTTAAAATCAAAAGATCTGAAGATGACAAAGCCGCGTCTTATTATTATGGAAGCAGTTTTCGAAAATCATGAACATTTCAATATAGATGACCTTTACGAGCAAATAAGAAAAAAACACAAAAATGTCTCCCGTGCTACGATTTATCGTACCGTACCACTTTTAGTTGAAGCGGGACTAATCAAGCAATCTCTTCGTTGTGAGTCAAAAGACATCTATGAACATACTTATGGTCATGAAAATCATCTTCACTTTATTTGTGATAATTGTGGTAAGATAATTGAATCCGGTTTCAGTGATGTAGCAATTCTCATTGATCTATTAGCAAAAAATGAAAATTTTGAGATAAAGGAATATAATCTCGGTGCACGTGGATTATGTAAAGATTGTCAAAAAAAAAGGATAATTAATGAGAAATAAGCCATTGAACAAAGGACATCAACATAACGATAATCAACACCATCATGGTCAAAAAACCATTCACGATTTAAGAAATGGAGAGTCCTCAGAAATAAAAGATATCCTCGGCGGAAGACAATTCATTAACAAAGCAGAATCACTCGGCATAAGGAAGGGCGTTAAAATAACTAAAGTATCATCCCAGATGATGCATGGTCCTGTTACTATTAAAGTCGGTCAAACTCAAATAGCTCTTGGCCATAGAATGGCTAATAAAATTATTGTAGAATGATTCCAAAAGAGAATACGAACAAATGAAAAAAATATTATTAGTTGGAAATCCAAATGTTGGGAAAAGTGTTGTCTTCTCTCGCCTTACCGGAGTGCATGTAGTTGCTTCTAATTATTCAGGAACAACAGTAGAATACACTAAAGGAGTAATGCGAATTGGCACTGAGAGAGCAGAAGTTTTAGATATTCCCGGCACATACACATTAACTCCCGATTCTAAAGCTGAGCAAGTTGCAGCAGAAATGATCAATAATTTCAAAGAAGAAGAAGGAAACATCTTTGTTAACATTATCGATTCCACCAACCTCGAAAGAAATCTGTCACTCACAATAGAGCTTATTAAGAAGAAAATTCCATTAGTAATTTGCTTAAATATGTGGGATGAAGCCAAACATACAGGCATAGATATTGATGCGAAAAAATTGGAGCAGATACTTGGAGTTCCGGTTGTTCCAACTACAGGAATTACGGGAGAAGGCATCAAGCATCTTGTCTCTCATTTTGATAAAGCAAAGCTTAGTTCATTCAGCTTCAAAGATAAGTGGAAAGCAATTGGAGAAGTAATCGAGGAAGTTCAAGAATTAAAACACCGTCATCACACTTTTGCAGAAAGATTGGGAGATGCTTCCATTCATCATTTTTGGGGAATTCCGATTTCATTGATAGTCTTATTAGCAGCATTTTCCATTATTAGATTCTTAGGAGAATCACTGATCGCTTATGTATTAGAACCGCTATTCAATAATCTTTGGGCTCCTGTAATGATGAAGCTTTCTATCTTGCTTGGTGGTGACGGCATTATTCATAATATTGTTATTGGCAAATTGGTAGATGGTCAAATAAATTTTGTAGAGTCACTTGGTTTGTTTACCACAGGTTTATTTGTTCCGATAGGAATGATTTTACCTTACATTATAGGATTTTATTTTGTACTTAGTTTTCTTGAAGATTCTGGTTATCTTCCGCGTTTGGGTGTACTTGTAGATAATATGATGCATAAACTTGGAATTCATGGGTTGGCGATTGTACCGATGCTTTTAGGACTCGGTTGTAATGTTCCAGGAGCGATGGCTGCTAGAATTTTGGAAACCAGACGTGAAAGATTTATTGCCTCCACGATGATGGCTATTGCTGTTCCCTGTTTTGCACAACTTGCAATGGTTGTTGGCTTAGTAGGAAAATATGGAGCACTTGCTTTATCCATGGTTTTTGGAACTCTCTTCATCGTTTGGGTTTTACTGGGATTCTTTCTGAATAAAATCATGAAGGGTGAAAGCCCTGAAATTTTTGTTGAAATCCCGCCTTATCGACTTCCCAGTTTTAGAGTATTAATGAAAAAACTCTGGATGCGTGTTTTGGCTTTCATTAAAGAGGCAATTCCCTTTATGCTGCTGGGTGTACTTTTTATGAATATTCTTTACGCACTTCATATTATTGATTTTATAGGTAAACTTACTGAACCGATAATTACCGGAATCTTAGGATTACCAAGAGAAGCAGTTGGAGCACTAATTGTTGGTTTCTTACGTAAAGATGTTGCTATTGGAATGCTGAGTCCACTCAATATGAGTATGGGCCAACTTGTAATAGCATCGGTTGTGCTTACGATGTATTTCCCATGTATTGCAACTTTTACAGTTCTACTAAAAGAGCTTGGAATAAAAGACATGCTCAAATCATCGGCAATAATGGTTTTTGCCACATTACTTGTCGGTGGAATTATGAATATCTTTCTTTAGATTCTTAGGAAAATAAATTGCTACAAATGTTATATATTGCTTTAGGTGGTAGTGTGGGAGCTGTCTCACGATTTTTAATGTCTCAACTTATAAACAGGACATCGAATGATATATTCCCATGGGGAACTATCGCAGTAAATCTTCTGGGTTCTCTGTTAATTGGTTTTTTTGTTGAGTTGTTCAGCAGAACAGTTGTTCCCGATAACTTACGAAGTATTCTCATCATCGGGTTTTTGGGAGCATTTACCACTTTCTCTACATACGCGTTGGAATCAATTAGCTTACTACGTGGAAATGAGATAAAACTATTTATCCAGAATATTCTTATCCATAACGTATTAGGATTAGCTTTTGTTATATTTGGTATTTATCTTTCAAGAATTGTTATAAAATATATTTTTCAGGGGATGATATGAAATTATCAAAAAATGCACAATTACTTAGGATATATTTAGATAAGAATTTAAAATACAAAAACAAACCAATGTACGAACAGATCGTACTTAAAGCAAAAGAACTAAAACTTGCAGGAGCAACTGTTTTGCGTGGGATCATGGGATTTGGAGCAGAAAGCCATCTTCACACTGCCAAATTATTATCATTATCAGAAGGTCTTCCGGTAGTTGTAGAGATTGTAGATTCAGAAGAAAATATCAACAAACTGCTTCCTTATATTGATGAAAACTTGAAAGAAGGATTAGTTACTATCGAAAAAGTTCGTGTTTACAAATATTGTTGATCACATTAAATAAAATTATTTCTCAAGGGAAGTTATGAACGCATTAGACAGCGATATTAAATATTTAAAAGGCGTGGGAGAATTCCGCAGCAAACTGCTGAATAAACTCAATATTTACACTATCGGTGATCTGATAGAGCATTTTCCACGTGATTATATAAATCGCAGATCTGCTATTAAGATCCGTGATCTTAAATTTACAGAAAATTGCTCGTTCGTCGGCAATATTGTATCAGTAGAGAAGAGGAATCTTCCCCGCAAGAAATCCCAACTTAACGTGGTTGTAACAGATGGGGAGGATTATCTCTTTCTCACTTGGTTCCGTTTTGGTAATTGGTTTATAGATCAGTTTAAGAATGAAAAGCAAATCTGGGTAAGCGGCGTTGTTTCGGAATTCCGCGGTACTCCACAAATTCTTCATCCTCAAATAGAAATTCTGGATGAAGAGGATATGAAACTGGATTTTTGGAAAACAAGATCGGTACTTCCTGTTTACCCGCTCACCGAGAAGATCAGCATGAATGTAATGCGGAATTTGGTTTATAAAGCATTTGAGCTTTATGCTGATGATATCCATGAAAATCTTCCCGCTTATATTTCAGAAAAGTTCCATTTCCCCGATCGGAAAACTGCAATGCAAAAGATACATTTCACTCAACATCCCACTAAAATCCCAAAAGAAAAAATACGTTTTGCTTTTGAGGAACTTTTCTTCACACAACTTATGCTGGCTCGCAGTAAATACGGACATGAAAAAAAACTGAATGGAAACAAATTCACGCTTGAAAAAACATACACGACCAAACTAAAAAATTCATTGCCTTTTGAACTTACAAAAGCTCAAAAAAGAGTTATCAGAGAATTCGTGGAAGATATGACTTCAAAAAAACAAATGAACAGACTGCTTCAGGGTGATGTTGGTTCAGGAAAAACTATTGTTACAGTTTTTGCCATGCTGCTTGCTATTGAAAATGGATTTCAATCTATACTCATGGCTCCTACGGAAATTCTGGTAGAGCAGCATTTCAACAGTATTTCCAAGTTGCTTTTCAATCAACCGGAAATAAGAATTGCTCTTCTAAAAGGAGGAGTAAGTAAAGCCAAAACAGAACTCAAGCAAAAAATTAAAAATGGTGATGTTGATATAATTATTGGAACTCATGCCCTCATTCAAAAAGATGTTGAATTTAATAATGTTGGCTTTGTGGCAATTGATGAGCAGCACCGTTTTGGAGTGGAACAAAGAGCTGTGCTAAGCCGTAGAAATAATAATCCTGACCTGATGTATCTTTCTGCAACGCCTATTCCCCGCTCACTTGCACTAACAGTTTATGGAGATCTCGACGTAAGTATCATCGATGAACTCCCGCCTAATCGAAAGGAAATAAAAACCACTTATTATAACTTCAATAAAAGCTCTGTAGTTTATGAAAAAATGGAAACACAAATAAAAATGGGACGTCAAGTTTATATTGTTTGTCCACTCATCAAAGAATCAGAAAAGATGGATCTTCTCGATGCTGAAACACTATTTGAAAACTTGAGCACACATGTTTTTCCAAACCGGAAAATTGCGCTCCTGCATGGTAAAATGAAAACAAAAGAGAAAGACTCTATCATGGAAAAATTCAAGAATGGTGGATTTGATATTCTGGTTTCAACTACTGTTATTGAAGTGGGAATAGATGTGCCGAATGCAACCGTGATGATAGTTGAACATGCCGAGAGATTCGGGCTTAGTCAATTGCATCAATTGCGCGGCAGGGTCGGTCGTGGTTCTGATGAATCTTACTGTTATCTTATTGTCCATCCGCCAATCAGCGAAGAAGGCAGGGAAAGATTAAATATTATGATCGAAACAAATGATGGATTTAAAATTGCAGAAAAAGATCTTGAAATACGAGGTCCCGGAGATTTCTTTGGAACACAACAATCAGGAATCCCCATCTTTAAACATGCAAATATTATTCGTGATAGAGAGTTATTGAAAACTGCAAGAATTCTTGCATTTGATATTATTGATGAAGATTATAATCTTGATCTTAGTAAAAATGAAATCCTTAATAACGTATATTTCAGTAAATATGCAAAACGTGAAAAGTTGTTTGATTTTTAAATTGAACCGCAAAGAACATAAAGAACTTTACAACAAATTTGTCACTCTGATGCCGTTGAATGCGTAGAGTTTTCCAAAACTCAGCATTGAGTCGAAGGGTAAAGAACATTAATAATAACTGTATTACCAATATCTATTTATAAACTTTCCCGGATCATCTTTGAAATCTTGAATACATTTTAAACAGATACATGCTTTTTTCTTTTTACTTTCTGGAATCAGGTCTAATAATTCTTGCGGAATTTCAACACTTAAACACCAGCATGGCTCATTACTGTGAACCATGCAGTTATTATCTCTTCCGCAAATTGGACAGATCGTTTCACTAATTTGATCAAACATATTTTTAGTTGTTTAACTTCCACCCAATAGATCACCAATTCCGCCCAAAATTGATCCTTCACCAGTTCTTTTGCCACCGGCTTTTGGTGCATTTCTTAATATTCTATCAGCTAATCTTGAAAATGGTAAGCTTTGCAGATAAACAGTCCCGGTTCCTTTTAAAGTTGCTAAAAAGAGTCCCTCACCACCAAAGAACATAGATTTAAGACCACCTGCTCGTTCAATTGAATATTCTATCGAGGGAGAGAATGCCACAATACATCCTGTATCAATTTTCAGCGTTTCACCCTTCAGTTCTTTTTTAACAATTGTTCCACCGGCGTGCATAAAAGCCATTCCATCACCTTTGATCTTTTGAAGAATAAAACCTTCACCACCAAAAAAGCCAACACCAATTTTCTTATTAAAAGCAATTGAGATATTGGTTCCAAGCGCAGCACATAAAAAGGCATCTTTCTGACATATTATCTCTCCGCCAAATTCTTCCATATTCAATGGAATTATTTTACCTGGATAAGGAGCAGCAAATGCAACTTTCTTCTTTCCGGTTCCAATGTTTGTGAAATGCGTAATAAAAAGTGATTCCCCACTAATTGCACGCCCGGCAGCTCCCATAAGTTTTTTCATCATACCTTCATCTTGTTTAGATCCATCTCCAAGATGAGCTTCAAAAGTTATGCCATCATCCATCCAGTTCATTGCTCCAGCTTCGGCAATCACGGTTTCTGATGG
>JAOZPK010000105.1 GCA_029932755.1 Candidatus Cloacimonadota bacterium | reverse complement strand
GTAACCAAAAGTTAGCGGTGATTCCAAATACATGGAATAATGGTAGATTTGCCAGGAAGACATGACTTGGATCAAGATCGATAATTTTTGGAAGGTTATCTACATTGTGTCCGATATTTTTATGAGAAAGCTGCACTGCTTTAGGTTCTTTTTCACTTCCGCTGGTAAATAATATCACAGCAGTTTCATCATCATTACCATGATGTACCGATTTTATTATCTTTTTAGCAGAACTTTTTGATTTAAAAAGAGCTGGAAGTTTATCGAAAAGTTTGATCGAAGCAGCTACATCTTCCAAATACAACATATCATCAATAGGATCGAGTTTTAGTTTTTCTAATAATTTTTTACTGGTAATGATCGTTTCAAAATTACATTTCTCCTGTGCATAAATTGAATTTTCAATAGCTCCTGTGGCATAATTGATCATCACCGGAATTTTCCCAGCCATCAACAAACCAAGTTTAGTCAGCATACATCCAGCTGAAGTTGGAACCATAACTCCCACATATTTGGTTTTGATCTTCTTAAATTTACTCGCAAAGATCAAAGATGCAATCAGCATTTTTTCGTAAGTTACATCTTTTCCTGTAGCAATATCATAAACAGCGATTTTCTTACCAAACTTCTTAGCGGTTTGTATAAAACGTTGATGAAGTTGCATAAATTCTCCTTTTAGATTCAATAATTATTAATCAAATACTTTTTGAATTCTTCATAGTTGTTTAACACTTTATCATATGATTCTTCTTTTTCTTCTAAACCTTCCAGACTTGGAGGAAGCTTTGGATCAAAATCTAAAATATCGATGATCTGTTCTGGGAATTTAGCAGGATGAGCGGTTTCCAATGAAATACATAACTCATTATCAAATTCAGGATATTCCTGCAAGAATCTTTGTAAACCAGCCCAACCAACTGAACCGTGTGGTTCCAACAAGAGTTTGTGTTTTTTGTAAGCTTCAGCAATCATCTCTCTGGTTTCTTCATCAGTAATACTGGTTGAATAAATATCTTCACGTAATCTCATCATATCCGGTACTTTACTTATTAATCCTGTTTCATCCATCACTCCGTCATACAGAGCTATAAAACGTGAAAGGTTACTTGGATGCCCAACATTCATCGCACTTGAAAGACAATTTTTGGAAGGTTCAATCTTTTTATAATTTCCAGTTTTCACAAATTTTGGAAACTCATCATTTTCATTAGTTGCAATTATAAATTTTTTAATTGGAAGTCCCATTCGCTTGGCAAACATTCCACCCATCATATCACCGAAATTTCCCGAAGGTACTGAAAAGATAACTTCTTCGTCTTCTCTCTTTCTTAATTTTGCATATGAGTAAAAATAGTAAACTATTTGAGGGATCAATCTTCCTATATTAATTGAGTTTGCAGAGGAAAGGTTCAAGTAATCCAGTTCACTATCAGAAAAAGCATCTTTTACAAGATACTGACAATCATCAAATTTAGCTTCGAGACCAATAATCTGCACATTTTTCCCAAGAGTTGTCATCTGCTTTCGCTGACGGTCAGTTACTTCTTTTTCTGGAAATAAAACCACGATTTTAATATTATCTAATCCATGAAATGCGTTTGCTATTGCACTTCCCGTATCACCAGAAGTTGCAACCAAAATTATTAGATTTCTTTCCTCTTTTTCCAGGTAATACTGCATCAATCTGCCCATCATTCTTGCTGCAAAATCCTTAAAAGAAGCAGTTGGTCCCTGATCCAGTCGCATCACATATTTTCTATCATAAACCTTCTCAAGTGGAACTTCGTAATTATAGGCATCTTTTACAAGAGCTTTTAATTCTGCATCAGGAATCTGATCATGCAAGAATTTTCTGCCTACTTCAAAGGCAATTTCATAATATTCCATCTGCGAAAATTTATTAATTTCTTCTTTTGTAAAAGTAGGAATTTCCTCGGGCATATAAAGTCCTTTATCAGGAGCTAAACCTTTTAATAATGCACTCTTAAAATCAACTACTTCTGCTTTTAAATTTGTTGAATAAAATTTAATATTTTTCATCTCTTATCCTTTTTAACCACTGACCTTCACTAACAAAAAACTCTTTATCAGATATTTTTTATCTTCGTGCTTCATTGTGATCTTAGTGGCTATTTTTTTTCTTCTTATATCTATTTGGATCTGCAAAAAAATCGATCACATAACATCTGGTAATAAATTCAGCAGAATGGATTATTCCTTCCGGAATGTAATAGCGATCTCCTTTGGTGTAAATTTTAGTTTCACCGTCGATAGTAAATCTCATCTTACCTTCCAGCACCATTCCCCACTGCGCACAATGAGAGTGATCGGGAATTTTGCCGATCGGTTCCAATTCAAAGAACACACCTGACATTGTATCATTCTGTAGCAACCAGCCTCGAACACCTTCTATAGCAATTTCAATTTCCGGTAAATTCTTTATCATCTCGGGATAAATATCTTGTAATTCCTTCATTTTCACCTCATACTTCTTTTAGTTTTTTGTAAATTAGACTCTTCGTCGAATACCTCTGTAAGAAAATCTCAGAGTGACAATTTACACTCCGTCTTTCTGAGAAACTCTAATTGCTTCTCCCTCGAAGAATCTGGAGTGTTGCAATATTTAAAAATACACATCTATCAAAATAAACCCTTGGCAAATCCACCATCAACTTTTAGCGAAACTCCAGTAATATATCCTGCTCCTTCTGAAACCAAGAAAGCAACTACCTGAGCAAATTCTTCTGGAGAACCAATTCTTTGCATTGGGATATCAGATTCCAATTTCTTATAGAAATCATCTATCGTTCCCTTACTGCTTTCTACAAAAGCTTTTGCAAGATTTTCTACTCTTTGCGTTTTAGTATATCCGGGACAAATAGAATTTACAGTAATTCCGTCTTTTGCTACTTCATTGGAAAGACTTTTCATAAAGCCAATAACACCTGCTCGTGCTGTGTTAGATAAGATCAAATTATCAATAGGTTGTTTCACCGAAACTGATGTCATCATTACGATCCTGCCCCATTTTTGCTTTTGCATTATTGGAACTACTTTCTGGCAGAGTGAGATAGTACTTAACAGATTTAACTCTACAGCTTTCCGGTAATCCCCAATATCAAAATCACTAAAACCACCTGCAGGAGGACCTCCGGCATTTGTTACGAGAATATCTATAGTTCCAAATTCCTGTATGATAAAATTTATCATTCGTTTTACTTGCTTCTCATCAGAGACATCGCAAGTAAAAATCGAGATTTCTATGTTTGTTTTTTTTGCAATTTCAGATTTCGCTTTTTGTAAAGATTCCAAGTTTCGGGAACAAATAACTACTTTAGCGCCTTCCAGAACTAATTGAGTTGCAACAGCTTTTCCTAAACCTTTACTAGCAGCTGTTACTAATACAACTTTATCTTTAATTCCAAGATTCACTTACTTCTCCTGAATCTGTGCTTTAACACATTTTGCCAATCTCATCACTGCTTCCGCAATTTGTTCTTTAGAAGCAAATGAAAAATTAATTCGCATTTCATTTTTACTTGGATCTTCACCAAAGAAAACTTCTCCCGGCACAAAAGCAACTTTATACTTAATTGCTTCATAGAATAATTTCATTGTATCAATTGTTTTTGGAAGCGAAACCCACAAGAATAATCCTCCTTCCGGTTTTGTCCATTTCACTCCCCATTCACTTGGGAAATGCTCTTCCATAGATTGTAAAAATACATCAAGTTTTTCACTGTAATATGCTTTGCATTTTTCCATATGTTCATCATAATCCATTTCAGTTAAAAATGCTGTACATAGATCCTGATTGTATTTTGGAGTATTTAAAATGTTTCCACCTTTAATATTACCCATTTTTTCAATAACTTCTTTCGCACCAATATTGAAGCCAACACGAATGCCCGGACAGAATATCTTGGAAAATGTATAAAGCCCAATCACATTAGTTCCCTTTCTTTTTTGATCCAGAGAAAATATTGAAGGAATAGATTCACCACGATAACGCAAATCACGGTATGGGCTATCCTCTATAATTGGAATATCAAATTCATAACTAAGATCAAGAAGTGCTTCACGTTTCTCAAGACTGGTTGTAATTCCTGTTGGGTTTTGGAAATCGGGAACAACGTAGATGAATTTTGGCTTTTTATCCATTTTATTTAGTTTTTTCCGGTATTCATCTACATTTGGTCCGTCATCTTCTATATCTATCCCAACTATTTGTGGATTCTGCATCTGGAAGGCAACTATGGCTCCAGCAAAAGTTGGACGATCTATCATAATAATATCACCGGAATTGAGAAATAATCTTCCTGTAAGATCCAGACCGTGCTGTCCTGAAGAAGTTATCACAACCTGCTCTATTGAAATATTAATATCATCTCTTCGCAGAAATTCTATGATAGCAGTTTTCAAACTTTCTTCACCCGGCACAGCAGTATATTGGAAAATATTCTCTAAGTTATTTTCCAGTAATTTCTTTGAAACTTCTCTCATCTGAGTTTTTTGGAACATATCAGGTGAAGGTAGACCACCGGCAAGTGAAATTATTTCAGGGTCATTCAAATATTTAAATATCTTGCCTATAGAATATCCTTCGAAGTCCCTCATTATTTTGGAATATTTTTCTTTCCAATCTGTTATCATTTTTGCTCCTTTTGTCAACTCGACTCGAGTATTATAAGCCCGAGTCGGGTTGAATTGAATTCACCTTGCGGATGGTAAAAACCTCCGCAATGGTGAAATTGACGATCAACCATTTCGAAAATTACACACCCCACGACTAAAGCCGTACCCTTCTGAGAGGGGATTTCTTCGTAATGTTAAACTTTCTTAATACGAGCTACCACCAAAAATTGTTTTTATGCCTTTCTTCATAAAGCTTTTCCCATCTTTAGTTGCTCGTAAAGATTTATAATAGATCACATCGCCGATCTTCTCAGCATTTTCTTCACGTTCTTCTTCCGAAAGGAAATAAGCCATCATGGTATCCAATTCACGGGCAGTTCCATCACTTTCATATTTAAATGTCATATTAGTTCCACTTTCCAGAACTTTAAATGCATTATCAGTCCAATTAAATCCTTCTATACCAAGATCTGGATTTATATAGATATGTGCAGATAGGCTAACACCTTTAATACCGCTTTCATCAAGTTCTTTTGCACATTGGATAAAAGTCTCTGCTGTAGCTCCGTTACCAATATTGATCTCATAAAGAGGAGATGTATTGTCATCACGCAGATAAGATTTCATAATATTCAGTAGCATTCGTAAATGCATAACCGTCTGCGTAGAAAGCAACATAGATATTTTGAAATATAAATTAGGAATATCTCTGCCAAAATAGCAAGCGGTAATAATTGTACTCCAACTTGGATTTAGAAAGAAATCTGCTCCGGTTGCCATTGCAGTTCTGATAACACCATCAAGATAAACCAAATGATTATCATTTGCACATTCGATTCCACCAAAATTTCCAAAGAAAGTTCCTTGATTCTTCAAGATTATAACTGCATTTTCTGCATCAACTTCAGCTACTTCAAATTTTTTACCTGTAACCTCTTCTAATTTCTTAAATCTTGCTTTGGGTTGTGGTATTCCGATTAGGTTTGTACTGCAAAATTTTGAAACTTTCATTAAATTTTCACTCATCATCAAAGTAGCCATCAGATCACCATTATAAATATAATTATCTGTTAGGGCAACTACTGAAATAAATTCGGAAGCAACAAAACAATTTTCCCCATTCTCGGCACTTGCAGCAATTCTCTTCATTCCGTGATGAGTAACCTTGGCACCTTGCCAACCGGAAACCTGAGCAGTAGCAACACCAAGAGAATCATTGTAGCTAATATTATGCTTCTTCTCATAATCTTGAACTTTAGGGAATTTCTTTACAAGTTCCTCAGCATCAGCTATGATATCATCAAAACCTTTTCCTTTTAGAATTCTCTTTCTGGTTTCATATTTTCTCATTTCTGTGATAGTTTCACTTATCTTCTTTGCACCACCGTGAAACTCCTTTAAAGCATCAATTGCTTTTTTGTCATCCTTCGATAAAAAATCAAAATACATTTGTCCTCCTGTTAAGAGTCGGCTTTCGGTTATTGTCCAAAAACGATCTCAGTTTTCTTTTTTTTATTTTAATAATATTACTTTTTTTGTATAAATATCATTTATAGTTTCAAGTGTATAAAAATAGATACCACTGGATATTTTCTTCCCATTTTCATCAGTTCCATCCCAGCTGACACTATGGCTTCCTTGAACCAAAACGTCACTAAGCAATGTTCTGATCTTGTGCCCTTTAATATTATAAATACATAGTTTTACATCTGTTGTTTTGGTAAGAGAAAAAGATAAGTTTGTAGAACTATAGAAAGGATTTGGAGATACAGTTAGAAAAGAATGATCCTGAAAATAGTATGTATTTGCACTGGTGTTATATGTAAAAAGCTCTTCAGTATCCAAGATCGTGGGTTCTAATTGATAAGCAGGAGTGCCTACCATAGCTGTTGACCATTTTATTAAATTAAGTGATGGAACATATTGTATTGTATGGATATTATGTGAAACTCCTGCCGCTCCAGCTAAAATATCCCAACTCCGTATAACATCAATATCCGGACTGACAGAAAGTGAATCTGCAATATTATTATAACGATAACAACCGACAGGTGGATATAATTCTCTAAAATGATTTGTAGCTACTATATGTTCCGTTGGAATAATTGTGTTATCATTATCATCTCTAACAACTATTCCGTTTTGATTATTACATTCAATAATCAATCCACTCTCGTGATTTGCGGTGTGAACAATAGAACCACTTAACTGATAATTCTCCTCTATCGCAGCCTGAACATCTTCAGGAGCGATTTCATAGTCACCATCATAATCGTAAATCTCAATTCCATTTCTGATTGATAAAAATATTGGGTGGAAAGTATAAGTATTTGGATGTTCATTATGATTTCCCATATTCATGAATGCACATAGTCCATTTTCGTTAATACTGGATAAACCTCCAATCAAACCCGGAAACGTGAATGACAGCCAGTTAACCTCATCAGCTTCCGATGGGAAGTGAACAACCAATAAATGGTTTTCCAATAAAGCTGTATGCGGTGTCCAGTCCATGTTTCTAGTAATTACCAGATTCCCCGATAATTCAGGATCCAATATTGTACTTCCGCCCCAGCTGGATAAACTTGAACAACCAAATTGATAGTTCATGTTTAAGTCTCCCAATGCAGCCAAATCAACAATTGCATTAGATAGTAAAAGATCATTAGCATCTATGTCTCTACCTAAAATATCACTGAAGAGGTTAATATCAGCTTCTATCATCCCATCAATCATCCCTTCAGTTTCGAAAATGTACTTCTCCTCTATTTGAAAATTATCCAGAAAATATGTTCTCGTACTTTCGTAGAGATATGAATTTCCACCAAAAAAAGCGTATATAAAATAGCTCTCAGAAATATCTTTGATCTTATCTCCAAAAAGATAGCCGGTTGCGTAACCTCGCTCATAATGTGTTCCCCAAACCTTAAGTATTTTCTTACCCTCTACACTTAATGTATCTCCATTAACATTTTGAGCATTAATAATTGTTAATATAAACAAAAATATAAAAATAAATAACATATTTTTTTTCATAAACCCTTCTTATATAATTATATTTTCAAGTTTTCGTTTAGGAACATGATGCGTTCCATTTTCATCCCGCCAATATTTAACATCATTATTTTCAACATATTCGAGTTTTATGTTTTCTTTTGGTTTACCAAGAACAATTACATAACTGATTGAATATTCTTTTGGAATTTTGAGCAGTTTTTGCAGCTTCTCTTTCTTAATACTTGCAAATATGCAACCTCGCAATCTTGATTCAACGGCTCCAAGCAATATGGATTGACATGCTATCCCTGCATCACAAGCA
>JAOZPK010000014.1 GCA_029932755.1 Candidatus Cloacimonadota bacterium | reverse complement strand
CATAATATTAATGCTAATAATAGAGAAATCGCAAAAGCTCAACGATCTGAGAATATTAAATGGATATTTAAAGCAATATTTTCAATGAATTCATTTCGGAGATATGTTTCATCTGTGACGGTATCAAAACCAGCGGAACAAGCACGATTTTATAACATGGTTAGCTTATTTACAAGAAAATCATTTATTGCAATGTCCGGTTTGGGTAATGTTATGCAAGAACGCAAAAATATTGAATCGAATTATCCACTATTGATCTTGAGTGGAGAAAAAGATATTGAGCTGGTACAGAGATTGGGCAAAAGATGGCATGACTCTGAACCGACAAGCAAATATCATATAATTAGAGATGCCGGACATTGTGCCAACATGGATAATCCTGATGAATTTAATAGTACTTTGATGACTTTTATTAAAGGAAACAAATAGAAATAATGAATAGGATCTAAAAGGTTATAAAATGAAAAGAATAATATTTATGCTACTAATAACACTAATTTATGCGGCATACACCTGGGCAGGATTTCTTTTGGAATCAACAAAGGTAATTGAGAATCTAAAAAGACCATAATTTACAGATTAACTTTAAGGAGAACTTAAATGAAAAACACTTTAGACATAAATACTATAGACAAACACAAAATGATAATATTGGATATTGTCTTTTGTATATTACTTTTTCAAATAAATATGCTTAATGCTCGGGAGGGATTATTCATAAAATTTAGTCTTGGATCAGGTTATACAAGGGAAAATTCAAATATTAATAGCTCTGGTTTGTCCATTGCTACTAAAAATCATGCAATCGGTTGGGGGTTTACGGATAAATTTTCTATACAAATTGGTGAATTTGGTGGTTTGAATAAACTAAAAGTTGGAGAGTATGATTATATAAATCTTGATGCATTTGGACTGGGTTTTAGTTATCTCACACCCAATGACATAAAAATATCTATTTTAGGAGCGCATAGTAAGGTATTCTTTGCCCAAAAATGGTCAGAGGCTTTTGATGATGATGGAGGAAATGGATATGGAATAAATATGAGTATAGATAAGGAGTGGTTAGTAGCAAAAAGGTGGTGAATTATGGTAGGTCCACAATTATTTTGGCTTAAAACAATGGAAACAGACTATAATTTTTTTAATGTTAGTTTAAACGGAAGTGTAATATTTTACTTAACACCTGTTCGGTAAACTGCTGGGAAAAAACTCAAATTTCATATATAACGGATAAATTAAAAATGATGATTAGTATTTCAAATAAACAAACAAAAAACGTCAATAGTCAATGTGCTAATTTCAGAGGTTTGGCTAATGATAAAAGGATAGATAAATGAAAAATTCACAAATATTAAGAATTATTGTTTTCTATATAATAGCTATATCATTATCGAATATATTTAGATTTGATATGTTGGGTTGGAATTCAGTATTAGATAAACTCCCTGTTTTTACTTTGATCTTATTTAGTCCATTAGGAGCAATAGGTGTAATAATCGGAGCTCTTATTTCAATTAACCTGTTAAAGAAAAAACGTAAAACCAATATGTCAATTTGGGGTACATCAAAAAAATTAAGTATTTTAATGAGTCTTATCCCAATTGTTTTGATGTTAATTATTGGTGTTACAAATTCAAAAAGTATTAATAATCATTATTTTGGTCTAATCGGAGCAGTAGCAACATTTATCTATTGCTTTGCTGAGGAGATCGGTTGGCGTGGTTATCTTGAAGATGAATTATGGGAAATAAAACCGTTGATCAAATATCCGCTAATTGGTCTTTTATGGTATTCTTGGCACTTAAATTTTATTAATGATTTTTCCATTCTTTCAAATTTATTATCCCTTGGAATCCTGATTTTAGGGAGTTGGGGAATTGGACAAATTGCCATGAAAACAAAATCAATTATTGCTTGTACTTGTTTTCATCTGTTAGTAAATATTATGGTGTTTAATCCAATTATAAAGGATGGAATTACAGGTAGTTCAAAACTAATAATTCTATTTGTGAGTATAGGAATTTGGATATTTGTATTACGAATTTGGGGAAAGCAGGATAAATTGGCTTGAGTATTTAAGGAGAGAAATGAAATGAAAAAACTAATATTCATGCTAATAATAGCACTAAGTTTTGTAAGTTGCACTCAAACAGAGAAGGACTTTTTAGAAACAAAAGATGCCTATTTCGGACTTACACCACCCGGATTAATTCCTGAAGTCTTTGCACCTGGAATTGTTTCCGATTCAACTTGGGCAGAACATTGCCAAGTTGCTATTTCACCAAAAGGAGATGAGATTTATTGGTCAGCCTGGACAGGGGATTATAAGACAGAAGATGGTTCAAAAAATACTGAGCAAATATTTTATTCAAAATTTACAAATGGAATTTGGACGAAACCAAAGTTAGCTGAATTCACAGAGAAAAATCCTCATGGGTTAAATGGCGGTCCAGTATTTTCTCCTGACGGGAAAAGAATATATTTTTATCAGGTTAAAAGTCCATGGGTTTCATCAGATATGTCTACCTATTATGTTGAAAAAAAAGATGGGAAATGGGACAATGAACCGATCAATATTGGTCATCCATATAATACTGAAGACCAGAATTATAGCCCAATATTCACAAAAAAAGGAATCGCATATAAAAATTTATGGGGTAAAATTTCAAAATACACTTATGAAAACAATAATTTTACTTTTATAGATAGCACTGTCATACATGAAGGTTTTCGTCAGGCATGGAACTTTTACATGTCCCCAAATGAAGACTATGTGATTTTTGCAGACATGCAAGAGGGTGGATATGGAGATATTGATTTATACATCAGTTTTAAAACTGAAGAAGATGAATGGGGAGATCCAATTAATATGGGAGATAAAATAAACACAAAAACTCGCGAACGTTTTCCAATGGTATCTCCTGATGGAAAATACTTGTTTTTTATGAGGCATACACCCGGGCAGGATTTCTTTTGGGTTTCTACGGATATAATTGAAGAGTTGAAAATACAAACTAAAAGGAAATAAAATGAAAAAATTAATATTCATGCTACTAATGGCACTAAGTTTTGTAAGTTGCACTCAAACGGAGACAAGTATTTTTCAAACAAAAAATGCCTATCTCGGTCAGCCTTTACCAGGAGACATCCCAGTTGTCTTTGCACCTGGGATTATCTCAGTTGATAGTACAATTGAGCATGGGTACCCTGCTTTTTCTCCCGATGGGAATACCGTTTTCTGGCAATCAAACCTGCGGCATAAAGAAAAAGAAACGGAAATTTTCCTCAAAACAATGCGCAGGGTTGATGGTCAATGGACAATAGCTGAGACCTCTCTATATGGAGGTATGCCAGCTTTTTCTCCAGATGGCGATGAACTCTATTTCATTTCCGATGACATAGAAAAAGAAAAGGGTCTCTATTTTGTAGCAAAAAAAGGTAAAAATTGGAGTGAACCAAAAAGTTTAAACATTATCGCTCGTTTCCCTGAACTAAAGTATATGTATGGACCATCCGTTACAAGTAATGGCACACTCTATTTTTTTGGTCATGCTGAAGGTTTAGAGTCAATGAACAATTTTGGTATTTATCGGTCAGAATTTATCAATGGAGCCTATGAAAAGCCCGAATTACTCCCTTCAAGCATCAATGCTACTGAGGGTGTGCTCAATTGGATGCCTTTTATTGCTCCAGACGAGAGCTATCTACTATTCTCTTCTAATCGTTTAAATAATCAGCAAGATCTCTTTATTAGTTACAGACTCTCCGATGGGGCTTGGACAGAAGCATACAATTTAGGTGAAACAATTAATACCAGTAGGGGCGAGCGATTTCCTGCGCTATCACCTGATGGTAAATATCTCTTTTTCACACGCTGGGTTGGCAGAGATAACGAGGATGTTATGTGGGTAAGTGCAAAAGTAATTGATGAAATTAAAGAAGAAGTATTAAATCCTGCAAAAATGAGGAAATGATGAAAAACAATTTTTTTAAAATAAGTGCAATACTATTTTTGTGGTTTTGTATTACAGGGATACAAGCTCAAACAATAGTTTGGAAACAATTGGCATCTCTTCCAGAAGGCTATTATTTGGGTGATACCGTTAGCTTGAACAATGAAATATATTTTGCCCCAGGTAGAACTGACACCAAAAATACTCCATTTTTTTATAAATTCACTCCAAAAAAAAATCAATGGATAAAACTTGCAGACATCCCAAAGCCTACAATGAATTTTGCTTTAGCAGCTGTTAATGGGAAAATTTATGCAATCGGTGGTGATCTTTTCAAAGATACAAACCGTGAGTACAATCCTTTAACCAATACATGGAGAATACTAGAACCAATGCCAACAGCGAGACAACATATTGATTGTGGTGTTTTCGGGAATGATATTTTTATTATGGGCGGTTTAACTTCATGGAAAGATATTACAAAAAAAAATGAAGCATATAATGTTCTATCCAATTCATGGTCAGAAAAAGCAGCTATTCCTTCTTTAAGAAATAATGCAGCAGTTGTATCTTTAGATTCTCTCATTTATGTAATTGGTGGTGCTGGCACAAAGGAGAATATTTGGGGTGATATTTTAACAGTTGAAACTTATAATATCAACTCAAATAAATGGGTGCAAAAAAATGATTTACCACTATTACTCTTTAAACCAGGTGCTGTCGTAGTAAATAATGAAATTATTATTTTGGGTGGACAGACCATAATAAATGGCAAAGATGATTGTTCAAAAAAGGTGTTTATTTATAAAACTGAAACTGATAGTTGGTTAGAAACAACTCCTTTACCTGCAAAAAATGTGTTTTTTGGGTGTAGCTCCATTGGCAATAAAATCTATGTTATTGGTGGAACCGTTGGCGGAAATCCAAATTGGGAAACATATACTACAGTTTATGAAGGGGAAATAATTGTTAATCAAGCAAAAAATAAGTGACAAAAAAAGTAATATTTACCGTGTTATAGTCAAAAAGGAGCAATAATGATTATAGATGGACATGCTCATGCTTGTGGAGACTATCTGACTCCAGAGAAAATATCCCAAACCTTATTGGAAAATGGTGCTGATAAAGTCATTTTAGTTCCCGGAGAACTTGATAGCAACAAAACTTATCCATTCCTTAATGTAGCAAAGTACTTTCCAAATATGAATGTTACTAAATTTTTTAATCAAATAACTCGGTTTGTTATTACAATAACAAATGCAAAAAAAAATTTAAAAAAGGGAAATGCTTATGTTTATTCTTTAGTAAAATCCTTACCTGAAAAGGTGATTCAATTTTACTTATTAACAGATGATAATAATGATATTTCTAATTTTCTTACATCGAAACATAAAGAGCAAGGATTTAAAGGATTAAAAATACATCAGTGTTGGTTTCCTATATTAATTGATTCAGATTTATTTGCACAAATAGCAGATTGGGCAACAGAAAATGATATGCCTTTATTTATACATTTGTTATCTGACAAAGAAGTCTATAAACTTATTGAATATAAGAAAACTCATCCAAAACTGAAGTTGATTGTAGCACATTTATTTGGATTGGAATTATTTATAAAATCTGGTTTTAAAGATGAAAATCTGTATTATGACATCTCAACTTATCAAGTAACTTCTGATAAGCGAGTATTAAAAGCGATTGATTTTTTGGGGTCTGATAAGATTATTATGGGCTCTGATACTCCATATGGAAAAGAAAACTTGCGGAATAATATTGATAGAATAAGAAATCTTGATATTTCAACCAAAGAGAAAGAATTATTACTCGGGGAAAACATGAGTAAACTTTTGAAAATACAAAAGCATAAAAATAAGAAAATCAATATGGGCAGTTTTGAACATAATAGAGAGAGTTGGAATGAATTAACAACTTTACACGCAAACTCTATCTTCTATGATATTGATAGTTTTAAGAAAGGAAAAACTTCGTTAAATCATATTGAAATTAAAGAGTTAGGAGACATAAAAGGGAAGAAACTTCTTCACCTTCAGTGTCACTTTGGGATGGACACTTTATCATTAGCTAGACAAGGTGCTGAAGTAGTTGGTGTTGATATATCTGATATTTCGATACAAAAAGCCACTGAATTATCAAATGAATTGAAACTTTCAGCAAGATTTGTACGTTCAAACATATATGATATTGAGAGTGTCTTAAATGAGACTTTTGATATTGTTTACACATCGTATGGAGCAATTAATTGGTTGAATGATCTTGATAAGTGGGCGAAGATTATAAGTCGTTATTTGAAACCTAATGGAATATTTTATATGGTGGAATTTCATCCATTCATTTACACGCTTAACAACAATTCTGAGATATCTGATAGTTATTTTAAATCACAAGCACTTGAAACAGCTGTTGAAAAATCTTATACTGACAGATCTAAAGTTTCTAATGAAAACCTAAAACACGTTGAGTGGCACCATAGTTTAAGTGAAGTTTTAAATAGCTTAATCACAAATGGATTGAAAATAGAGTTTCTTAACGAATTCCCTTATCAAGTTTATAATTGTTTTCCTAACCTAACAGAAAATGAAAAAGGCAGGTGGGTTTCTGATAAATATGGAGGTAAGATTCCTCATATGTATTCAGTCAAAGCGAAGAAGATTTAAGACAACTACAGTATGTCACAAATATCAGAAGGAGATAACTTATATGAAAGTCCTAGTATTAGGTGCTAATGGAGCTACAGGGTTTAACGTCGTTACACAATTATTAAAACGTGGGATTAGTGTTAAAGCATTTACAAGAAATGTAGAAAAATTTGATTCTATAAAAAGTAGTAAGCATTTAGAAATAATAAAAGCAAGCATATTAGAAATTGATAATCAAAAGTTGAAACAATGTTTAAGTGATGTTGATGCTGTAATATCCTGTCTAGGCCACAATATTTCGATAAAGGGAATATTAGGGAAACCGTACACGCTCGTAACTGATTCATTGATTAGAGTTACTAGTATTGTTAATGAAATAAGTACAAATAGAACTATAAAAATAATATTGATGAACACTACAGCGTGCATCAATAAATTACAGAATGAAAAATTCAATAAAAAAGAGAATTTAGTAATGAAGATTATGCGATTCTTATTGCCACCACAACGAGACAATGAATCAGCAATAGAATATTTATTCGAAACGATAGGTATGAGTAATAAAAATATTGAATGGATTGCGGTAAGACCTGATACATTAATAAATGAAGTTGAAGTATCAGAATATACAGTTCATCCCTCACCCATAAGAAGTCCAATTTTTAATGCTGGCAAAACAAGTAGAATAAACGTTGCAGATTTTATGGTAAGTTTGCTTAAAGATGATGAACTTTGGGTAAAATGGAAGTATAAAACTCCAGTTATTTACAATATGGAACAAATAAATAAATGATAAAAGAGATGAATATTAAGCCCATTTCGTTATGGAAAAGCATATTATTATTCGGTATTCCTGGATTACTATTATATTTAGGTCTTTATTATGGAATTCCAACATTTCAAAGAATGGGTTTACCTGAGATTTTCCTTTTTCCGTTCTTTCTATGGCTTCCAATTATTCCGTTATTACCAATTTCCATTATTCTATTTAAGCGTGAAAAAAAAGTGCAATCTGATTTAACTCTTAAAAAAAGATTCAGATTAAAAAGAATTACTAAGAATGATTGGTTATGGATTGTTGGTGGTGTTTTATTTGTTCTGGTTTTCGATTTTGTCATTATGGATCCCATTTCAAAATGGATGGCAACAATTTCATTTTTTTCAGCCCCTGACCATTTTCCAATTTTATTTCATCCGTTGAAAGAAATCCATTTTCCATTAACCGATTTTCTAAGAGTATCATTATACGGAAATTGGCTATTTCTAATTATTACTATAATTCTTCATACTACTGCAATTGTAGCCGAAGAATTTATGTGGCGTGGTTATATTTTACCAAGACAAGAGAAAACGCATGGTAAATCAGCTTGGTTAGTAAACGGACTTCTTTGGGGATATCTTGTTCACTTCATTATGAAATGGAATTTTATAAGTTTTTTGCCAAGCATGTTAATTACACCATTCATAGCTCAAAGAACACAAAACACATGGGTATCCTTATTAATACATGGCATTCCAAATACGATTTTGTGGATTCTGTTTTTGACAGGGATACTGGGGATAGGTATGAATTAATATGAAGGAAAATATAAAATACGAACGTTCAACTGTGTATAAAAATAATTGAAACTAAATGTATAATTACTAAGGAATATATTAATGACCTCAAACAGAAAGACCGCAATTATTACAGGAACACTCATTATTGTTGGAATGGTTGCAGGCATTCTCAGTGTCGTTCCTTCTGTAGAAAGTTCAGATTATCTTACAGAAGTTTCTGTAAGCCAAAATCAAGTGCTAACAGGAGCCTTCTTTCAATTTACTCTGGTTCCCATATACATCGGATTTGCACTATTATTATATCACAAAATTATTTAATATACTATTCATATCTAATACTTTCAATCGGGTTGCCGGCTGCGCTGCGAATAACAGTATAGCCAATTGTAATGAGAGATATTAACAAGGCAAGTCCGCTGGCTAATAAGAAAACATCTATTCCAACTTCAATTTTATATGGGAAGTTCATGAGCCATTTATTTACCAGGAAGTAACTCACAGGCCAGGCTATAACATTAGCAATAACCACTAATTTTAAAAACTCTGAAGAGATATTCTTAACAATACCCGAAATGGAAGCTCCCAGTATTTTGCGAATTCCAATTTCCTTTCTACGTTGTTCGGTTGTGTAGAATGTAAGACCTAAAAGTCCCATACAGGCAATAAAGATAGCGATTGAGGAAAAGAAGGAGATCACCCGGTAAGATTTCTCTTCGGCTTTGTAGAGGTTATCTATTTTCTCATCAAGGAAAATGTAATCAAACGGGTGCTCTGGGTATAGTTCTTCCCAAACTCCTTTTATGCTCTTCATGGTTTCAGGAATGTTTTGAGAACTCAATTTAATTGAGACCTCTTTAAAAAGTCCCTGCCAGCGCATTAACAAAAGTGGAGACACTTCAGATTTCATTGACTTGAAATGAAAATCTTTTACCACTCCAATAATCTCTGGCTTATAGCGACCATCTCTATTTCCAAACGCTATTGTGTAGCTCTTTCCCAAAGCCTCCTCATTACTGGCAAAACCCAATTGCCTTACGGTAGCTTCGTTAATTACAGTTAAGTTTATAAAATCTCCACCTTCCAAATCAGAGAGCCTTTTCCCGGCCAACAGAGGAATTTCATAAAAATCCAAATAATCATCATCAATAGATTTAATAGAGATGTTAAAATTATGCTCTTCATTTGCCAAATCAGGAAGAAGGAAGGTTGAATATCCACTATCCATCACTGGAACTCCCAAACTTGCAGATGTAGCTGTAACCCCAGGAATAAGTTCTAACTCTCTTTTTATAACATCATAATTTCTGCCGATTCTAGTTGGTGTTTTAAGAATAAGAACCTGATCCTTTTCAAATCCCATATCGAAGTTTCGCATGAAACTGGTTTGCTGGCTAATGATAAGCGTGATTATGATAAGTGAAATAGAAATGGTAAATTGGAAAAGAACTAAACCTCTTCTCAACAGATTAGACCCGGAAGAGCTCTTTCCAAAGTTTCCTTTCATAATTCGAGAAGGTTGATATTTTGTTAGCACAAAAGCAGGATACATTCCGGCAAAAATTCCGATTAGCAAAGTTGAAGTTATTATGATTAAGAGGATAATAGGGTTAGAGAAAATATTGTAGATTAGCTCTGTTCCTATTAGTTGTGCGAAAAAAGTTTGGCTTAGTTCTGCCATAACCAGAGCAATTCCCAAGGCAATAAATGTTACCAGAACAGATTCCCCTAAGAATTGACCAATAAGCTGACCTTTATATGCTCCGAAAACCTTTCTCACTCCAATTTCTCTGGCTCTTTTTATGGCTCTGGAAGTAGTTAGATTTATAAAATTTATACAGGCTAGAATTAATATAAACAGAGCAATAGAGCCCAGAATAAGCACATTCTTTATCGAACTGTGAACATTAACATCATCATCACCTTCAGAATGTAGATGAATAGACTCTATAGGTTGCAACTCGACAGCGTGCTTTGTGATATCATCTGTTTCCTTTTTTTGGGTTAAGAAGATACCACATTTTTCTTGAAATAGCTCAATATTAGTTTCCTGATGAAGCATTACATAGGTAAAAGATCCAAAGGTTCCATGCCAGTTATCCATCATATTTGCTTTAGAAAGGTTGGTTAAACAGCTGTAGGTTATAGCAATATCAAAAGTGAAATGGGAGTTAACAGGAACATCTTCAATTACTCCAACTACCTCGATATCCAGTTTGTCATTATATTTCATAACTTTGCCAACAGGAGATACATCGCCGAAGTATTTATGGGCTAGATTTTGGGAAATAACTGCCGTGTTCTTTCTTTTTAGGAAATCATCCTGGTTGCCCATAATGGTGTTGTAGCTGAACATCTCAAAAAAATCTTCATCGGCAAAAATCACATCTTCTTCATAGAACTTTTTATCATCAAAAACCAACAGGTTCTCACTGGAAAAATATACTCGTGTCACCTTATCAAGTTCAGGAAACTCCTGTTTTATTGCTGGAGCAATCCGGGCGGAGGATTGCAATAGGCTATAATTCCCAGCTGGATCTGTGGTGTGTGTAGTAAGACGATATAACCTATCTCTGTTTACATGATAATTATCATAACTGAAATCTTGATAAATGTACAAGCCAACTAAAATGCAGGCTGTTAATCCCAAAGCCAGCCCGAAGATATTAATAATTGAATATGTTTTTTGTTTGAGAATGTTTCTATAAGCTATTTTTAAATAATTTTTGAACATTTTCATTCTCCTAATTTTATTTTTTCATTTTGGGAAGCATTCTTATTTATTCTTGAGTTTCCAATTTATCCAAAGCTACTTTGCAATAGGAATCGTTTTCATCCAACAGGAGTCCTTCCTGATAAGCTGACTTTGCTTTTTTCAAATCTCCCATAGTTTCGTAGATCATACCCAAACGCCAGCAGGCTGAGCTTTTAGGTAGATTAGCGTTTTCATTTTCTTGAGAAATATAGATGCGTAGATCATCGATTCCTTCATTTATGTGCAATCCTGTGATAGCAGCAATTTTACCGATCTGATAAGCATAAAGCATTTCTTCTGGATAATCTTTTCGAAGGTAACTGAAGAATTCGTATGCTTTTTCATAATTCTCACTACGCATCAAAGTTAGGGCAGTGTCTTGAAACAAACTTTTTAGATCGGGAATGATCCCATACTTATTTTCCAGAATTTTGCAGTACTCATTAATGGCAAGAGGTCCCAAATCGATTATTTCCTGCTGGATCGTCCAATCTTTAAAAATATAATAAATGGCTGCTTCTAAAGTTATTGGAGGGCAATGTCCACCTGTTGGATATTCCTGATAAAACCAATCCAGTCCTTTTGGAGCTTTGTTTTTTAGAATTTCCAGAAATCCAGGCATTGCATCGTTCACGATTTCAGTCAGCGGATCATCCAACGCATGAGTAATGTATAATGTTTTGTCTTTGAATTGATTTACAGCCAGTAGAGAATCAGTAATGCCATACATGAAATTATTCCCTTGTCCTACTGCCGGACTGGCAGCAATGTAAGCATCGAATAAATCTGGATTTGAAAGTAATGTATAAATTGAGAACATTCCGGTATTCGATTGTCCGAATATGATCCGGTAATCTGAAACCCGATAATTTTCTTCCAGATAAGGAATCAATTCATCTGAAATGAAGCTGATGAAATTATCCGATCCGCCAGTATCTGGAATACGCGGCAATTTGACTGGGAAAATATCTCTTCGATAGTTTGTGAAAAGAATATTGACCATGATCATTGGTGGATTATTGTCTTTCCATTCGCTTAGATATCGAATTGTACCACTTTCTTTATGAAACAGAGTTTCACTACCCTGAATTTGAAAAAGTATAGGATAGTTATCTTCCGAATCTTCGTAATTGCTGGGAAGATTGATCAAAAAGGATCTATCTTCATCTAAAACCTCCGAATGGATCGTGATTTTTTCTCCTAAAATTATTGGGCTTTTTTCTACTTCCACAACTGCTGCTAGTTGAAAAATCAGCGAAGTTATCAAAATCGTAATTAGCTTTTTCAAAATTATTTTCTCCCTTATTTATTTTATTTCAATTCTTTTATTCATATTTAAGAGCTTTCACCGGATTGGAATTTGCTGCCTTTATGGTTTGGAAGCTCACTGTAACGATTGCTATCAGGATTGATGAAATAACAGTTATACCAAAAACTTTGTAACTCATATCTATGCGATAAGCAAAATTCTGCAGTAATTTGTTTATGATAAAATAAGCGACAGGGCAAGCAATAAGATTGGCAATGACCACCCATTTGGTAAATTCTTTGGAAAGTATTACTACAATATTGGGAACGTCTGCACCCATAACTTTTCTAATTCCGATCTCTTTAGTTCGCTGCTGAGTCATGAAGGTTGATAGTCCAAACAATCCAAGACAGGCGATGAAAATTGCCAGACCAGTGAATAATCTCAATATCGTTCCCATCTGTTGTTCGGAATTATACATTACATTATAACGTTCATCGAAGAACCTGAATTCATGCTTTCTCTCAGGATCAAATTTTGCCATTGTTTCTTCCAGATAGGAAATCGTATTCACAGGATCTGCAGTATCAATTCTTACAACAAGGATTTCCAGATAATCTTTTAAAAGCAGGAACAACATTGGCTCGATGGGATTATGGAGTGGTTTGAAATGAAAATCTTTCATCACACCAACTATCTGTCCTTCCATACCCCATATTGAATATTGTTTACCGATAGGATCTTCAATTCCCATCTGTTTTATTGCTTCCTGATTCAAAATAAAACCAAAATTTGTATCATCAGATAATTCCTGAGAGAAACTGCGGCCCTCAGCCATTTCGATTTTAAATGTTTCGATAAAATCGTAATCAACAATATTGTAATGCACCAGGAAAGTATCTTCATCATTTTTCCCTTCCCAAACAGATCCTGAAGTGGAATTCATAATATTGTGTGGAAGTGCTGATGTTGACGACACACTTTCCACGCCTGAATATTTGAGAAGCTCCCTTTTCAAGGCATCAATTTCGTTGAAACCACGAATGTTTGTATAAACGATCTGCTCTTTTTCGAATCCGAGTTTTTTATTTTTCATAAACTGCAATTGCTTTGAAATCATAAGAGTGCTGAGAATAAGAATAATTGATAATGACCATTGTGTTACTACCATTATTTTTCTGAATAGCGAACCTTTTGAACCTGAAATCTGCGAACCTTTAAGGGCGGTAACAGGCTTGAAAGATGAAAGCAGAAATGCCGGATAAATTCCCGTGAGAAATCCGATGAATACAACAAAAACAATGAGTCCGAAAAGCATTGCAGGATTCAATAAGTACATGAGTGATAATTCTTTAGCAGCAATATTATTAAATGCAGGCAGACACAATTCCACTAAAACCAGGGCAGCTCCCAAAGCTATCAACAAAAGAAGCATCGATTCACCCAGGAATTGCCAAATTAATTGGCTGCGTTGTGAACCGACAACTTTTCTTAAACCAACTTCTTTAGCTCGTTTTGTATATCTGGCAGTAGATAAACTGATAAAATTCACGCTGGAAATAACAATGATAAATAATACAATAATACTAAATAAAACAATGTATCTGAAATCGCCCATTCCACCATAATCTGCAACCAATCCTACTGAATGAAGATAAGTATCTGTGAGTGGCTGCAAATACAATTCAGAAGATAATTCCTCAGCCTTTTCTTTGAGATACATTTTTATTTTTTCAGACATCTGTTCAAAAGAAGTGTTTTTTGCTAATTGAATATAAGTATGAATCGAATTGCTGCCCCAATTATCCAGATTTGGATTTCTATCTGCCATTATTTGAAATGGAATAAGATGATTGAAAGAAATATGTGAATTTCTGGGAACATTTTTTACTATTGCCGTAACTTGCAGATCCAATCCGTAAATCGAGACATGTTGACCAATTGCTTCTGTATCACCGAAGATTTTTGTGGCGGTATCTTCTGTTAGAACAATAGAGTTTATTTCTGATAATGGTGTTTGGCTGCCTTTAATTATCGGAAAGCTGAACATCTTGAAAAAATCTTCATCGGCAGAAGCTCCATTCGTTACAGTGATTTTTTTTTCTTTCACTTTGAAAACTTGAGTCAAACCCTGACTATACCTGGTTGCATAAACAATTTCGGGGAAATCATTTTTGATTGATTCTGCTAATGGACCGGGAGTAACTGCTACCTGCATATTTTGCGATGAATAACTCTGGTTTTCTAAAATCCGGTAGATATTTTCACCGTTTTCATGGAATTTATCGTAAATGATCTCATCAAATATCCAAAGTGAAAGTAAGATTCCACATGTTAATCCAATTGCCATTCCAATGATATTTATAACAGAAAATACTTTGTTTCGCATCAGGTTTCTCAATGCGATTTTCAAATAATTTTTAAACATATATTACTCCTCTTGCACAATAAAATAAACGATGATATCCTAAAACACTATTCAACGATCCTTCCATCTAATAAATTCACTATCCTATTTCCGTATGCTGCTTTTTCTTCGGAATGCGTAACCTGAATGATAGTTGTTCCTTCTTCATTTAGTTTCTTAAAAAGTTCCATGATCTCTTTTCCTTGTGCTGAATTCAAATTTCCTGTTGGTTCATCAGCCAAAAGCAAACTTGGTTTCCCAATAATTGCGCGTGCTATTCCAACTAATTGCTGTTGACCACCCGAAAGTTGGTTTGGAAAAAGATCTTTTTTGCCTACGATATTGAATTTGTCTAGCATATCACAAACCATTGATTTACGATCGGATCCTTTGATCTTTTGATACAAAAGCGGCATCTCGATATTTTCATAAACGGTAAGTTCATCGATAAGGTGATATTGCTGGAAAACAAAACCAATTTCATGTTTATGAAGATTAGTGCGTTTTTTTTCGTTAAATTTATGAACAGGGTTTTCTTTATAATGGAATTCTCCATCATCCAGTGTCTCTAACATTCCCATGATATAAAGAAGAGTCGATTTTCCAGCACCCGAAGGTCCCATAATTGTAACAAATTCTCCTTCTTTAACTTCAATATCAACATCTCTTAAAACATAAGTTTTTACAAAATTGTTTGAATAATATTTAAATGCACCTTTTATACTTAACATATTTTCTCCTATTTTTAATCTTACGTATGGTTGAGCTTACGAGTCCTTCGTAATGGTTGTATTTGTTAGCCCTTGCGAAGGACGAGAAAAGCAAGAAGTTCGATAACCATTCGCAAGGATTATTCATATTTCAAAGCTTCTGCAGGATTGGTTTGAGCAGCTTTAAAAGAACGAAAGCTAACAGTTACCAGAGCAATTAAAAGTGCTGTAATTCCAGCCAAAAAATAAGTTAGTAGAGATTGATCTACTGCATAAGCAAAATTTTGCAGCCACTTCTGTAATGCAAAATAGGCAAGCGGCCAGGCAATGATATTTGCCAACAATACCCATACGGAAAACTCTTTTGAAAGTATAAAAACAATATTAGAAACAGATGCCCCCATTACTTTACGAATACTGATCTCTTTTGTTCGCTGTTCTGCTGTGTATGATGCCAAACCGAATAATCCAAGACAGGCGATGAAAATGCAAAGTACAGAAAAATAGGTGAAAACACTTCCGATCTTCTGCTCAGCCACATATTGTTCATTCAGGCTATCATCCAGGAATGTGTATTCAAATGGGAAAGTAGGGCAGAACTCATTCCACTTTTCTTCAATGAATTCCAGTGTTTCTCCAATATTCTCCTGTCGGATACGCAAACAGATATTACGTTGAGGATCATCGGAAAGCATTATCAAAAGCGGGTCTATCTGGTTACGCAGAGATGCATAATGAAAATCTTTGATCACTCCAATAACCTTTGTATTTAAATTTGCTGTTCCATCCAGATTGGCTCCAAATCCCAATTTTTTACCAATTGGATTTTCACCCCAGCCTAACACTTCTACAGTCGCTTCATTGATCAAGCAAGATTCCTCAGCATCGGTTTGTAGGTCTCTATCATAATTGCGACCTTTAATAATTTTCATATCCATGGTTTCCAGGTAATCATTATCTACAAATACGAAATTTATTCCCTTTTCTTGCATACTACCATCTTTTGTTTCAAAGAGATGTACAATTATACCATGACTCTGACCTGGAACACTGGAAGTTGTACCGGCGTTAATGATCTGAGGATGTTTTTTTAATTCATCTTTAAATGCTTGTAGGTTTCTAACTCCTGAAGTGTCACGAATAGTTAATACAACCACATTCTCATCATCAAATCCGAGGTCTTTATCTTTTAGAAAATTCAATTGTTGAATTACAGTGAATGTTCCGATTATCATAATAATGGAAATAGAAAATTGCAGCAGCACGAGAATCTTTCTCAGAGTTCCTTTATTTTTCCCTAATTTACCTTTTAAAACCTCAACCGGAACAAATGATGAGAGATAAAAAGCTGGATAACTTCCTGACAATAATCCTACAAGAAAAGTTATGATGAGAATGCCAACTACAAGATCAAGATTGGCAATAAATCCAAATATCAATTCTCGATCTGCTAATTCATTAAAGGTTGGTAAGATCAATTCAACTGCTACGAACGCCAAGATCATTGCCATTGCAGCTATCAGAATGGATTCAAAAATAAACTGCCAGCGCAAATATTGTTTTTGTGCTCCTACAACTTTGCGAATACCAACCTCAACAGCCCGACCAGCAGATTGTGACGTGGCCAGGTTCATGTAGTTTATGCACCCTATTAGAAGCAGGAAGAGGGCAACAATACTGAAGATATAGACATAAGTAATATCTCCTGTTGGTAAATCGTAGCCTAGCTTGGAAAAGAGATGAACATCAGCTAATGGTTGAACCAGCAGTTGGAATTTTGCATTTATCTGTTCGCCAACGGGTTTTATATATTTTTCGTTAAATTCGGGGTATGCATCAAGCACATTTTGGATATCACCATTTTCTGTGAGCATGATGTAAGAGTAAAATCCTATATTCCAGAAAGCTGCACTTTCAAGGCTGTCAAAACGATCTGCACCAAAAAACTGTTTCAAGGTTATGAATGATGCAATTGCTTCAAAACGTAAATGAGAATTATGAGGAACATCTTTGATAATACCTGTTATTGTATAAATGGCTCCATTACCGGTTTCCAGAGTTTTACCGATAGGATCGATATCATCAAAAATTCTTTTTGCAAAGCTTTCGGTTAAAATTATTTCGTTTGGATCATTCAAAGCATCAGAAGGTGAACCGGAAATAAATTCATGTGTAAAAACTTCCGCTAGAGTAGAATCGGCATAATATACATTCTCCTCAAATATCTGCTTTTCTTCATATTGGAATAGATTGTTGTCCATGTCCATGAAGCGACAGAATTCAGCTACATCCTGAGGATATTCCAATTTTAAGGCAGGTCCCAATGGAAGAGCTGTTGCCGCAAAAAGATCTTCCGATTCTTGTATATTGAAATGAGATTCTAAACGATATATTCTTTTATGATTCTTATGATGCTTATCGTAGGAAAGTTCATTCTGCACGAATAGAGCAATAAGTATCGTGCAGGTAAGACCGATTGACAATCCTAAAATATTTATAATTGAATAGAATTTTCTATTCATTAGATTCCTAATTGCAACTTTAATAAAATTCTTGATCATAATTACTCCTTCAATCTGATCCTTGAGTTACTCTAAAAAATATCACTGGCAAGTCTTCTCACCAATGGCAGGGAGTTATTAACTTATAGATGAAATTCTTTCTTGATGTTTTCAGTAACAATATGACCGTCGAATAACTGGATAACTCTATGAGCATATTCAGCATGAGAAGGAGAGTGTGTTACCATTACGATAGTTGTTCCTTCTTCGTTCAATTGTGTAAGAAGGTCCATCACCTCTTCACCATTTGCAGAATCGAGATTACCGGTTGGCTCATCTGCCAGGATCAGTTTAGGTTTGGTTACAACTGCACGGGCAACTGCCACACGCTGCTGCTGACCACCGGAAAGCTGCTGCGGAAAATGTTTCGCTCTATGGGCGATCTTCATACGATCCAGTACTTCGGTTACTCTTTTTTTTCTGTCTGCACTACTCATCTTAATATAAAGAAGAGGAAGTTCAACGTTTTCATAAACTGTAAGTTCATCAATCAGATTAAAGCTTTGGAAGATGAATCCAATATTAGATTTTCTCAAGTTAGTACGCATTCTTTCGGTATGTTTGGATACTTCTGTATCATTAAAATGCAATTCTCCTTTATTGGGATTATCCAACAATCCAATCAAATTCAGCAGCGTGGATTTTCCACATCCGGAAGGTCCCATTATTGCTACAAATTCACCTTTTGTAATTTCCATATTCACGTTGTTTAAAGCTGTTGTTTCTACTTCATCTGTCCTGTAGAATTTGGTTAAATCAACTGTCTTAATCATTTTTTGCCTCCATTATCTTATTTTAATATCAATTTTTCTGCTTTTCCAAAATTATCATAACTGGAAATTATTACTCTTTCACCTGCATCAAGACCTTCCAGCAATTCATAATATCTAGGGTTCATTCTACCCAATCTTATATCGCGTTTTATTGCAAATTTTCCGGTTGGATCTACTACAAATATATATTGACCACCCGTACTTTGATAAAATGCTCCACGCGGAACAAGTAATGCCATTTGAGATTCACCCAATTCCAATTTTATGCGGAAAGTCTGTCCGGTTCGTATTTGCTCCGGTACATTATCTATAAAGACAAGATCAACTCCAAACCGGCCATTTCGAACTTCAGGATAGATCTTTTTGATTCGTAATCCATAAGAGTTTCCGGTGAAATCGAATTCACCTATTAGATTTGAATTCACACGTGAAATATAATGCTCGTCAATTTCCAATTTTATCTTGAATTCGTCGAGAACATGGATCTGGCCCAAACGCTGTCCCCTGCCAATTGCTTCACCAATTTCTGCATTAACAGAAACCAATAAACCTCTTACAGGTGCTTTAACTTTCAGATTATCCAATTTCTGCCTTACAAATTCCAGGTTCATTTGCATTTGATCTACAGAGTTTTCCAATTGGGCAACTTGAATTTCACGGAATAGTGAATCTGCTTCTTGGTTTTCAATAACTAATTCTCGGGTTTTCGTCAAATAGACGTATTTTTCTTCTATCTCTTCAAATTCTTTATCTGAAATATAATTTTGTTTAAATAAGTTAATGCTGTTTTCATAGTCCCTTTTTTGTAGACCAAGCTGATAGTCGAGGTCGAGTAACTGTCTTTTAAGACTGAGTCTATTTTGTTCCATAGAAAGACGGGTATTACGCAAATTATTTATTTGCTCTGCAAGATTGGCTTCACGGTTCATAATGTCGAGGTGAAGATTTGTATTACTTAATATCAGTATTATATCATTCTCCTCAACCATTGTTCCCTCTTCTATTAATAACTCTTCCACTCTGCCGCCTTCTATAGCATCCAGATAGATCGTACTTATAGGCTGAACTGTTCCGGTTTGTGTTATATAATCTTGAAAATAATCTTCTTTCACTTCTTCAATGGATATCCGTTCTATTTGCACATTAAACTTGGAAGTGTGATCTCCGAAAATTAGATTATAAAGTATAATAATTGTAATAATTCCACCCAGTGAAAACCAAAATATTTTTTTCGGCGGCCATTTTTTCTTTTCTATTGCTCTATCCATTCACAGCTCCTTATCTATTTTTCATATCTAATTAAAGCAAATTATGTGCCAAACACGTAATTCTCTATAATATAAAGAGATACATGAAATATATCGTAATATTCTGTTCGGAAACGTACTATTATATGTACGGTGACGGACAGTTTTTTTGTTGACGGTTTTTGATAATGAAAATTAGTTTGCTATTAGATTTTGGAAATGGAAAGAATAATTGAGTATTGGGAGTATGATAGATGAGCAAATTTGGTAAGATCTTGGCTATTGATGATAATGAAGATATTTTATTCAGTTTAAAGTTGCTCTTAAAGAATCATGTAGAAACAATTCACACAGAAATAAATCCCGATAGAATACCAGGTTTGTTAGAACAAGGAAATTTTGATGTGATATTGCTCGATATGAATTTTACCAGAGATATGATCGGAGGTCAGGAAGGTTTTTACTGGCTCAAGAAAATTCTTGAGTTAGATCCTTCAGCAGTTGTAATCTTCATTACAGCTTATGGAGATGTTGAACGTGCTGTGAAAGCAATTAAAGCAGGAGCTGTGGACTTTGTTTTGAAACCATGGCAGAATGCAAAATTGTTGGCAACGATATCTTCTGCTCTTAAGTTGCGAAATTCTTTAATTGAAGCAGATAAATTAAGACAAACAAGAAATGAATTATGTAAAAAACTGGATCAACCGTTTCACGATTTTATAGGTGATTCGGCAGAAATGTATAAAGTATATAATATTATTCAGAAAGTAGCAGCAACTGACGCCAGCGTATTAGTATTGGGAGAAAATGGAACAGGGAAAGAACTTGTAGCTAGGGCATTACATAGAAATTCTACCCGCAGAAACGATGTATTTTTGAGTGTCGATCTTGGATCAATAAGTGAAACATTATTTGAAAGTGAGCTTTTTGGACATATGAAAGGATCTTTCACAGATGCAAAAAAAGATAAACCCGGAAGATTTGAAGTTGCTACAGGTGGCACGCTCTTTCTCGATGAGATTGGGAACCTTTCACTTCCCTTGCAGTCTAAATTATTAACTGCTATCGAAAAACAAGAAGTAACACGTGTAGGTTCTAACAAATCACGACCAATTGATATCCGTTTGATATGTGCCACAAATATGCCGATTTATCAAATGGCTAAAGAAGGTAATTTTCGTCAGGATCTTCTCTATCGCATAAACACAGTCGAGATAATGCTACCATTGCTAAGTGAAAGAATCGATGATATTCCTCTACTGGTCGATCATTTTCTACAACAATTTGCACATAAATATAAAAAAAATATTAAGGGTGTTACTTCTTCTGCGATGAAAAAACTTCGTCAATACAACTGGCCTGGAAATGTACGGGAATTGCAGCATGCCGTAGAAAGAGCTGTAATTTTGAGTGAATCAAAGATTTTACAACCGAACGATTTCATGCTGAAAACACGACAAAGTGCAGGTGATGGAGGTGCATTAAGTACTTATAATATTGAGGATATTGAACGGGATGTAATTCAACGAGTATTGCGAAAAAGTAATGGTAATGTCAGCCAGGCAGCTCAAGAACTGGGATTAACCAGGGCTTCATTATACAGAAGATTGGAAAAATATGGTTTATAGAAATTTTAAAATTAATATAGTTGTTCGCATAATTCTGATCACTGTAATGATCTTAGCTGTGTTTATTTCAATTTATAGATTTGGGTTCAATGTAACACCGATTTTACTGTGTGTTTTGATAATTTTTCAAATCTCTGACCTGATTAGATATGTCCAGAAAACGAATAGGTATCTAACCAGCTTTTTGGAATCTATTCGGTATGCCGATTTTTCACGTAGTTTTAAACTGGAAGGTTTGGGTTCTGCTTATGATGAAATGAGAGATGCCTTTAATGATGTAATATCAGATTTTCAGAAGATCCGGACAGAAAAAGAAGAACACTTTCATTACTTGCAGAATGTAATTCAGCATATTGGAATTAGTCTAATCGCTTTTCAAAAAGATGGCTCTGTAGAAATGATCAATAACAGTGCTAAAAAATTATTTCAGATCAGTAAGATTAAAAATATCGATCAATTGGAAAGCTACAGTTCTGAGCTTGTGAAAAAAATGAAAAATATGAAATCCGGTGAGCGGATTCTGGTGCAGGTTATTGATAACGATATGATGATGCAACTGGCAATCTATGCTACCGAATTCAAAATCAGGATGCAAAGTATAATCCTGGTTTCCATCCAAAATATTCAATCTGAATTAGAAGAACAGGAGATGGCAGCCTGGCAAAAACTTATCCAAGTTCTCACGCATGAGATAATGAATTCAATTACACCGATAGCTTCACTTTCTTCAACCATAAATGAACTTCTAAAAGATATTGATACAACGGATAATAAGCCGCAAATGATCGATGATGAAACTGTAATTGATATTAGAAATTCATTGAAGACGATTACTAAGAGAAGTACCGGTTTGGTCCATTTTGTAGAATCGTATCGTAATCTAACTAAAATACCTAAACCTAAATTTAACATTATTCCAGTTAAAGAAATATTCAATAATGTTCACCTATTAATGGAGAAGAATATCAAATTGAAAGGTATAGATTGTGTGATTGATATTTCACCGCCCAGTTTAGAATTGACAGCAGATGAAGAATTGATTGAACAGGTGTTAATAAATCTTATTAAGAATGCTATGCATGCACTTTCTAATATTGAGAATGCTAAAATAATAATGAAAGCCTTCATGGATAAACGGGGTAGGGTTGTTGTGCAGTTGATCGATAACGGATCTGGAATTTTAAAAGAGGTAATTGATAAAATATTTGTACCTTTCTTTACTACTAAACCGGATGGTTCCGGCATTGGACTTAGTCTATCCAAGCAGATCATGAGAATGCACGGAGGTACACTAACAGCCCAATCAGAACCAAACGTGAAAACCAGCTTTACGTTACGATTCTAAATTAGTTTTTCCTGCAAATTCAGATATTTTTATTGTCTCTTGCTTGTAGTAGGGGTGATTCGTGAATCGCCCCTACTACTATATTGTTCGCATTTAGATTATTAAAACGTTGTTACATCCACGAAGTTGAAATCATCAATTAATAGTGTAGGCACTTTGGCATAATATTCCTGCTGTATACTTGGTCCCATTGCCAGAATGCGTTTGGTCGCATCATGCAGAATTTCATTCCAACGGAAATTAGTTACCGACTTTTGAATTTTACCATCTTCGAAATAGAGTACACCATCTCGAGTTAACCCTGTCCATTCACCGATTTTGCGGTCAGTTGGACGAATATACCAGAAATTATTTATGATTACACCGCGATCTACCATTTTCATCATTTCTTGCTCAGTCGTATCCCCACCTTCCACGATTATGTTGTATGGTCGTAAAGCTTTCAGATCATTCTTTTTGGCATAGAATCTGGTTGCACTCATATTTTTGAGTACACCATTTACGATCCAATCGATATTTTCAGCCGGGATCCCGCCGTTTAAGAATTTGCTGGCTTCCAGATCGGGATCATCCAAACGTGAGCGGAAAGTGAAATTTTTTCCAAAGAATTGTTTGCCGATCTGATCTGTGAAAGGTGTGTGTCCCTCATCAGCAGTACGTCTATCAAATGTCCAAATAAGATAGAAGAGCCAGTTTAGAACTGCAGCCGGTCTTAAAATAACCGGGATTTTACCCTTCTTAATTTGTACCGGATTATTTAAACTATCAAATTGGGAATTTAGCTGTTTGATCATTTTAGCCATACTGAATTTAGCATAATCTTTTATCGATCTGGAAACTTTTGTTTCCACTCCCTCTTTTTTCAAAGTCATTGAATGAGAAAAACTGGTTGATCTATCAAATCCTTCAAAGCCGTTCTTGGTGATAAGGAAAGTATCATACACATGTTTCTGGGAAATTCCGGAAAGTTTGGCACCTTTACTCTCAGCATTTTTAACACATATCAGAATATCATCGACAATTTTTTCCACTGTCAGGTCGGCAGTATTCTTGGCATAATTATTTACATCTGGTAATTTATGAGCAGATTCACTTCCTACAAATTCCGGATCTGGCTGGTTCAGTTTTGCCATGCCTTGGGCTGTTTTGATCAGATATTTCAGTGAACCTTCATCCAAGTTATTTCCCGAAGCTGCTCCATTTTTATTATCGAAGGCAACATTTAAATTCACATTTAATTTATTGCCGGAAATATGCTGGGTAATGCCATTCTGAGCAAAGCGGGTAAGTAGATCTTCCGAACCGTTGATGCTGAAATTAAAATCATCTGCTGCTACATTTTTGCGGATGAATTCCGCAGCTTTTTGCATCTCTTTTTTAGTTATCATTTCGATCCTCCTACACGAATATTACGGAAGCGGGCTAAAGCTCCGCCATGCGTCATTCTGCCACGCTGACCGGGCTGACCTTTTCCGCAATTCGTTACACCGAATGTTTGGAAGAACCTCTCATCACAAATTGCATCCACACTGTTCCAGAATTCGGGATTATTTGATTTATAGAGGATTTTTTTTAGCGGTCTGGTTTTTTTACCGTTCTTTATTTCCCAGAACATATCGCCACCGAATTGGAAGTTTACCCGATGCTGATCGATGGAGAATGAACCCCGGCCTTCAATATAAATACCATCCTTTGTATCTGCGATCAATTCCTGAGGAGAGAGCTTTTCTTTTCCCGGCTGCAGATAGAGGTTGGGAATTCTGTTGATGGGAAAATCGAAATAGTTGGTAGCCCGATTACAGCCACGACTCATATCCAAGCCAATAAGAGGAGCAGTTGCACGAGTGTTGCCGTATTCATTAAGAATTCCATCTTTAATGATATACCATTTCTGGTTGGGAACACCATCGTCATCATAACCAGCTGTGGCAATTCCACCTTCCAGAGTATTATCTGCCACAAAATTCACAATTTTGGAACCATATTGGTAATTCCCCAGTTTTTCTGGAGTGGCAAAACTGATGCCGGCAAAATCTGCTTCCCAACCCAGAACTCTGTCCAATTCCGTTGGATGTCCAACTGATTCATGCATGGTAAGTGCCATGTGATTGGGATCAAGAATGAGTGTTTTGCGTTCCTCTGCTCCAAGTGAGTCAGCATGAACTTTCAAAATCGCCTCTTGAGCCACCTGTACAGCTTTATCGGTCAAATTCAGACTTTGTACCCATTCCCACCCCTTAGCTTGTCCGCCATTACTAAAAGTTCGGCTTTGGCTGTCGCCTTCTGCAACCGCTGTAGCGGTTATGGTTGGTTCAATATAAACTGTCTGAATATCTAATCTGCTGCCCAACGTAGAAGCAAATAGTTTTTCATCTTTACGGCATTCCAACATAAAAACAGCCAATTTAATTTCAGCAAAATTGAGCATGGTTTTATTTACTTCCAACATCAATTCTACTTTTTCACTTAAAGGAACATCGAAAGGGTCAAGACTGAATTGTGTTTTATATGAATCGATGTAGCCTCGTTCATGCGCTAGAACCAGTCCATCTCCATACTTCACACGACCCGATTCTTTAGCTATAGCAAAAGCCTTTTTCACCGTTTCATTAACAGCATCAGCAGTAAAAACACTATTATGAGCGAAACCCCATGCTCCATCTTTGAAAACCCTGATCCCGTAACCGTAGATCTCGTTAAGAGAAGTGTTCTTCAAACTCAAGTTACGCAGATAGATCATTTCGGTACTCGATCTTTGAATACGGAT
>JAOZPK010000013.1 GCA_029932755.1 Candidatus Cloacimonadota bacterium | reverse complement strand
CGTTATCTTCATAATGATGTGATAAAACAGCTTGAAGATGACCCGAATAAAGTTCAACTTGGTGGGAAGGAAATAAACGCAACAGTTCTTTATACCGATATTTACAATTTTACAACTCTTTCTGAAACTAAAACACCTTCTGAATTGGTTTATGATCTGAATGAGTACTTTAAAACACTCATTGATTTTGTTTTTCAATATGAAGGTTTATTAGATAAATATACGGGAGATGGAATTATGGCGCTTTTTGGCGCTCCAATAGAAAGGAAAGATCATGCATTACTTGCTTGCTGTGCAGCTTTTGAACACAAAAAACTCAGAGAAGAATTAGAGATGAAACAAGAACTAACAGCGATCGATAACCTGCATTTGCAAACTCGGATTGGGATCAATTCAGGACCTCTTGTAGCTGGCAATATTGGTGGTGAAAAGCGGATGGATTATACAGCAATTGGAGATACTGTGAATCTGGCTGCTCGGTTAGAAGGTGTGAACAAACTCTATCAAACGAATATAATTATTAGTCAGGCAACATACGAGCAGATCAAAGAAAAATTCATCTGTCGTGAACTTGATTCTTTGATGGTCAAAGGCAAAACCAAACCAACCTGTATTTATGAAATAATAGATGAAAGAACAGGTGAAACAAATACTTCTAAATATGAATGGATTGAAATTTATAAGCAGGCTTTGGAATTCTATCGGGAAGGAAAATGGCAAGAAGCTGGAGAGTTATTTCAAGAACTTTCTGAAGAACCATATAATGATAATGCTTCTCAGGTTTTGCTTACACGATGCATGTATTTAATGGAATTCCCGCCAAAACAATGGGATGGCGTACTGAAGCTGGATGTGAAATAAACCTTGCAAATGGTTTTTGACCTTTGCAATGGTTGATAATTAATAGATCGCCATTACGGAGGACTAGAAAACCCCTCTTAATCTCCCTTCACAAAGGGGAGCTAAACATTCGTAAGGAAATCATACTCAAAAAAAATATTAATGTTTAACCTTTTAACATTTGAGAAGAAATGTATTTACTTCCTTTTTTCTTTTCCTTCATACTTGGATATTCCTTGTTGTAAAAGTCGGCTTGCGATAGCGAACGACTTCTCTTGGATATTGGATATTGTTTTTATAAAATCAGATAAACACTAATAAAATAAATCTATCTACGGTTCTGTAACCAAGCTCTCTATACTTTCATACACTTTATCACGCAGCTCTTCTACAGAAAGATCACTTACAACTTCACTCATTATCGCTTCACCAAAATTTATTGTAATGGTTGAAGGTGTGATATGCCAACTTCCCTTTGGTTTTAGTTTAAATAAACCGGATAATCCAATTGGAATAATATCTACACCAGCTTTTTTTGCCAGCATAAACGGCATTTTCTTAAAAGGCTGCATTTTACCGGTTAGTGTTCTCGTTCCTTCCGGCAGTATGGCAATCGAAGTTCCCTTATCCAGTATTTTATTTGCCTTCTTGATGCTTCTCATAGATGAATAAATATTATCCCGCTCTATTGGAATTGCTTCCAACCGTGTTATCAGCCAACCGTAAAAGGGCCACTTGAACTGATGATGTGCTTCTACGCCTTTAAAGTAGATCGGAATATATGCTTTTAATAATGGAACATCAAACAAACTAACATGATTTGACATGAGCAGATATGTTTTAGATCTATCAATATCTGTATTGCCTTTCACTTTCACCTTTATGAACATGACCTTAAATAGTAATTTTAGTGAACCCTTAATGAAAGGATCAAGCTTTTTTAAAGGTATGATATATGTAAGAAGAACTGCAATTGTACTGAAAATTCCAAAGAAGATAAATCCGGAAGTCCACAAGAATACAGAACGAACTTGCTTCATTTCCAGAGGACCTCGATACCATGATGTAAACATTCAATCTCTACTGGTGTTATCCCAATAAGTTCTCCATCAGGAGTTAAAACTTTTGGTGGATCTGTTGTTATCTTGATATGTTTAGCTGTAAAAGTTTCAACAACTGGAAGATTAACATGCTCTCCGGTAAATACTTTTGGAAATGCCTTGAGAAGACCTATTCTGCTTAGTTTATTTAGAAGTGTAATATCAAGTAATCCATCATCGATCTTGGCTTTTGGAGCCATATAAAAATTAGAAGTATAAGTTGTATTCGATACTTCTACAAAAGTATTATCTCTTTCCAACAATTTACCATCGAGTTCAATTTTCAGTTTAAAGGATTTTAATTTTAACATTTGATATAACACACCCAATGAGTATGAAATATTACCAAGAGCTTTAAGTCCCTTTGCAGTTTTAGTCACATCAGCTACAAATCCTAAACCTAAGATATTCAAGAAATAATATGACTGACCGTGAGAAGTGAATTTCCCTACATCAACTTTTCTTGGTTTCATTTGCGCAATTATTTCTATAGCTTCCTTCCATTTAGAAACGTGCAGTTCAAGATCGCGTGCAACAGCATTTCCCGTCCCAATTGGTAATATCCCTAATGGTGGTTTTTTTCTGGCTGAATTCATGTAATAACCATTAATAACTTCGAAGAGAGTTCCATCTCCACCGGCTGCAATGATAGCATCGTATGTTTTGAATTTAGCTTCTTTTATTATTTCAGTAGCATGTTCAGGATAGTCGGTTAGTTGCAGGTCAAATTCAATGTTGTGTTTTGTAAATTCCGCTTCAACTTCGGGTAATATTTTCTTTGCCCTTCCGTGTCCTGCAAATGGATTGTAAACTAATAATATTTTCATAATTCATCCTATTCTAAATTTTTTACATAAATATAATTAGCAATTTAAGTAGTCAAATGTTTTATTGATAGGTGTTGTGAATAATAATTATATTGACTCAATCTTGAACAAAGCTTTCTTTGCAAATGCAAAGTGTCATACTAAAACCCATGAGCAAGAAGGGAGGAATGGGATGAAAAGGACTCTTATAATTATTTTATTTTTATTTTCAATTTGCTTATTTTCTCAGGAAAGTGCAATTGTTCAACGAGATAGGGCAATTGTGCGAAATGGTCCAGGATCATTCTTCCAAATATTAGCTGAACTTGAGAAGGGAACATCCTTTACAATAATAGAGAGAGACAATGGCTGGTTACAGATTCAAAAGAATGAATTGGAAGGATATGTCTCCAAAAAAGCTACAGTTCCAAGAAAAACTTCTGATGATATTTTTTCAAAAATGGGCAGACAGAAAACTGATCTTAGAGTTTCACGACATGGGATGAGTGCTGGAGTTAAAGGATTTGCTACGAACTTCACTAAAAAATTTGATGGTTCACCTATCTTCCTAAATCTTTACTTACAACAAATATTAGATGCAAGAGCATACAAAAACTTCAAGAAGGAGACATATCTCGGTTTCAACCGGAAAGCAAATTATAAGAAATTCATTATTCCGTCAACCGAGGTGAAAGATTATTTTACATTTCCGGAAGAAGGTATGGGAATTGGAATTGCCTCTCGAATAGCTTCTTTAGGGATTTATGGCAATCTGGCATTAACTGAATATGTGAATCAGGTTGGCAATATTGTGGTTGAAGCTACCGATGTTTACGATATTAATTATAAATTTTTTATATTGGATATTGATGAAGTTAATGGATATTCATGTCCGGGTGGAATTGTTTTTATCACTTTGGGAATGCTGAAGATGATACGAACAGAAGCGGAACTTGCCTGCGTACTAGCTCATGAAATTGCTCATGTAGCACAACATCATGGTATGCTGGAAATGGAAGAACGTAAACATCATATTATGGCAGATAATGCATTTGGTGAAATGGAAGAAGAGATGGACTCAATGGGAATTGCACAAGATGAAGAATTCTTGAGTGTTGAGGCCGAAATGGAAGAACTCTGCTTTAGTATTTACGAAACAATTGTGAATGGAAGACTGCAGGCTTATGAAAAAGAAGCCGATGAACTGGCAGTACTTTACGCTTCCCGTGCAGGTTATAATGTCAGACACATGCTGAATCTGCTGCAAAGATTAAAACACTCATCCTCTAAAACAAATAATGAACATTATACTCAAGAACAAATTGAAGAGCGGATTGAAAGGATCAGTAAGAATCTATCTTCACTTCCGTTAAGTAGTGATCTCTTTGATCATAGAGATAGATGGAATAGAAGATCAGGATTTTAGGGATAGTCGTTTAATGGAGCGAAGCGGAATGTTGATTAATGTTTTGAGCACGCTGCGGGATCGGAACGATCCCAACAGAAAGCGTACAACCCAAAGTTTGAATCGTAAGATTCAGACGAAAGCGAACTGACAACACCTACAGCAGGTGCTTTTGTTATGCGTTTCAATCATTTTTCAAAAAGTATAACGAAACCAGAAAATTAATAAATCCGAGAACTTTTGAAGAATCAAATCAAACCTGACAGCTGAAAAATCATTTAAACGCTAAGAAGCACGAATACTTGAAAAACTAATAATAAAACAGAAACTAGAATCATAATCTTTTCTGTCCAAAACAAAGTGCAAATTGACTAAACTTTTTTTAGGAACTATTCACGATCTTCAGCGACTTCAATCGTTTTTATTAGAAAACCTTAAAAACTTGATTCACCTAAAAAAATTAGATTTGAAACCCAAGAACGTTTCAATCAAAAAATCAATGTTGGAGAAAATAGGAATTTTCAGCGTAAATTTCAAGTTAAGCAGTTTAAGGAATATCATCAAAATAATTAAATGTTTGGATAATAAAAATCAGTCCTTTAATAAGAGTTGGAGACCCAAAAATTACGCTTGAACCCAAATGCACAAAATTCAGCTAAAATCGTCAGTGTCAGTTTTTTGAGATATTAAAGATAATTCATTTAACCTTGTAAAAACTCAATTTGCTTTTTTCATTTCTTTTGAAAAATCATCAAAACACTTTATGAAACTTTAAAGATCATTTTTCAGACTTTATCTATTTTTATAAATCGATTTCTAGTTAATCAGAACCTTCTTTCATAACGCATAATGGGACGAGCGTGTGTTGCGTGTGAAAGAAGATTTATCTTATTTAACTGACGCAAACACGTATGATAGGCGAAGTTCGCTGAGCCTAGCGTGCGGGTTACACGCTCGTCCCAATAGGCAAAAGAGCGAAGCGAATTTTGCCTATTGTTCTGCGCATGCGGCGGAATCAGGATGATTCAGCCGTAAACAAACAGCCCAAACCCTGAACCGTTAGGTTCAGGCAAAAACAACTGACGACCCGACTGCCGATGCGCCTGTTAGTAGCTATTTTCTATTTTTTACAAAACGAACAATTTTTTGGTCTAAATCAATTTTACGTACCGATTGTGGTATTGATTCTTTTCGTGTACCTGAGAAAGATTTAAGAATTTTCTCAAACTGAATTATTGCATCGTTCATATGATCATTAATGTTATTGTTAAGCTCATTAATGATTATTTCTTCTTTTTCAATAATCCCTTTTTCTTTATATTTATTTTTTAAAATTGAACTTAATATAAAACAACCTAAATGCAATTTGCCATACGATAAAATTGTTCGTGTAAAATCATCTGTGATTAATTGTTGTCTTTGGATTTCTCGAATTCTTTTATTTATTGCAATATCAACTATAATTGGAATATAGTAAAGATTGAAATTAAATATTTTCACAGATGGTTGAGGGAAAACTGAATCATAAGTATTAATAAACATAGATTTAGGACTTGTTTTAACTTGTGATGGTTTAAAAAGAATCTGGGATGTATATAACTGAAAAAGTTTTTGTATACTGTAAATATTCTTCTTTCCTTTATTTTTGTAATAATTAATTCTTCTTTCATACCATATATCTTTGGTTTCAAGAAATTTTTCAATAAGAACTTGAATGTCATCATTAGCTTTTAAAGAAAATACTTTTATTGGTGTTTGTGAGTTTGTAGTTTCAGTAATTCTATAAATTAGGTCTTCATCATCGGTTTCAATTATTTTAACTAGTAAAGAAGTATCCTCATTAAATTGCATTTGAGATTTTTGTATGAATTCATCATTTTCCTTTTTCGATAGTTTCTTTCCATCATCAATTTTTTTCTGTAGTTCATCACATCTGTCTTTATTTTTTAGAGCTGTGTAAATTGAATTTGATGTTTGACAACCATTAACAATTTGTAAATCATACAATCGATAGTTATCATTTGGAAGTTCTTCTACTTTTCTACAGGTCATTGTGATCCCGTTATTATAACTCCAGAAGTATTTTGCTTCGGACTCACTTGAGCTAGTTTCTGTAATCTTATCATTTAAATCACTTCTTTTATAAAAGTCTCGAATATTAGATTCGAAAATTGAAGTCTGATATTTTCGAACTAACTCAGCTATCTCTTTGCCGTTAATTATATTAATATAGCCATTTAATTTACTGCTTTGTCCAGATTTTGTAATATATTTAAAGGTTTTTTCATATTTAACGATATCTACAATTTCATCACCTTTTGTTTTTAAATTAATTAATCCCTGACAATCAGTGATGTTAATTTCTGAATTACTAAATCCACCTGTTTGTAGAATTGATGTAATTTTATCAAATTCATCTACAATAATTTTTTGGGAAAGAATATTTTGCTTTATACCACCGAATACAAAATGACAAATTACATTTATATTATCACTTGAAAATTGCAGATATAAATTATTTTTCACCTTATTCAGAATCAACATTCTGTTGTATAAATGTAGGTTATCATGATCTGTAACATTTTCATCAATGAGAATTCTTTTTAAACCAGATTGAAATTTTAGAATGTCAGCTTGGGTAATTCCAGTTCCTCTTTTAAATTGGAATAGATGAATTTGAAATTTTGAATCATCATTAAATTCTTCAAGTTGATTTGAATCTTCGATAAATTCATTTGATGAAGTGATATAAATAGCATCAATACCAAAGTCATAACTTTCACCTCTATAACAGGAATCAATTATTCCATCTTCAATATCATCTATTTCAAAATCTTTGAAAAATTGTGTGAGAGAGAAGAACATGAATTCTGTTCCTCTTAATTTGTCACCTGTTAATGTTGAAATAAATCTAGAATAATTATGATAACTATTCCTGATATTTGCTTCGAGAACTTTAAAAATACTCATAAAGACTCCTTTTTAAATAGCTACTAACATATGCACCCGCGCAAAACCTTTTATTGTACATAACTAACCTATAGTTACGGTAATTTTGTTGTACAATAACTTTTTTCTGGGAGTTATGGTACAACTCTCAAAAGCCCAAATCTAATTTGTTTAAATCATTGTTTAAATTCAATTTCGTTTCCTTTTAATCAATTTAATAAAGCAAAACCGAATTTGATAAAACTTTAAATAAGTGTCAATCACAAAACTTACTTCACACTATCAAATAAATAATTGACTAAAAAGCTGTGAAAAATTTTCTCCAATTAATGAAAAAAAATAGAGATCAGGAATTGCGAAGGAAAATTCAGTATAGTTTTTTAGGCATCACAATGATTGTTGTTGTGCTGCTTATAAATGGTATATTTTGCAGTGCACATGGTTTCTGCCCCTATTCAAGTATTTGCTTTGGAGCAATGAGTTTAAATCCCGGATTTGCAAAATTGTTGTATCCAATTGTAGTTATCATTGGTTTACTTATCGCTATTACTTCCGTTTTTTGGGGTAGAAGATTTTGCGGATATATTTGCCCTTTTGGTACTGTGCAGGAGATGATTTCAAATTTGAATCCGAGATCCAAAAAGAATAAGCAGCTTCACTTGCCGGTTTGGTTGCACAATTTTTTAAATAGTTTTAAGTATGTTGTTTTGCTTATCACAATTGTGGCAGCATTTCGTTCCATACAATATGTTTATATGAAGTTTTGTCCTGTTCTGGCAGTGTCGCATCCACAGAATATTACGATTGCTTCTACAATTACTTTATTTGTAATTTTTATTGTTGGTTATTTTATAAACCGATTCTGGTGTAGATATTTATGCCCTTATGCAGCTTTTATGAATGTCTTTCAATATTTGGGGAGATTATTGCATATCCCATCAAAGCGAATTCATGCCAGTGAAGAATTTTGTATTAATTGTGGACAATGTTCTAAGAATTGTCCAATGCAGATCTTGATCCATGAAGAAAAACGGGTTGAGAATGTAAATTGTATATTTTGCTTGAAATGTTTACAAAGCTGTCCGGTAGAAAATGGAATTGTATTAGATAAAATTAAATTAAAAAAATAAGAAAATTGTGGATTAAATATTGCATAAAGAAAATAGGATTAAGAGTAATAAAAAAAATTGTCATTCTGAGGTAACTTTTTGCTTTACTTACGAAGAATCTCTGGGGAGATCTTTCAGCTTTACTCTTCGCTAAAGAATGAGATCCTTCCTAAAAAGAGCAACGTGCAAAACTCGTCAGGATGACAGAATAAAATTTAGATAGATTAAAATGGAGAGATAAATGAATAAAAAATGGATAATTGTAGCTATTGTTTTATTAACGATTGTTTCTAATATATTCTCGCAATCAAATGAAAAGATAGAATTAACGAATTTCTCTGGTAAACTAAAACAGATTGCCGGTAACTGGTTTTTAAATACAGGTGAAGATATTATAGCACTCTCTCTGGCACCGGATGAATTCCTGAAAGAGAATAAAATCGAGCTTACCTCTAAAATAGAAATATCTTTAAATGGGATCATGCAGGGAGATGAACTTATAGTTCATTCGTTTGTTATTGAAGGAACCGAAATAAAGATCAGGGATAAATCTGGTGAAGCTTTATGGAAGATCAAACCATATTATATAGAAGCTGATAAATGTATCGGTTGCAGATTATGTGTGTCAGCTTGTCCTCAAGGTGCAATTACAATGGTAAAAGGTATTGCAGTTATCGATGCGGATAAATGCGATGGCGATGCAATTTGTGTTAATGGTGACGGTAAAAGATATAAAGGCTGTCCGGTAGATGCTATCAAGCAAGTTGAATAGGCTTTCTTATAAAATAAAGTTTTAAAAATGAATAAAATATTCTTGTTATTATTGATCATTGGAATTTTTATTATCAGTTGTACTGATACTTTAGATAAAACTACAGCTTATAATGATAAGCCCCGTATTGAATATTCCTCTTGTTCAAGTTGCCTTGAATGTATAGATCAATTCAATTGCCCAGAGAATGCGATAAAGCTTGATCAGCGAACTCAAACTGCCTATATCGATGCAGACCTGTGTTCAGGATGTATGGATTGTATGAATTTGTTTACATGCCCGGATGATGCGTTTACAATAAAAGTAGATAATATTAAACCGGCTCAGATCAATGATATTATTGCCACTTCCGATACAATTGGAAAGATGAATATTCAATTCACAGCAACAGGAGATGATTCTACTTCCGGTAGAGCGTTCCAGTATGAACTGGTTTTAACCGATTCTAATGATCAGATAATTAATAATGATTTTATCCCAACTGTACCTCAAAATTCTGGAGTTACAGAAAATTGGAATTTAGAGAATTTACCGAATGATGAACTGGTTAAATTGGGAATTAAAGCACTTGATGAACTCGATCAAGCCTCTCTTCCTGCTTTGGAGGAAGTATATATTTTGGGCGAAAATATTGACGAAGAACCTCCAGCTCCGATCGAAGATATTTCAATTAATACTGTTTCAATGAATTCATTCAATATAAATTGGACTGCTCCCGGAGATGATGGAAATACTGGAACATCAAGTTATTATATTATTAAGGTTCATACAGAAAATATTACAGAATCAAACTGGGAAATGTTGGATGAATATGAACAAAGCATAACTCCTTTGGAAGCCGGGAATGAAGAAGTTCTAGTCATTGTAGATCTTGAACCGGTTACAGAATATTATGTTGGCATCAAAGCGATTGATGAATCTGAAAATATTTCGCTGCTTTCTAATATTGCTCAAGCAACAACAACAGATATCCCTGATGTTATACCGCCTTCAGCTATCAACGATCTGCAGGCAATTCCAACTGATGAAATAATAGAGATTTTGTGGACAGCAACAGGAGATGATGGTTCGCAAGGAACTGCTTATAATTATGAGATCAGGATTTCCCAGCAAGAAATAACAGAAGCTAATTGGGAAGATGCAGAACTTTTAGAAGATCCTCCTTGGCCCCTGGAAGCTGGCTCATCTCAAAATTATATTGTTGAAGATTTACAACATGAAATAACCTATTATTTTGCAATCAAAGCATTTGATGAGAGCAATAATGTTTCACCACTGTCAAATGTGCCTAATGCAAACCTGATCATTGATGTAACTCCACCTTCGGATATAACGGATCTAACAGTTTATGAAGGTATAACATCGAATTTGAATACGATGAAAATACAATGGACTGCACCAGGAGATAATGGAAACGTAGGAACAGCCGATCATTACGAGATAAAATACCTTACTTCTGAGATCACTGAATCTAATTGGGAAAGTGCAATGCTTTTCGATGATCCTCCTGCTCCACAAGTTGCAGGAAGTTCCCAGTTTTGTTTTGTTGATGTTCTGGAGCCGGCAACGATATATTATTTTGCTATCAAGGCATTCGATGATTTTAATAATGTTAACCAAATATCGAACTCACCTGCTGGTAAGATAGTTTATCAAATCAATACAGCAGCTTGCCATAATTGCAGTAATTGCATTTATGATTGTGATTACGATGCTATCCTGCAAGGTCCCGGATACAAATATATTGACCCTGATCTGTGTGAAGCATGTGGAGACTGCACTTGTCCCTGGAATTTAATACACAAAGCAGTTGTTGCTTATTAGCAACCGTAACTTAAAAGATTGAGGAAAGATGAAAATAAAATTAATAATTATTATAATTATTTTAGTTGCACTTTCACTTTTTGCAATTACTAAAGGTAATATTTTTATAGTACCAAATTCCTGCGTTGGCTGTGGAGACTGCATTGGCGTTTGTCCTACAAATGCAATAGAAATAATTGATGGAAAAGCAGTGATAGATACGAAATTGTGTATAGATTGTGAGATTTGTATTACAAGTTGTACATATAAAGCAATAAGGAAGAATAAATGAAAAAGATTGGAATAATATTAATTCTAATCATAATCCTTATGGTTTATATTGGTTGCGATAAAGTGAGCAATCCGGAATATAATGTAGATAAATCTGCCTGTAATTCATGCGGTGCTTGTATCGGTATCTGTCCTAAAGATGCAATTGAGATCGGTGAAGATGGAAAAGCAATAATAGATCAAACTAAATGTAATCAATGTGGTAAGTGTATTGCGATCTGTCCTGAAGATGCAATCTATTAAGTGGATAATGATATGAAAAAAATATTAATATTACTTCTAATTTTATTCTCAATTTCTCAAGTATTTTCTGATGAAGAGCATAACAATAAATCTAATGCAAAATCTAAAAATAAATATTATAAAATAGCCAGATCATTATATCGAAAACCGTTTGGAGAAACATTATGCATACCATTTATTTGGTTAGGTAATTTAACCGATGATGAAAAAGATAAATTTGATCCATCCAACGAACAAGAGCCAAAGGATTTAGATCAACAGAGAAGATTCAACTTAACTAACTGGTCACAAATTTCATTGAATTATTTCACTACCAATGCAAAACATGATATCAACATGGTTACAGGAGCTTCCCAAGAAGCAGAAAGTATCAATACAAAAGGGAAATTCGGTCTGAAATATCAACATGAATTAACAGGTAAGATTAGCGAAGAATTTTCTTATGATGTGAAGGAAGAGATTTTCTATTCTGAAAAAAGTCATGAACGGCGTAATTCATTTCTTACTAATAATTTAAAATTAAGTTTGTTTTACAAACAGGAAACTACTTATCTTAGATTACAGTTCAATAATCGTTATTATAATCCTGATGAAACAAACTTTTTGAATTTACCGGGTGTAGTTTATAACACGCAACAACAAATGACCTCCAGTGCGATTTTGCATTTGAAACAGGATTTTGGGAAACTAAGCTTGAATGTCTATTCAAACTTGCGTGATTTGGAATATAGATATGTTGTTCCTTTAGAAGAAAACAATGATGAATATGAAGTTCATCAAGCAAGTGATTATGACAGCTATACTGATGCAAAACTTTTCTTTAAAATTGCGGATCATATGAAAGTCTTTGGGAGAATGTATTATAAAGATGATCTTAATGAATTAAGCTTATTCGATCAGATGAATCTGGGTGGTGGATTTGAATACGATAATAAAATCGATCTATTTAGCTCCATTAAAGCAAAAGTGCAATATTATAATAATATTTCAGATAAGATCAATAATGAACAGGATCACAATTTTGTTACGCAACTACGCTATTCAAGAAGATTCCGTAACGGAATCTCCGGTTTTGTCTCTTATATAAATCGTTCCTGCTATGATAATGAAACATCACAAATTTATCGAGTTTCTAATATGCTTCGGATTCATGCAATGTATTCTTATTCTATTGAGAATTTAAACAATTCTTATTTATTGTCAGGAATAAAATACAATCCGGAAAACGAAGGAACTTTGGGATTTATTGAACAGAATCAGTATCTTTTTAAGGATATATATTCAACTGTAAATATTAAATATTCATTTGATCTGTTCACATCTTACTCACTAAAAATTGAATATTTTCTGAATTCATTACAATCATTTTGGATCAAAAATGAATATACTGATTTTTACAATATACAAAAACAAAATTTGATATATTTTGGATCAACGTTTATTTTTTAATAACGAGGAAATGTGATAAAAACACTTATCGAAGGAACAATACTGGGATTAACAACCGGAACTGCATGCCTGGTAACCTGTTCTCCAATTTACTTGCCATATCTAATTTCGGAAGATAGAAAATTAAGTAAAAGCTTGTTAGCTGTTTTGGAAATTTCTGCTGGTAGATTCGTTTCCTATCTTGCTTTTGGCGCGATAGCCGGTTATACCGGAGCTCAAATTGCATCTGTTAATCGTGAATTATTTACTTCAATAGCCTACATTCTGTTGTCAGTATATCTTGTGCTCTCTACAGTAAGAACCACAAAAAAAGCAAAAAGCTGTCATGTTCCTAAAGTGACAAAATTTACTAAAAGTGCCTTTATACTTGGAATCCTTACTGGGATTAATTTTTGTCCTTCATTCCTTATTGCACTTTCTAAAGCGGTAGATCTGAGTGGTGCACTCAGTGGAATGATGCTGTTTTTAGGATTTTTCTTTGGAACATCGGTTTTCTTAATACCTCTTGCATTTATCGGACAGATTTCAAAGGTCAGTAGAATGAAATTGATTGCTCAGTATGTTTCGATTCTGGTTGCGATCTGGTTTACATTCAGCGGCGTTAAGGGACTTGTTCATTATTATGAACATAAGAAATTAGAAGCTCTGCCGGCACGATTAGTAGAAGCATTTAACCCGAATATACCTTTAGCGGTTGTGGCGTCAGAAGAGAATTCTGTTTACTTTACAACATTACGAGATTCGCTCAAGAATTATACTCCACAAGATGTCCATTACTTCCAATATAGTGAATCTGTATATGATTCCATTAATAAATTCTCTGAAGTAGTTTTGGTTATTGATTCTTCCATATTAAATGAAAGTTTTGATAACTATGATTATTTCCAAGTTGAACCGGACTACGATTTACCCAGAATGCTGAAATTTATGAAGTTCTATACTTTTAAAACCAGAACTCATCTGCATTGGGAATTTATAGAAAGAGAAGAATAGAGAATTTATTAGCAACGAACAAAAACGAACAATTAATGTTGGCTTTGCAAAGCAAAACGACATCTTCTGTAAAATAACCACAAAGAGCACTGAGAACACGGAAATAAAATTAGTCGTCCTGACGAATCTCTCACGTTGTTCTCCATAGGAAGGATTGACTAACAATAAAATCCCTTAATCTTCGTTAAGATTTATCAGCATTTGGCTGAGTAACAGCAAGAAGAGTTTTCTGAGTGACGGCTTGTTGTCATTCCCACGAAAGTGGAATCTATAATTCGAAAAAACAACAAAAGATTTGACAAAGTTTTCATTTTTTTTTTTTTTCTGGAATTGTACTTAGCATTATTAAATGAAACAAAAGAAAAAAAAGCCTAAATTGTATTTAAATTGAAAAAAAGGAAGAGAGTGTTTCGATACAGCAAAGCTGGTACCCTTGCAAATGAATCTCCACAGCACTCTTCCCAGAGACATTAATAATTAACATCGATTGGATGTCAAAATATTTGTGGACTCTCTTCCTTCAATTTGTTTTGAAGGAGGTAGATATGTTGTTCATTATCTGTAAGAATAAGTTTGTGTGAAGAATCTCTCTTTAAGAAATTAACGTTTCCCGAGAAATGATTGAATTGAATGTTAATCTTTTATAAAAATAAGAGGAGATTGTTTTGTGGATTGGCGGGAAGAAAAGCGTCTGTTTTTCTCCGAAAAGCCAATGCATACAAGCCGACTCTCAAAAGGAGAAATAAAATGTTTTCTAGAAAAAATACAATAATAATTGTTTTAATAGCAATTTTTGTTTTAGGTTCTGTTATATTGCATGCAGAAACAATTGATGTTGAAGTATGGAATGTTTATAGTCGTAATTGGGGACATGAATCTGTTACATTTAGAGCAGTAGGTCAGGCTACCGGTTGGGTAATAACTCGGGCATCAGGGAATGTATATAACCTAACACCACCAATGGTAGGCTGGAATGGTATTGGGGTCAGTCCACAGTTTTATGATTATACGGCTACTCAGAATACAAGATCGGTTACTGGTGTGTTCCATTATCAAGATGGTTTAGTAAAATGCACATTACCAGGGCAAAGTGAACCAATTCCAAATGATCCACCAGCAGGTAATTAGTTAATCTTAAAGCACTGGAGATGTACTTCCAGTGCTGATTTTATTTCTTGTTCCAAAATGTTTACTCCGGCATCTGACGGATTGTTTTGGGAACGGAATGATGTAAACCTTGCGAAGGTCATAATAAAAGAAGTTCTAAAACCAAGCTTGAGGCTGATAAACCTTCGCAAGGGTGTTAATAATTTATTCAAGGAGCCAAAAATGAAAAATGAATTAACTATTCTTTTATGTTTGTTTCCAATAATTTTATTATCTTTAACATGTGAATTTGATAAAATAGATGAATTTGCAGCAAGTGGTGATTATGGCGAATTTCATCGCTTATTGATTGAAGATGATTATTTATATGCTATCAGTCATTATGGGTTTGAAATCAATGCTGTTGATGAAAATGGAGAACTTAATAAAATAAGTTTGATTCCGATAGAGGGAGATGTTGACGGAATTGAGAAAATAGGATCTAATGTTTTTGTTTCTGTTTCTACTAGTGTAACATATCAGAGCGAAATTCATAGTGCATTATATAAAATAGATATTTCCAATCCTTATGAACCGTTTGTAGCTGACAGTATTGTTTTTCCAGAAGATATTAAAAATTATATTTTAAGAAATTATGGTAATTATCTTGCTTATCATAAACTAGAAGAAATTAATAATAGTTGGTTTTATACTCAATTGGTTTTTATGGATCCCATCACTTTTGAAGAGGTTACTTCATTTGTTATACAAACATGGACAGAGCCCCTAAGAGATAATTATTTTTTACGACAACGTAATCCGGGTGAATACATCTTTGATGTTTATGACTATACGGATATCTTTGATATTCAAGTAATTAGTTCTGTTAATTTTGAATTATGTCCAACTGCATTTTTGAAAATGTATGCGATTGATGATAGCACATTGGTTCTTTTGGGAAATGAAAGTATTTCTTTTTATGATTTTTCAGACATATCGAACATAGAATTACTTAGTACTCATTATAGACAAAGTACTTCAAGCCCTTTTGGTGATTGTATTAGAATAGATGATTTTATACTTATCCCCTCTCAGTGTGACGGTATAGAAATTGTTGATATTACAGATATAGAAAATCCTTTTATGTTCGATTTTTGGGAATATCCTATTGAAGAGTTAACACAAGTTAATCCCTACTTCGTTACATCTGGAGCTCTTATATATGATAATGATCATTTATATGTAGGAACATTTTATAATGGTGTATTATTAATGAATTATAATAATGGAACAATTGAATATGTAAATAAATTTATAAATAATAGAATTAATACATCTATTCACAAAATATATAATAATCAGATAATAACTACCGGTTATTCAGGTGGATTATATGTTTATAATATAGAAGAGGTGAACTCACCAACTCTGAATATGATTGTTTTTGAAGATTTATTTATGATAGATTTTAAGATAATAAATAATTATATTTATTTAACTACTTATTCTAATCCAGACGAAAACTCATATTTTAAAGTATTTGATATTTCTAATCTTTCTAATCCTATCTTGCAGTTTGATATATTATTAAATGGAATATCATCTTTTCTGATTAATGAAAATGAACTGGATTATATTTACATTTGTTCGTCGGTGAACATTCAATCCTATGAAATTAGTAAATATGATATTTCAGATCCTGAGAATATCGAGCAAATATTGTTATTTGAATTCACAGAAATAGTACAACCATTTTTTTTCTACGAAGGATATTTATATATTCAAAAAAGTAATGATAGTGGTATGAAAGATTTGTTGATTTATGACGGTTTTGAAGAAGAAAATCCTGAACTAGTAAGTCAAATAATAAATTTTACAAATAGTCCCAGAATTTTCAAGATTAATGATTATTTGAATATAAGTCAAAGTAGTAATTCTGGAGGTGATCTGTTTTACAGTTTGGATGATCCGATAAATCCTGAATTTATATTCTCAACTCAAAATACTTCAAAATGGAGTGGTTGTAAGTTAAAAAATAATGTGTTATTCAGTCCCAGCGAGTTTACTGTATATTTATATGATCTCGAAGGCAACCCAAGTGGTGAATTAGAACCATTTGATCATTTTAACCTTAACTCAAGATATAATAACATAACTTTTTACTCTCAAGGTGATGAGGACTACTTTTTTTGTGAGCAATTGGAATGTATCTCAACGTATAATTATTCAATCGAGACATCAGCGCATGATGAATTACTAATACCAGAGTTAACGCTTTCCAATTATCCTAATCCATTCAATCCAATAACATCAATTGTATTCAATCTACCGGAAGAAGGAGAAGTTCAGCTTGATATCTACAACATAAAAGGACAAAAAGTAAAACAGCTTGTCAGCGATTCAGCCTATCAGCTTTCAGCCGGTCAGCATTCTGTAGTTTGGGATGGAAAAGATGAAAATAACAAGACTGTTTCATCAGGAATTTATATGTATCAGTTAAAAGTAAATGGTGAAGCGATTGCCAGTAAAAAATGTTTGTTATTGAAGTGATCGAGATCTCTTGACAGGCTCGAGATGACATAGTAGGGTCAATTCTCTGAATTGACCGAAAACGGATGTTAGCTTATCAAAATCTAAGGGTCAATTCTCTGAATTGACCGTAAAATAAACGGACGATTAAGGGTAATCGTCCCTACATTTAATAAACAAGAGGCAACCCAATAAAACAATTTGACAATCATCACAATAAATAAATCCTCAAAAAAAAGTAATATTTGGAGGGGATAAAATGACCAATAGAATTGAATTACTAAAAAGACTAACTCTTGAATCAGGGATTTCCGGTAGTGAAAATAAAATTGCTGAAATAATGAAAGATGAATTGAGTGGATATGCATCTTATAGCAAAGATAATATGGGTTCAGTAAGTTTTGAGTATAAAGGAAGCAGCGAAAAACCTAAGATCATGTTTGTGGCACATATGGATGAGATTGGCTTCATAGTTGCTGACATATTAGCATCAGGTTTTATTAAGCTTCAAAATATCGGTGGGTGGAATCCTAATACACTTTTATCTTCTCCGGTAGAGATCATTAATTCCAAAGGAGAAAAATATCCTGGCATCATTGGTGCTGTTCCTGTTCACTTCCTAAAAAATAGACAAGATGTTAAACCAGAAATTAATAATATGTTCATTGATTTTGGTGCAACTTCAAAAGAAGATGTAGAAAATAATTTTGGAATTCAGTTAGGTGATCAAATCGTTCCTGTAACCAATTTCCATTATAGCGAAAAAAATAGAAGAATGTTCTCTAAAGCATTTGATGACCGAGCAGGAATTGCAGCAGTTATCGAGATAGGGAAGATACTCACGCAAAAAGAACATCCGAATACCGTTTATTGTGTTGGAAGTGTGCAGGAAGAAGTTGGAACAAGAGGTGCACAAACAATCGCAAATTATACAGATGCAGATATCTGCATAGTTTTGGAAGGTGCACCTGCAGATGATATTCCTGGAATTCCTTACACATCACAAACAGGAGTAGGAAAAGGTGCTCATGTCCGTTTGTTCGATCCTACAATGATCGTGAAGAGTGAATTGAAAGACTTTGTTGTAGAATGTGCAAAAATTGATGATATCAAAATTCAATTAACAGTACGTAAAGGTGGCGGAACAGATGGCAGACAGCTTCATGTTGCAAACCGGGGAATTCCTACCATAGTGCTTGGTGTGCCGGTTCGTTATGCGCACAGTCATAATTGCATCTCCTCAATGGATGATTTTGATGAACTTATAAAATTACTTGAGAAAATTATAGAAAAATTAGATGAGAAAAAATTAAGAGAAATACTGAAATAAAAATATGTAGTTTCATTTCCATAAAAAATATTTGACAGAATTCACTTAAGAAATTTTATACATACCGAACGGTCGGTTTTGAGGAAGAGAATATGATGAATTCAAAGGATAAGATAAGTTTAGCTGCCCTTAAACTTTTCTTACAGAAAGGTTACGCTGCTACATCAATAAGTGATGTTGTTACTGAATGCAAGATAACAAAAGGCGGAATTTACCATCACTTTAAGAATAAAGAAGAGCTTTTTTTAGAAACTATAGATTATCTCTTTGATAGATTTGAAGAACTCGAAAGAACAATTTATGTAAAATCAACAAATTTTAAACAGGTTTTGCATGCTTATTTCGGATCTTTATCAAATATTTCAAAAGTGCTTGGAACAATGACCGGTTCAGAAAATATTGATGTGAATAATTTCTATATGCTTATGACAAATGTATTTATTAAATTCCCGCAGATACGTGAAAAGCACGGAAAATTACATTTGAAAAATCAGGAGATTTTGGTAGAGATTATAAACAAAGCTCAGCAGGAAGGGCAGATCAAAGATAATATTGACTGTGAAACATTAAGCTTTATGATTAATGCACTGGCAGAAGGTACGATGATCTATCATATTATGACAGATGAAATCGATTTGAAAGAAAAAGGTGAAAAAATATTCCAGAATCTCTGGAAAAGTATATCAACAGAAAAAGAAATATAAATTAATATAAACGAGGTGAATATGAGGAAATTACTATTATTACTATTAACATTGTTATTGCTTTCTGCACTTTATGCGGTGGAGATCGATCTTGATGAAAGCATAAAATTAGCTCGAGAGAATAACAAAGAAATCCAAGCTGAAAAATATTCCCTAAAATCTGCAAATTGGGGAAAATACGATGCACTCTCAAATTTCCTGCCAAGAGTTTCTTTCAATTCTGCAATTGTTCGCATTGATAATGAAACTTATGATGAAGCTTTGCAGGTTTTTCAAATTCCTGTATTAGATCAGATTGGGATGCCAACGGGAAATTTTATTCCATTTTCAGCCGGTGCAATGGGAACAGGGATATACAAAACTTCCTATTCAAACAATATCACAGTACGGCAGCCAATATTCAATGGTGGGAAGATAATTCTTGGTTATCAACTGGCAAATTTAGCAAAACAGCAAGCGGAGATTGCATTAGAAAACAAAGAATTAGATATTTCTTATGCTGTAGCTTCCACTTATTTTGGTTTTTTGAAGTTAAAGGATATTCAGAAGCTAACTCAAAAAAGTTTGTCCTCCAGCATTTCGCATCTAGAAAAAGTAGAGAAGAATTTTGATGTTGGAACAGCAAAAAAATCGGATGTTTTACAATGGAAAGTAAGACTAAATAAGGATAAAACATCAAACTTTGAAATTGAAAATGGGCTAAATGAAATATTGTCTTTCTGGAATTCTTTAATAGGAGTTGTAGATAATGTCCCATCTGAGATTCAGTTAGCAAAATATGATATTGAAATTGATAGTTATACCAGATTGATACAAGATGAAATTATAATAGCAAAGCAGGAATTCCTCTTGAATGTAATAAAGAAAAGTCCAACTTTAAACAGTATTAATCTGGCAAATAAAATGATGAAGAAGAGTTATTGGATGGCAAAGGGGAATTTTCTTCCTTCGTTAAATTTGCAATTCGATTATCAGATTGAGAGTGATGACGAATTTGACTTTTCTGGAGATGATAACTGGAATCTTGTTGCTGCCATTTCGATTCCATTATTTACGAGTGGTTCCAATTTTTCTAAAGTAAAACAGGCAAAATATGAATTACTTAAAACCACAAAGCAAACAGAATATGCCAGAGATAATTACTTAATTGCTGCAGAGAATGCTTTCAATAGATTGATCACTAATGCTCGGATTGTTCAAGATAATAAAATTGCTTTGGAATTTGCTAAAGAAAATCATAAGATCATAAATCAGTTATTTGAACAAGGGATGGTTACTAATAGCGAGCTCTTAGATGCAGAGATCATGCTATTTAGCAGTGAGATGAATCTTATTTCATCATATTATGATTATGTCCTTACAAAATTTGAAATGGAAAAATATATAGGCGAGATGGAGGAATAATGTACAGGAAGATATTTATACTTTTAACAATAGTTTTATTGATATTAGTCGGATGTCAGGATAAGGAAGTTGCTAAAGAAGATAATGGATTTACCGGTAAACGTAATGTAAAAACTGTAACAGCAAGAATGGGTGAGATCAACGAATATTTAAAATACTCAGGAAAAATTGAAGCAAAAACAGTTGCTAATGCAAGTCCTTCAATGTCCGGGAAGATTGAAATGTTATTTGTAAAAGAAGGTGATCATGTGAAAGTCGGTGATCTACTGGTAAAACTAGATCAAACTCAATTAGAACAAACAAGAATACAATTTGAGAATACAGAGAAAAATTATCTGAGAATGCAGAAACTTCTAGAAAGTAATGCCATTGATAAACAGACTTTTGATGAAGTACAAGCAGGTTACAATGTAATAAAATCAACTTATGAATTCATGCTGGATAATATTGAAATGAAAGCTCCGATTTCCGGAATTGTTACATACATTTATAAAAAGGAAGGAGAAAAATTTGATTCGATGATGGATCCTTTTCTTATCCGTATTGTAAATTCCAGTAAATTTAAAGCAAAATTGCAAGTTTCTGATAAAGATATAAATAAAATTAACAAAGGGCAAAAAGCAATTATCACAGTTGATAATTCTGATGAAGAATTTTATGGAATCGTTTCGTATGTTTCTCCGGAAGCAGAAATGATGTCGGGTACTTTTCCTATTGAAATCTCCATTAATAACGATTCCAATTTATTAAAACATAATCAATTTGCCCGAATCGCTTTAATTACTCAATCTTCTTCAAACACTTTAATCATACCTCAGGAAAGTGTGTTGAAATCAAGTTATGTTTTTGTAGCTGCAAGTGGAATTGCAGAAAAACGTGAAATAACACTAGGTATTGGAAACGAAGAAGAAATTGAAATAAAAAGTGGTGTTGCCGAAGAAGAAGAAGTAATTGTATCAGGAAATATTGGCTTGCAAGCCGGTGACAAATTAGAAATTAGGAATTAGAAATATAAAGTTAGAAATCAAACGGAGTTAATAATGAAATTAGCAGAATTTTCGGTAAATAGAAGAGTTACAGTACTTATGCTAACGATCCTCATTCTAATATTAGGTGGGATATCGTTTACTAAACTAGGATTAGAAATGTTCCCAGATATGGATTATCCGGTCATTTCCATAATTACCCCATACAATGGTGCATCTTCTCAGGATGTGGAAGAGACAGTAACCAAAACACTGGAAACAGCAATTGCATCAGTGAAAAATATTAAGAATTTAAAATCTGAAAGTATGGAGAATGCTTCTCTTATCTTGGTTGAATTTAATTGGGGAACCAATCTTGATTTTGCAGCGCAAGACCTGCGTGATATGATCGATCAAGTGGCAGACTATCTTCCTGATGATGTATCCAGACCTCTTGTGATGAAATTTAATCTATCACAAATGCCGATCCTGATGTATGGAGTTACCGGACCAGATGATACTTATCAACTTCGCAAAATATTAGATGATGACGTCGCATCTAAAATTAAACAGTTGCCTGGAGTTGCATCTGTGATGATAATGGGTGGAGATGAACTGGAAAAACAGGTCATCGTGGATATAGCAAAATTGGAACAATATAATATTTCCATTGATGAAGTTGTGCAGATAGTTGCGGCTGGAAATATCAATATGTCAGCCGGTTATATTCAAAGAAGGAAAGAAGATTTTCTACTGCGGACAGTTGCCCAATATAGATCTATCGATGAAATACAAAATCTTCCCATTAGAATAACAGATAAAGGTAACACAATATACTTAAAAGATATAGCTAGTGTGGAAGATGGTTATAAAGAAAAAAGATATCACATAAGAACGAATAAAAAGCCAACTGCTATGATGATGATCTCCAAAGAATCCGGTGCAAATACTATAACCGTGGCAAATGTTGTGAAAGATGAACTTAAAGAAATCCAGAAAGATATGAAGATTGAAATAGATTTCAATGATATAATGGATATGAGTTTACCCATCTCCAGAGTTACTGCCGGCGCAATGTCAAACCTGATCATTGGTGGAATACTTGCTATTAGTATTATGTTTCTTTTTCTTAGGAATTGGCGACCTACTCTGGCAATTTCGCTGGCAATTCCAATATCCGTTGTTGCTACAATGGTCTCTATCTATCTTGCTAAATTCTCTTTGAACATAATGACGCTTGGTGGTCTGGCTTTGGGGGTTGGAATGCTGGTTGATAATTCAATCGTGGTTATCGAGAATATTTACCGGCACATGGAACTAGGTATGAAAAAAGTTGAAGCAGCCAAAGTTGGTGCTTCTGAAGTTGCAATGGCAATTACTGCATCAACACTTACTACAATTGCTGTTTTCTTCCCAATGATTTTTGCAGAGGGAATGACAGGGATTCTGGTGCGGGGGCTAGCTCTCACAGTTGCATTTTCACTTGCAGCGTCTCTTTTTGTGTCACTAACTATTGTTCCTGCAATTGCCTCGGTTTTATTCCGCAAAGCAGCAGATAGACCCGAACATGATAAATCAGAAAAAATGTTTGATGGAATTAAAAGACGCTATATTAAAATTTTGGATTGGGCGCTAGATCATAAAGGGAAGACAATAATTATTGTTGTTCTTCTTCTTGTTATTTCGCTGATAGTTCCATTCACGGGGATGATCGGTACAGAATTTATGCCAACTCAAGACATACCAATGATGGCTTTTCATGTACAAGCCCCGGTTGGAACTTCTCTCGATGAGACCGATGAAATTGTTCGTCAGATAGAAGATGTATTTATGCATGTGGAGGGAGTAAAACATGTGATGTCGTTAGTTGGTCCGATGTCTGATGCATCGGCTCAATCAGATCCTACAAATCCGCAGGAAGTGAATGAAGCACAGGTTTTTGCCAGGTTATATCAGCAGAAAGATAGAAATATTTCCTATGAAGAAATTCAAAAAAGAGTACGTGAGCAACTTCCCAAAATAGAGGGAGCAGATATTAACTTCCTAACGAGTGAGCAATTGATGGGAGGAGGGCAGGCACATCCAATTGAGATAAAAATATTTGGTAAAGATCTTGAAGTACTAAAAGAATTTGCCGGAAGAATTGAAGAGAGAATAAAAGAAGTAAAACATGTGAGTGATGTTGTGAATTCTGTGAAAGAAGGGAAACCGGAAGCTCATATTATCATCGATAAAGATAAAGCATTTAAATATGGACTCACAACTTATCAAGTTGCCTCTACAATTAAAACAGCCTCAATTGGAACACAAGCCGGAGTATTCCGTAAAGCTGGTGAAGAGTTAAATATTCTGGTGAGATTAGATGAAGAGAAACGTAATAGTTTTGAAGATATTATGCATATTGCTATTATTTCTCCAATGGGATTTTCTATTCCACTCAATCAGATCGCTCATATTGAATATGCAGAAGGACCTCGTGTGATCAGCCATGAAAAGCAAACCAGAAAAGTTACAGTTTCTGCAAATATAATCGGAACTAAAGATATGGGCGGAGTTGTAGCTGATGTGAGTACGAAGATCTCTGATATACTAGATGATCTTCCTGCAGGATATTTTGTAAATATTGGTGGAGCTTATGAAGATATGCAGGAAGCATTTAAAACTCTTTCCCTGGCATTGTTATTAGCTGTTGTGTTGGTTTACATCGTAATGGCTTCACAATTTGAATCGCTTCGTCAACCATTTATCGTGATGTTCACAATTCCACTGGCTGTTATTGGCGTTATGTTCATTTTGGGAATTACAGGTACAACCCTTTCAGTAGTAAGTTTTGTGGGAGGTATAATTCTATCTGGTATTGTTGTGAATAACGGGATCGTGCTTATCGATCATATGAATCAGCTCAGGCTTAAAGGTATGGAAAAAAGAGATGCGATCATTCAAGCTGGTAAAGACAGATTGCGTCCGGTACTTATTACAGCAATTACTACAATGATGGGAATGCTGCCTATGGCTTTGAGTACAAGTGAAGGATCAGAATTAAAAGCTCCAATGGCTCTTACTGTTATTGGCGGTCTTATCAGTGCAACTTTCCTCACACTTATTTTCTTGCCGGTTGTTTACAGCATGATAGCCAAGAAGAAAGTTGGAATAGAAGAGTAAAAATAGCAGGTCGTATCATTTTGATGCGACCGAAATGTTTCGGTTCAATCCGACAATTGCCGGATTGAACCTGCAATCTTGGTTAAATAGTTTAGTTGTTTAATTAAGAAAGTACCCAATTTTTGGCTACTTTTTATTAAGAAATAATTATGGTGTTTTGATATTCTTTTTTGATTCAGATTTTACTTTTTCATATTTTGCAAGCATAGTAATAATTTCAGAAGGAAAATCATTTGTAAAAATGATATGGTTCTTACTGGCGATTCTTTTTTTTGAAAATTCATTGGCATTATAACGACGTGGCATTACAACACTAAGAGCTGAACCAATAACACCTGCTGAAACACTTACAGCAAATAAAATAATAGCTCCAAACCCTTTATAAAAGGCACCTTCAGCAGTTTCTGATCTCTGTAAGAATTGTGTTAATGCTAATCCAATGCCAGTATAAAAACCTATAGCTAAAGGTAGTACACTCATATAGTTTTTAGCTTGAATACGATTTATTTTATTGTATGGTATATATTCGGCATAAGTTTTAATTAATTCTGCTTTATAGGGCAAACGGCTATTCCACACAATTAAACCAGATTTACCGCAGCAAAGAATTTGAGAGGTTCTTATCGAACCATCTTTCATTCTGATCTTTACTACTTCAAATAATTCTGAGGGATACAAACTAGATAAGAGAAATAGGATTAACGAACATAAAATGATCTTTTTGATTGTCATGGTTGGACTTCCCGTATCATTTTATTAATCAAGTTAATTTCCTGATGTTTTTGTATTAGACAATAATTTTTAATTATTCTTATATTTCTATCATATTTATGGAGTTTTGTCATATTTAAGTTTCTGGGAATATTAGTGAAAATATTAAGTAGTAAAGTTAGCCCTGAACCAAGAAG
>JAOZPK010000104.1:4150-8089 GCA_029932755.1 Candidatus Cloacimonadota bacterium | reverse complement strand
CTAGCGCGTCTACCAATTCCGCCACTTCTGCATTTGCAATTGAAGAAAAAAAACAACTCCTTGAGAGTCAAGAAAAAAGTAAATCCAATTCACTGACAGTGTTATCTTAGTTTCAAATAAAATCAATAGATTTTTAATTGACAAATATAAGCTATAATTCAAATTCCAAAAAGTGAAAAATGGGAAATGAGGAATTAATGGCATATTTAATATTGGCAAGAAAATACAGACCACAAACATTTGATGAAGTTTATGCTCAAGATCATATAACAAAAATACTTAAGAACACAATTGAAATGGATAGAACGGCACAGGCATATCTTTTTACAGGACCCCGAGGAGTTGGTAAGACTTCATTAGCAAGGATCTTTGCTAAAAGCTTGAACTGCCTTAATGACGGTCCAACAACAACACCTTGCAATGTTTGTCAGAACTGTACAGAAATTACACAAGGAATTTCATCAGATGTAATTGAGATCGATGGTGCTTCCAATACCGGTGTAGAAGATATTCGTGATCTTCAGAAAGAGTTGATGTATGCACCTTCAACATCACGCAATAAAATTTATATCATTGATGAGGTGCATATGCTTTCTAAGAATGCTTTTAATGCACTTCTTAAAACTTTGGAAGAACCTCCGGAGAATGTTATCTTTATATTTGCAACAACTGAACCTCATAAGGTTATTCCCACCATTATTTCCAGATGTCAGCGCTTTGATTTTAAAAGAATTCCAATTCCTGATATTATAGACAGATTGAGTTCCATTTGTAAGATCGATGGAATATCGATTGATCCAGAAGCATTATTTGCAATTGGTAAAAAGGCTGACGGTAGTATGCGTGATGCTCTTTCTTTAATGGATCAGGTTATAGCTTACGGTAAAGATTATATCTCACTTGTTGATGTACTCACAATCTTCGGAATTGTACATACCGATGTCTTTTATAATATCCTGCTTTCTGTTACAGAGAAAAATGCATCCGGTATTATTGAATTATTACATGATATTTTAGAAAAAGGAAATGATATTCAGGAATTCCTAAATGGAATGCTCGATTACATCCGGAATCTGCTTTTACTTAAATTGAAGATTGAAATTCCAACAATTTCAGAAGCGGACAGAAAACAAATGCTGGAAATCTCAGATAAATTTGAAGATGGCGACCTTTTATACATTATGACGATACTCATTAAAACCAAAATGGATATTAAAAGTTGTAGTAATCCCGCTCTTGTTGTGGAAATTGCATTCATAAAAATATCCCGTCTATCTGAACTTCAATCTCTTGATAAGCTAATTGACTCAATAAATACAGGTAAACCAGTTCAGATGGAACCTGCTAAGGTCCAACCAATTAGAATGCAGCCGGTTCAGGATGAAAAGATTACAATTCAGGAGCAGCAAACTACTATAATGCGTAAAAAAACAGAGGAAGTAAAAGCTGAAATTCAAAAAGAGGCTGATCAGGAAAACCCAAAGATCGATAAACTAACTATTGAAGCTGTCGAAGAGAGTTTAGATGATATAGCAAACACACTCTCAAAACAAAAACCAATTGTAGCTAACTATTTAATAAAATGTAAAATACGTAATCTATCTAATAATTTCCTTCACTTAGCATCTGCTAATTCATTAGCTTTTAATATGTTAAAGGATGAAAAAGTAATCATTTCTGATATCTTTACAAAACATTTCAATCTCAAAATTAAAGTTGATTTCACTCTTGAAGAAGTTAAAGGTAAGAAGGTAATAACAAATCCAACTTTAGATGATATTAAAAGAGAATCACCTACAATAGCAAGCTTTATCGAAGACACCGACTCAATAATTAATTAATTCCGATACTGTTTTAAATTTGTATCCCCTTTTTGGTAATTCTTCAATAAGCACTTTTACTGCATTAATTGTAGCTTGTCTGTCTATTTTCTTTCCAGGTCTTTCTATGCCAGAATCATGTAATACAATTATTGAACCGGGTTTGATACGTTTGTAGATTCTTTTCAAGATCACATTTGAATCATTCTCTTTAAAGTCTCTAGTTGGAACATTCCACATAATTACTTTTTTATTTAAAGATGCTAAAACCGAAGATGCTGCAAACAAAAACCTGCCAAATGGTGGTCGGAAATGGATATCACTTTTTACACCAAGTTCACGTAATAACCTGTCTGTCTTCTCTATCTCTTCCTTGATCATGCTTTTCTTCTTGAATATCAAGTTTTTATGTGAATATGAATGATTGCCAAGTTCATGTCCTTCTGCAATCATTCTACTAATTATCTTTTTGTGTTTTTCAATACTACTTCCCGTAACAAAGAATGTAGTTTTAATGCCATTCTCTTCAAATAGATCAAGAAGCTCATTTGTGAACAAAGGATGAGGACCATCATCAAAAGTAAGTGCAACTAATTTATCTTTGATTCTCACTTTATAGATGATCTTTGGAAACATTCCCATTAATTTCTCTCCAAATGATTCTGCATAATCCCGAATTGTCATTGCGAGGTCTCTATAAAGGAATTCTTCCGAAGCAATCTAATACTCGAAAGCGACATTGCACAATATCACCTACAGAAAAGAGATTGCTTCGCCTGAAACCGCAAGAAGAATACTCGCAAAGACAACCGTTTTCGAATTTCTTACAAAAACACACAATTATGCAGAACTTATTTTTTTCCCAATATCATTGACTAACAGGTTTTGTATACAACAAATTTTTAATTATGAGATTATCGGGATATCTGATTTCTCTCAAAGATTTTTTGCAAAATAATCTCAGACACACAAGTGTTTATTAGGCATAAGATTGCTTTGTTTATTGAAAATGAAAGATTACTCACAAAGACATTCTTTTAACAACATTGTACCAAAACCACTCTATTATATAGAACTCATTCATTGACTAAATATCTATTATTCCAATTTTTTGATATAGAAAAATATTTAAAGGGGTTCACGGTCAAGGTTTTTGCAAGAACGACTGTGAATTAGGAATTTATGGAACTTATTATTTACATATTTGCGTTATTATATTTCACAATCGTATTCTCTTTTTTCATTGGGATTGTATTTTTAGAGAATACAAAAAATGAGAAGATAAATAAAATTTCTATTATCATTGCAGCCAGAAACGAAGAGAAACATCTTCCCAACCTGCTGGACTCCTTAGTAAATCAGAGCTATCTAAAAGAAAACTATGAGATAATAATTGTTAATGATAGATCTGACGATAATACAGCTAATATTGTGAGAGAGTACACATCTAAAAATAGCAATATCACATTGCTTCAAGTTAAAAATGAGTCTAAATCCCTTTTAGGAAAGAAAGGAGCTCTAGACATAGGAATTCGAGCAGCAAAGCATGATATCCTTGCATTCACCGATGCTGATTGCGTTCCAACAAATAATTGGATCGAGCAGATCAATAATCATTTTACTGATGATACGGATATTGTTGCGGGATATTCTTATATACATTATAAAAATGCTTTCTTCAAATTCCTTAAGAATTTAGAACGGTCATCACTCTTTGCAGTGATTGCCGGAAGTTTTGGTTGGAATTGGGGAATTACAATTACTGCCGGGAATATGGCTTATCGGAAAGAGTTGTTTTATAAAGTTGGTGGATTCAGTGATATTGGTAAAATTAGATCCGGAGATGATATTCTGATGATACAAAAAATGGGAAAAATCGCACGCAAAATGAAGTTTATGTTCCATACTCATTCTATTGTGAATACAGGTAGAGATGAAACTAGCGATTCTCAAATTCAACAAGAAACACGGCGTGGTTCCAAATGGCATTATTATATAATACCGGTAAAAATAATGACGTTATATATCTTTGTGTACTATTTGATTTTTATAGGATGCGTTTTAGGATTTTTATTTGCTGATATTTCCATAACCTTATTTATAGTTATTCTCTTTCTAA
>JAOZPK010000104.1:0-4050 GCA_029932755.1 Candidatus Cloacimonadota bacterium | reverse complement strand
GGATTTTTATTTGCTGATATTTCCATAACCTTATTTATAGTTATTCTCTTTCTAAAGATAATTCCGGAATTTCTATTATTAACATTGTTTTTGGCAAAAATAAAGAGGCTAAAATTAATGTGGGTCTTCCCTATCGCTGAATTGATCTATATTCCATATTTTGTTTTATTTGGATTAAAGGGTACATTTGGAAAATATAGATGGAAAGAATAAAAGAAAAATATACACATGAATTAGCAAGATTCGAAGTTCAAAGGAATAATATCCGACGTTTATGGAATATACAACAGGATACAGCCGAATTGCTGTATACATTTGTAAAGATAAAGAAACCTAAACATATTTTGGAAATTGGAACTTCAAATGGATTTTCTACTTTTTGGTTATCTATTGCTTCTGAATCTTATGATGCTGTTATAGATACAATTGAGGTTGATAAAGACAGATTCAAATTGGCTAAGAGAAACCTAAAGAACAGAAAAAACATAATTCAAAGGTTTGGAAAAGCAGAATTGATAATTCCTGAATTACTTGATAAATTTGATTTTGTTTTCATTGATGCCGGAAAGATCAATTATATTGATTACATTAAAATACTGATTAGTAAACTAAAAAACAATGCAATAATAATTGCAGATAATATTATTTCACATAAAGATTCAATTAAAGAATATCTTGACTACATTGAAAGCAGTGGACTTTTCGATAATGTAACATTGAATATAGATTCAGGACTTAATGTTGCAATTTATAAGGCAAATAAAATTAGATGAGTTCTGCTTAATAGAGTGTTTTTGCCATCCTGACGAATCTTGCACGTTGTTCTCTGGAAGGATCTCCACTTATAATGAGATTCTTCGTCGAATGCCTATGTAAGTTTATCCTCAGAAAGACAATTATTTTCATATTATTGCATAACCCTTTAATGAATTTGGAATAAAGGAGTAAAGATTAATGAAATCTCCCGTTGTAATTGGAATTTGCGGTGGAACAGGTTCTGGTAAAAGCACCATTACAGATGCAATTCAAAGTGAAGTTAAGGATAAAATTACTACGATCCCACAAGATAGTTATTATAAGAATTTTGGGCATCTTCCACCTGAAGAACGAAATAAAATAAATTTCGACCATCCAAATACTCTTGATAATGAACTTCTAATACAACATATAAATCAACTTAAAAATAATCAAATAATCCAGATGCCGGTTTACGATTTTAAAACACATACAAGATTAGAAAAAACTATAACAAAAATACCAACGAAACTTATTATTATTGAAGGAATTCTAATTTTTGAAAATGTTGACTTAAGGAACATGATGGATATAAAAATATTTGTTGATACTAATGCAGATATTAGAATATTAAGAAGGATCCAGCGTGATATAAGTGAACGTGGAAGAGACTTTCAATCTGTTGTAGAACAATATCTTTCCACAGTTAGACCAATGCACATCGAGTTTGTGGAGCCAAGTAAAAAATATGCTCATGTCATCATACCGGAAGGCGGTCAAAATAAGATCGGTATCGATATGATAGTATCTAAAATAAAACAAATAATAAATTAAATATTGGAGGAAATATGAAAATTAGAATAATTATTTTAGCGGTATTACTGATCACTTGTCTTAATGCAAAAGATCAGGTAACAATTTACAATGAGAATTTTTCGTTAGTGCGTTCATCAATTGATCTTACACTCTCAAAAGGAATTCAAAGCTATTTTATGGATGATATCCCGAGTACAATAGAGGCAAATTCAGTTATCATTAAACCTCTTAAAGGTAATTTTGAGATCTTTTCACAGAATTATGAATATGATCTGGCAAATACTTCTAAAATATTAGAAAAGTATATTGGAAAAAATATTGAGATCATCTCTAAAACTGATAACAAATTCATTGGTAAATTTCAATTTAATGACAGTTCTACAATTGGGATCATTGAAAATAATACGAATAAACTAATTCTTATTCAAAGAGATGAAATAAGAAACATCAGTTTGGCAGAACTTCCAAAAAATTTCTTTCTCAAACCAACTCTTCATTGGCGATTGAATGCACCTAAAGCAGGAAAATTCCCAATTGATTTTTCTTATATCTGTACCGGAATGGAATGGGATGTGACCTATAACACTGTCTGGAATGAAGATATTAGTAAACTAGAGATCAACAGTTGGGTTACAATAATCAATAAAACAGGTAAAGCCTTTTTAGATACAAAACTCAAACTTATAGCCGGAGATGTGCAAAAGATCACGCAACAGTACGATAAGGAAATATATACAAGATACGCTATGGAAACCACTGTCGCCGCCGTTCCCGAATTTGAGGAAAAAGCTTTTCATGATTTTCATATGTACACACTTAGTGAAAACGTAAACATCAATAATAACCAAACTAAACAACTACGACTTTTTCCTACAAAAATAGTTAATGCAGAATCAAGATACGAATACAGCACAGGATCTACAGATGTTCAAAGTAAGATTAAATTCATAAATTCCAAAAAAGATGGCTTAGGAATTCCTTTACCAAAAGGTATAGTAAAAATATACAAAAAAGATGATGCAGATAACGAGCTAGAGTTCATTGGAGAAGACAATCTTGATCATACTGCAAAAGATGAAGAGATCCTTCTAACCACAGGAAATGCCTTTGATCTGGTTGCTGAAACCATTACAATAGAGCGTAGAAAGATATCTAACAGGATATACGAACGTGATATGAAAGTTACATTGAAAAACAGATCTGGAAAAACAAAAACAGTCATTGTTCTTCATAATTTATATGGTGATTGGACAATTATGAAAAATAGTTTATCTTTTAATAAGAAAAGTGCAACGCTTATTGAATATGAAAAAGAACTAAAACCTAATGAGGTATATGAACTAACATGGACAGAGAGGATTGAATCATAAGCTAGGAGGTAAAATGGAGTTTAACCTATTGTTATTTGATGATATGTTGAATGGTTTACTTAAAAAGCTAGAATTAGAAGAACATCTAAGTCACATAATTCGCAATATAGAAGATGAATTTGATTTTCAATCTATGGGTGTTTATCTTAAGGTTCCAAACTCAGATATTTTCCGAATGAAAATTTCTCGAAATATCAGCCATACTTTTGCAAAGAACTCAATCTTCACAAAAGGTGATTCGATTATTAAAAAATTGATGCAACTCAAACTCCTTGATATCCGACCCTCTGGAAGATATAAATTCGAAAAAGAATATTCCCATTTGATAATACTTCCACTTAATCATAATGATGAATTACTGGGATTCATGTTTATTGATAAATATAAAGAGGAATTTGAATGCGAGGAAATGACAAAAATAAAACTATTCTCATCTATAATATCAATAATTGTACAATTATATTTGCAAAATAATGAGATTGAACAACATCGAGGTATATACGAATCAGAAAAAATATATTCCTTTAAAGCATTCTTGGAAAGAAGTGAAGTTATTTTCTCAATGATGAAACGATATATTAGAAATCTTACAATTGCTATTATGAAAATTGAAAGCTTTGAGAATATACTTAGAACAATCGGTGAGCATGAAACAAATGATCTATTAAAGCAGATTTCCCACATTATAAGGAATGATCTGCGTGATATAGATATCATTGGCAAAATACATAAAGATACTTTTGCGATATTAATGCCTGAAACATCAAGTAAAAACGGGTTTATCACTATTAAAAGAGTTAACAATAAAATCATGAAACTTCCAATAATGAAAGTTTGTAAAATTAATTGGGGTATTGCCCAAATGGATGATAAGATCAAAAATACCGAAGATCTTATTAAATTTGCGGAAAATGCAGCATATGATTCAAACAGGAAAGAAAAAGGAAATATAACGATTTATCGATAAGAAATAATTAACAACTAAGTTACAAAGATTAACTAAGATAAAGAGTATAATTTTTTGTGTTAATATGTTTATATAGTAGAAATACTTATTGTTAAACTTTTCTTTTATTACTCAACAATTAATTTCATTGTCAGAATTGCTTCAGCAAGTCCGGAGAATACA
>JAOZPK010000012.1 GCA_029932755.1 Candidatus Cloacimonadota bacterium | reverse complement strand
CGCAGCGTACACATGTTATGCGTTTCTTAAAAGTTTAAAACAAAAGAGGTAATCAATGCTTTACTTAAATCTACTAGAAAAATATAGAAAGCTATTGAATCCTGAATTTCAACTTTTGGAGAAGAAAATAATTGAAAATCAAAAAGATTTTGGAGATTTTTTACTAGTTTATACTAATTTTTTCAAGAGCGACTTTCCCAAAAACAATTCACCTTACAAAATGGGTCCAAATTTTGAAGGACTTTCAGGGATTACGCATTTCAATTTCATTGATACTTACAGAAAAATCAATATATTAGAAAATGATTTAATAGAGATTCCAATTGGACAGAAGAAGCTTTCAATTCAGATTGAAATGTTAATTTACTTAAAAATCTGGGAATGTGATTATTTTATTAAAAAGTTATACCAAATAGCAAGATTGCTTAATGGTGAGTCTTACGATTGGAATTTTAAAATATCATATGATAATTATGATAAAACAGCAACAGGAACAAGGCATAAAATATTAAGAGAACATATTAGAGATAAATTTAAAACTCATCTGCCTGAGTTATTCAATGCTTTTAAGGAATCTTACATTACACAATTAAGAAATGCAATTGCCCATTCTCAATATTATTTACAAAATGATGTTATTGGTCTCAATAACTATGATGAAAAATCTAAATTTTGCAAACTTAGAAGTCTTTCTTTCAAAGACTGGTCTAAAATTTTCCATATTACCCAAGTAATCTATAATGAATACTTATTGTTCATCGACAGAATTAATAATTTTTACATTTCTGAATCTGAAAAATCAACAAATGGAATTCAATTCATTATTGATGATGACAGTTATTATAAAGAATATCATCTAAAATACATTACCAGAAGTAGAAGATGGCAATGGTTAGATTAGAAACTATTGAAAGAAATGGAAACGCATAACAGGCGCATCGGCAGTTCGGTCTCGCAGTGTTTTCGTCCTGAGCCTTCCGGCTCAGGTGTTTGGCTGTTTGTTTTGGCGTGATCATTCTGATCCCGCCGCATGCGCAGAACTTCTTGTCCAGTGTCAATGCAAAAAGTTTATTTTGATAAATTAAATTTGCTCTTTTCTAGCTAAATAGACGTGATTTCTATGTTGTTTCCCCTATTTACAGGAACAATCTCCCTGTAAGGAAAATTGGAATATTTGTTTATCGGAACATTCATCTCGCTTTCTCATACTCCCTGTCAAAACTTTCTTCATGTCCATTATCCAGTGTGATCATAAGTTTTCCATCTTGATAATAATCCTGAGCTAAATAACCTTCATCCATCTGCTTCATTGCTTTTTCAATCTGCTTATTCGAAAGCTGAGGATATTTCCCTTCAAAACAAGAGAAATCAAGTGAGTAGCGTGGACGAACTAGTGGATTTTCTGCCGGATAGCCTACGGTAATTCCAACCATTGGTAATACTTTTTTTGGAAGATCATACTCTAATATGAGTTTTTCTGCCATGAAGGGAACAAATCCAAGATAGCAGGTACCCAAACCAAGACTTTCGGCAGCGATCACCAGATTTTGAGCCATATACGATGCATCCTGCAGTCCAAAAAGGAGCATTGCCGCATCTGATGAGATCATCTTCCAATTTCTTTTTTCCATAACTTTTTGCATTCTGTGAATATCCACACAAATAATAAAATAGAGCGGAGCTCCAAATGGATGCTTATCTTTCTCTCTAGAGATTATTATACTACCAAGTTGACCCGCAAAAGCTGCCTGCTGCCCTGCTTTCACAATTGTTTCGACCATTTCTTCTGAAGGTATTTCATCTGTATATTCCCTGATCGATCTATGATTCATCAATGTTTTTATTGTTAGATTTGTTAGCATATTAACTCCTTATAATATTTCAAATGTATAGCTGACTTTTAAGAAGTAGTTTATAATATCATCATCAATAAATGCATCTCCACTACTGATGTATTTATATTTTTCGACAACTTTATTCGCACCTAAATAAACCGCTGTATTTGCACTGGGTTTGTATGTGAACATCGGATACAAAGCAATATCCTCATATTTTTCACCATAGTAAAATATATCATTGTTTGAGTATTGCAAAATAGCTCGTATCCAGAAATTCTTATGAAATTGAACTTTGAGTTTTGCTTCGATCGTTCTGGCAATATACAGATCATCCATTCTGTGATATTTATGTTCGAATTCGATATCGACTATATTGGAAGGCTTTAAGATTAAAGTAGTTTCATATTTATCGTAGTCTTTCATAAAACCTGCTTCTTCTCCAGATTCATTTTCTCCATACCAAAGATTCTCTCCATCCACTAAAAGCACTTTCCCCCATATAGATTTTACGGGACTGTATTCTAAGACTGCCCAGAAGAAATATTTAAAGAAATTATCATCACCATAATTTTCAAAGTATGTTTCTATACCTGTCCAATATTCAAATCTATTTCTAAAAATTCCACCATTCATTATTTCCCAACGGCTGGATTTGAAATTCTTTAAATCGAATTCATAAAATATATTCTGGGATGAAGCAAATTCCATATAGCGGATAAAATCTTTTTCAGTTTGGGAATGAATTTGATATTCAATACGGTTATCAACAAGATGGAAGTTTGGGTCAGTTACATATCCGAGATCAGCTGTATAATTTTCCGACATCCCTTTCATTTCCAAATTTATAAACCACTTGCCATCGTAATAGTCTGTATCAAAAGCATATCCAAATCCTTTGTTTACAGAAGTGACACCAAGAGTATCTTCAATTTCATTGGTTGTTGCTACAAATTGGAAATCACTATTAACTTCATCTGAAAAACGAGTATTCCCATCTATGCTGAGAACATAGTTTTCCTTTTCCTCAAAACTTCTAATTGTTGTTGCCAATCTGGCAAAAATTCTTCCATTAAACAATTTTTGTTTTATACCAACAAAGGCAAAAGGGACATCAACCTGCAATGTATCTGAAAATCCAAATCTATCTCCATACACATTTTCGTCGATTGCTGCTAAAGCGTAAACAGATGTTTCCCCGAATAAACCTGAAAGCTTTGCTCCCCACTTTGGGGCAACGATGTTCCGTGTATTAAATATGATGAGATCTGTATAAAATGGATTGGACTCCTCAATAAAGAAGGGTCTTTTCTCCCTATAAAAACGTGGATATCTAGAATTAACTTCTACTTCAAGACCATCAGCTTCAATGATATTAAAATCGGGATTTACAGTTGCAGTAAAGGTTAGATTTGAATTTGGTTCAAAGAATATATTTAATTCAGACTGAGTATCAGTATCAGTTCTTTCAGAATCTTTTAAAAAATCTTTTTCATCACTATAAGTTCCAATTACAGATGGGATCACTTTCAAATTCATGTTTGTGGGTAATTCAGCGAAATGGAAAATACAATAATTATTATAGAAATTCCCACCACCTCGCTTCACAGGAAAGCAAGTAATTTCCTCACTTCTATCGGGAATATGTCGCTTGATAAAACCACCCCAGGTTACATTTTTTCCACTTTTGTATTTCAAGCTTTTAAGTGGGATTGCTATTTCAACTATGTATCCATAATCTGTTTTGGAACTTTGTGATCGAAAGAAAAGATCAATGGATGGATCAACATTATCCGTCACAATACCGTCTGCCTGTTCTCCATTTGCATTGCAACCAACATAATAGGCTTGCTCATTGGAATGAAATGTATCAAAAAAGAATAACATTCTATCCGTTGTATAAATGTGATCTCGACTGCAATGGAAATCTCTCAATCTACCAATGTCATCAAAATAGCATTTAGCCATCACGAAAATATTTTGATCATCGTATCCGATAAATGCTTCTGTTTTACTAGATGGAATAGCGTTATCTCCCGGAGAGATTTGATAGAATTCATCCCAATGTACTGCTTCAGCCCATTCTTCAGCAGATATTTTTCCATCAATAATTGGTTTATCGTGCATATATGGTATTTCAATTTCAGTTTTAGCTTTCAGCAATAAAGTCAAAATAAGTAAAAATATTATTAAAATTATTTTTTTCATTTTTTCCTCTTAATTGTTTATAAATAAAACTATTAATTACCTGCTATAAAATAGAAAACAACTCCCAGAATTAAGATCAATGATAAGAATATGATCAGAGCGAGTTTTATCTTCTTTTCTGCAGGTGACAGATCCTCCCATTTGGGCTGATTTTTCCACTCTTTCTTTTTAGTAAATCCCAAAATCATAAAAGCTAAACCTACAACCATGAATACATAATTCTGTGTTGCAATCCCAATAGGAATCCAAGTAATTCCAATTATAAAAAATGCTTTATAATTCGGTTTTCTACCTTCTTTTCTTCTTGCCCTAGCCGACATGATAGCAACAATTAAACCTATCACTATTATAATTCCCAATATAATCATCATTGTTATTCTTTCCATTTTTTATCTCCTTTAATTTGTGCCAGAAATATACTGACAATATCCATAGTTCAGTGGTCCCAATTTTGTTAATTCACAGGGGAATTCGTCGCAATCAAAACAATATAGTACTTTCTTTTTCACAGCACAGTGCTTGATCTTACAAGGTCCTGTTAATTTTGGAGTACAACCTTCTTCCCCATTAGGACAAATTCCCTTTTGCATTCTGGGGCATTTTTCGCAAGCAATACCACAAACACTAATTTTCATATCTACTCCAAATTTTTTTTAATTCCTATTTAGACAATAAAAAATTGTGTTACTGCAATTTCAAAGTGATTTTACCATAAATAAACACGGATTTTCTTTTCCCCACAATTCTTTGAATTCTTCTACTGGAGAAAATCCACAGGCACTATAAAACTCTCTAGTTTTTGCATATCCCTTATCTGGGTGAGACGAGCTAAGTGTTTTCACTGTAAGGAATTTCTTTTTCTTCTCTTTCAAATCCCCTTCAATCGTGCGTAGAAGTTTGCTTCCAATACCCAGACGATGAAAGTCTGGCAATATTCCACAAACGTAGATCTCACTGGTTTCTTTAAAATGAGAGATTATTGAGAAAAATCCAACTACTTTGTCATGCATATACACAGCATAAAAGTCTGTATCGGTTACTCCAGCAATATATTCTTTATTGGATTCAGGAAGACCAAACCAGTTAGGAAGAGATTCGATGATCTCCTTACAGATATGGCTTTTCTCAGTTTTGATCTTAATCTTCTTTATCTGCATATTCTGCTCCAATTCATTAACTTTGTGCTTTAAATTATTATTACTAAAAGCCCCAATCTACATGAGATTCCGGTAAAAGGAATGCCTTATCCAGTTTTTTAAGTAGCTCATCAGGTGCTTTGATTCCATCTGAATAAACGAGAGTTGAAGCTGACATAATTCCAAACCACATCCTTGTAATTGCATTTACAGATGCTTTCAGAGTTGGAAGACCTTCTTGTTTTCCCTTCTTAGCAGATGAATCTTGACCAAGAGTTACTATATAGTCTCCAGCTATTCCTCTCCATTTTATATCTTCTGGAATGAATTTTCCAATTGGGTCGGAAAGTTGCAGATTGAAACTGAAATCTTCACAGTTCAAATGAGTTTTTTTCATACACTTTTGCAAATTCAAAATCCTTAACTGCCAATAGGCAGAGGAATTAATATAGTTCTGATGCTCAGCTTTCCGAGTCATCCCTTTAATCAAGAATGGTTTTTCGATGAAATCCTGCATATTAATTAAGGAAGGTTCAACAAATTTAATCAGGAGAAATTGCTCTTCAAAGCTCTTGAGAAAGGCTAGTAGATCCATCAGTTGGTCCAGGTTTTCATAGGCTAACCACTGTACCCAGAGTGGACCTTGTTCCTTTCCTTTGCCATGTAACCACACATGATGAGTTAAATTTCCGTTTTCATCAAAATATCCAAAACCCATTTGTTTATCTTTTTCTCCTAATTCCACCTGTGTTGTATATTCAGGTAAAGTTACTGCACAATGGTTGGGAAGTCTATTCACACGATTTTTATGGATCTTTTTGTAATCTTTTTCTGTTAACCTAACAGGAGTTTTAGGTTTGCGCTTTATATTTAATGTGGCAGGAGTGATAAAAACAATCTGCTCATAATTTCCATTTCCAAAACCAAGTTTATTATAATATCCTTGATCGAAAATACACAAAACTCCTACTTCTGCACCTTTCTCTGCATCCAACGCCAATCGAGTAGCTGTGAGTTTACCGGCAAATCCCTGCTTTCTGGCAAGCAGGCTGGCAGCAACACCTGTTATTGCACTCAATTTCAACTTCTCATCTTGATAACGAATTGTTCCAATGGAGCTGGTTGCCATAACTTCGGCTTGACCGTTTACATCAATAACTAGCGTGTTGGCAGCAGGTAGAAATTTATTAAGATATCTATCTTTTTTCTTATTATGAACCCAGCCACATTCGTTTAATATATCAAATACTGCATCTTTATCTTTTTTCAAATCAAATTTTCTGTATTTCATTTTTTGTACTCCTTAATAGATAACGAATTGGAATCATCCAATTCATGTTTTAAATGTTTACGCAATGCTTTTCGTCCTTTCTTTTTAAACCAGCGTTTACTAGTTGTATGTGCTTCATCCGGATGAGCAGGACGTTTTCGCGTGTATAATTTCTTAGAACTCTTTTTCATTTTTGCAAAAACCTTTCAAACTCATGCATATCTTCCTGATTAATAATGGCAGTGATCTTAACACCTTCTTCCAGATATTCTGTTAATTCGACCTGTCCCAATTTATGCAAAAGGTTAACAACTTTTTGTTCAGTGTGCGGTATCAATAAAATGCACTTGTTTGCACTATGAAGTTGATCATCAACCTTCTTTAAAAGCTCTTTTATATTTTCACCTTTCTTTGCTGAAATTGAAATCGAATCTTCATGAGCTTTCAAATAGAATTTTATTTTTATGCGATCTGCTTTATCTGATTTATTCAGAATCATCATTTGGGGAATATATTCAGCTTTGATCTGCACAAGAACTTTCTGCACTTCATCAATATAATTTGGGAAAAGGTCATCGGCAGAATCAATCACATGCAAAAGCAAATCTGCATCAATCACATCTTTGAGTGTAGCTCTGAAAGATGCGACCAAGTGATGCGGAAGATTTGAAATAAATCCCACTGTATCAGATAAGATCATATTACGTCCTTTGGAAAGTGAAAGCTTTCGCGAAGTGGTGGATAAAGTAGCAAAAAGTTTATCTTCCACTAGGACTTCGGCATCAGTAAGCCTATTAAAAAGCGTAGATTTACCGGCATTTGTATAACCAACAAGGCATACTTTTTTCACATTTTTCCTCTGTTTGCTCTGCGTCTCTTTATGCAAAAATACTTTCTGTAATTCTGCTTTCACTTTGGCAATTTCTCTGCGGATCAATCTCTTGTCGATCTCAATTTGCTTCTCGCCCATTCCGCGAGAAGCTCCACCGCTTCCTGCCGCCTGTCCTTTCTCTCTATCCAAATGACCCCAAAGTCTTTTCAAACGTGGCAGCTGATATTGTAATTCAGCTAACTTCACTTGTAATTTTGATTCCCTTGTTCTGGCATGATCGTGGAAAATATTCAAGATCACTTCGGTTCGATCTATTGTATCTATCTCGAATTCTTTTTCGGTATTTCTGCCCTGACTAGGTGAAAGCTCATTATCAAAAATGATCAAACCTGGATTTTCTTCTTCCGTCTCAATTATTGCTTCTGCCAGAAAACCCTTTCCAGCATAATATGCTTTATCCGGTTTTTGCCTTTTCTGAATGAATTTTCCAACAACTTCCACTCCTGCGGTATCAGCCAGACGTTCAAGTTCATCCAAAGAAGTTATCTTCTTATCATATTCACTTGGGCGCAAACAAACACCCACTAAAATCGCTTTATTCATATCTAACAAAATAAACCTCACTTATTACTTATCATTAATCTGCGATGCAATTCCCACACCAAAGTGTGGGAACCACGCATTATTCTATAACCACCACTTGGTTTCTGGTGTAAGCGCCTGTTGTTTCTTTTTTTCTTCTAGAATCCAATCTTGCACCAATTTGGCGGTATATTCCATTTCATTCTTGGTTGTGTCAATAATCTTCACATCCCAGCGTTTATCACCTTTTTGCCAGGAGGTCCATCTCTTCCAGCCAAACTCAGGGAGTTCTTTATCAACAATAACTCTCTGTTCCCACTGTGGATCAAGTGCATGCATACGATGAAAAACTGCCCAGCATAATGTATCCATACCCAAAGGCCATTCTTCAGACTGTACTCTCGCCAGATATCTTTCAACCCTTACATAATCATGACAATCGAGCACACAGCATTTGATACCATACAATTTAATGGCAGACGGACAAGCCAGTAATTCACCAAGAGGAGTATGAGCTGAGAGCAAGAAATCCTTTCCATTTTCTTGTGCATTCAAAGCTTTCTGTACCCATTTTTCATTCACTTCCCGCCTGTTTGTTCCATCCTTCACTGGAGTTTCATCAAAATCATGACACTCAAAATTATCAAGTTTATCTTTTAATATTCTTACAGCAGATGTCTTTCCTGTTGCTGCTGCACCACTTATTAAAAACAACATATATTTCTCCTTACTTTATAGTTTGTCAAATCCCGGCTCCCACACCTAAATGCAAGAACCGGAACGAGTTATTCAGCTAACTGCTGAACCTCTTCGTAAATTTTGTCATTATTACCTCCTTGCTGATGATTACGTATCACCAGACTCAGTTTTTCTCGTTCCCAAAGTGCACTTTGGGAACCTGTACATCTATTGTTATGCATTCAACACTATGCTTTTCTGTTCATCCATGAACTGATTTGTATAAAGGTTATAATAGTAACCTTTTTGTTTTATCAATTCTTTATGATTTCCATGTTCAGTGATCTTACCATTTTTTATCACTAAAATACGGTCTGCTGAGCGAATTGTGGAAAGTCGATGAGCTATAATAAAGCTGGTTCTTCCCTCCAGGACAGTATGGATCGCTTTCTGGATAAGCTGCTCTGTTTCAGTATCTACCGAAGATGTAGCTTCATCCAGCACAAAAATGCGAGGATCTGTCAAAATGGCTCGGGCAAAAGAGATGAGCTGTTTTTCTCCTGTGGAAAGTTTGGCTCCACCTTCACCAACTTCCGATTCATAACCATTTTTCATCTTCTTGATAAAGCCATGAGCATCAACTAATTTAGCAGCTGTAATGATCTCTTCATTAGAAGCATCTAATCTACCATAAGCTATATTCTCTTTTATGGAACCACTGAAAAGATGAGGAGTCTGCAATACATAACCCAAGTTGGAATGCAACCACAACATTGATCGCTCTCTGTAATCAATTCCATCTATCTTGATCGAGCCTTCATTCGGCTCATAAAAGCGACAAGCCAGATTCACAAGTGTGCTCTTACCAGAACCAGTCTCACCCACCAGTGCGATTGTCTCTCCTGCTTTGATATCGAGCTGGAAATTTTCCAGGATATTTTCACCTTCTTTGTAGCTGAAAGTAACATTATCAAAAGTTATCCTACCCTCGATATCAGGCCAGTTTTCCTGCTTCATTTTCATAATGCTGCCAAACTCACAAGTCACCTGCGAATTATCTTTGATCTGGGGTACTTCATCGATCATCGAGAAAATTCGTTCAGCTGATGCTTGAGCATTTTGTAATTCTGCAAACACTCGCGCCATTTCCCTTAAGGGTTCAAAGAATTGCACTGAATAGGAAATAAACAGCACCATAGTTCCATAAGTTACGATTCCTGCCATCACACCTTCTCCACCAAACCAGAGAGCTAAACCTGTTCCAATGCTTCCCAGGGTTAAAATTGCCGGTAAATAGAGTGATGATAATATCGCAGCTCTTACCGAAGAACGATACATCTGTGATGTATGAACCTGAAATTCTTTCAGATTCTCTGATTCTCGCACCAAGGTTTTAGTTGTTTTAGCACCGGTAATTCCTTCGTTAAAAGCTCCGGTTATTTTGGAATTTGTTTTCCTCACCTTTCTATAAGCTTTCAAAATTAACTTCTGGAAATAAATGCTCATCACAACCAAAACTGGTACAACTGTTAGTGTGATTAAAGCAAGTTTCAAATTCAAGATCAGCATTATCACAGCGATAAGTATCATCAATGATCCACCCCAAACCATATCCACCAATCCCCAGGATATGAAGCTACCCAGACGTTGACTATCAGAAGTCATCCTTGCCATCAACCAGCCGACCGGTGTTTTATCATAATAGTTGAATGAAAGCTCCTGCAGATGCAGAAATCCTTTCTTACGGATATCATAGGTTAGATGCGTTTCTATCTTCCCAGCTATATCAATGAAGAAGAAGATATTTAGAGCCTGAATTGCTACCAGACCAAGAAATACAAGACCATACCACAATATTCCATCTGTATTTCCGGGAATTACATAATTATCAATCGCATACCTGCTCATTAGTGGAAATAATACATCTACTCCAGCTAAAGCAAGCATGAATAATCCTAGCAGGATCATCTTCTTTTTATATGGTATGCAGAATTTTAACAATTTCTTCCACAATACCAGGTCAAATTTTTTACTATATTTTTTTTCTTCAAACGCACTATGCATAATTTATCCTTTTATTTGATCGTCACACTGAGTAGAAGCTTGCGGCGTATCGAAGTGTCAGATCCATATTGTGTTTCTTCCACTATCCTTCGATACATCCCGAAAGCTTTCGGGACACTCAGGATGACATTCATATTCTTAATCTATTAACTGATCTTAAGATTTTCATCATTTTCCAAGGATTCTCTTAATCCTTCATCTTCTAAAGAAAGTTCTTCTTCCAAAGAGTTTTGGATTGCCCAGACTCGTTCGTAAAGACCTTCCTGGCCAATAAGTTCCAGATGCGTTCCCTGCTGAACAATTTTTCCTTGATCCAATACAAGGATCATATCAGCTTCAGCAAGAGTAATAAGGCGATGCGAAATGATGAAGGTCGTTGCCTTATTTTTCAACTTCTTCAATCTTCTACGAATCGCTGCATCGGTTTCGGTATCCACTGCACTTAAACTGTCGTCAAAAATAAGGATCGGGCTGCCATTAATAATCGTTCTGGCAATTGCTACACGTTGTTTCTGTCCACCGGATAGCGTAACACCCTTTTCACCAACTGCTGTATCATATCCATCTTCAAAGCTTCTGATAACATCGTGTACAGAAGCTATTTTTGCAGCTTCGAAGATTTCTTTTTCTTCGGCTTCAGTCGTTGCTAATCTAATATTATCTTTTAATGTTTTAGAAAACAGAAAAGGTTCTTGCAGTACGATACCAATGTTTTCACGCAGAACTCTTTTAGAAATTTTTTTCACATCAATACCATCAATTTTAACTGTTCCTTTTTGGTTATCATACAATCTTGGTAGCAATCCAACTAGTGTCGATTTCCCTGATCCGGTAGGACCAAGAATTGCCACTGTTTGCCCTTTCTTAACTTTGAAAGATACATTTTCCAATATTAAATGACCTTCTTCGTAATAGAAGCTTACATTCTTAAATTCAATGTTTCCTTCAATCTTAACTTTAGAAATTCCTTCATCCATATCTTCGATCGGTTCATTCAAAATTTCTTGGATACGTTCAATGGAAACCAAAGCTTTTCCCATATCAGTAAGCACCCTCCCTAATTGACGTACAGGCCAAAGCAACATTCCCACATAGGAAGTGAAAGCTAATAATGTTCCCAAAGTTATAATCCCGGAAGCGGCCCAATATGTACCCAAAACTGTAACTGCGATAATTTGAATCAGGCTCAAAAAATCAGAAACCGACCAATACCAAGCCAAAAGCCGAATCAATTTGTAAGTTAGATTCCGATATTCCACATTTCTTTCATCAAATTTATCGATCTCGTATTTTTGACGTGCAAAAGCACGAACCACGCGTACTCCACTCAGATTTTCCTGTAAAACAGTGGAAAGTCTTCCTTCTGATTCATCCGACGCCTTGAAGGCAGTTTTCACTTTGATGAAGAAAACAACAGCAAAAACAAAAATGAATGGAACCAGCGAAAGCGAAACCAAAGTCATTTCCACACTCATTGGCAACATGAAAGAGAGTGCAAAGAACAGCATGAAAATGGCTCTACCCACTTCTACAAGTTGCATAGAAAGAAATCCTCGAATCGTTTCTACATCGGACGTACAACGCTGGATCAAATCTCCAGTTTTTGCCTTAACATGATAATCATAAGGCAAATATTGCAGATGATCATAAACATCGTTCCTAATCTTTCGTGCAATCGATTCCGATGCTATGGCTGACCATTTCCCTTTGAAGAAAATGAAGATACCTCGAGAAAGCGTGAGTAAAATAAGTATGATACTACTCATCCATAAACTTTTCTCTAATACACTTTTTCCACCTAGCAAATCAAATACCCTAATGATGACCGGCTGCATCCAACCACTTGTTTCTATCGGTTTATTGCCGATTATTGAGTCTATCGTTACACGCAATACCATCGGCCAGGCAAAACGTAAAAATATTGCCGCGCCTACAGCCAGGATCGAAATAACATATAGCGATCTGTTACCTTTCATAAAGTTCCAAAGTAATTTAAATTTTTTCATAACATTCTCTTTTAAAATATTTTTTGTCTTAACATCTTTTAATTATTCTGTTTGATTATCACACTTATTTTTAATAAATAAAAAAAAGCTCGCGGGTTCCCCCACGAGCTTTTTGTATCTTTATTTTTTGATACAAAAATGGTGGGATAGCCCTTAATAAGGAACCAATCCCACCAATAAGTAGCTGATTTCTCAACCTATATATTATTCAGTCATTTATAGACCTACGAATAAAGACTTCTTTGGTTTTATAGGATTGGTCACCTGTTAGGCAGAAGTACCTTGAGGTACTCTGTTTTTATAAATATTGATCATGAAAACCTCCTCTAATTTATTTGCGTCTATTCAAAATATTCGACACAGTGACTTTTTTTCTTTTTATATTTGTATCGGTCAAGTTTTTTTAATAATTTACGTTAGATAATTACTTTTAACCCTCAGAATATTGAGAATAACCTATTGTCTATAACAAAGTTACATGACTATAAAGAAATTATCTCACCTGAACCTTGTGCACGAGCGATCTGCATTGAGAGCCAGGAATGAGCTTCTTGCTCATCAGAGAATTCTCTGCTCGAACAAAATGTTTCATCAGTAGCATAAAATCTCCAATAAACCTTATTATTATCATCTTTCCGGATGATATCCATTTTAAACATATTGTCGATATTCACAAATTTGTTTTTTTTCACTTCAATAATGATCATCCTACTCTCCTTTTCCAACATGTGTTAACTAATCCTCATCGATAAAAAATAATCCATCATCAATTTTGTCTTCTTTGTCCTTCTTTATAATTGGAATATGAATATCCATCTGTGAATCTTTCTCACCAAATTTAAAACGGGAATCATACCACTCGATCTCATCAGCAGTAATTAATTTATATTCACTTCCTGGAAGCCATTTATCATAAATATAATCATAGGTTTCACTTAGTGTCTCTAAAGAACCAAAATGAGTGAAAACAGCTACAAGCTGCGCAGGAATTTCACGATAACCCATTCCTGCAGGAACAACACTATCATCCTTAACAACCCTACAGGCTAAATAATCAAACTTAGAATCCTCTTTATATTCTGTAACAGATTCATTCAAACAAATACCAAGAGAGCAATCCGGAACTGCGACTTTATCCAGTTCATTCATTCTATCAATAAAATCCTTCCACAATTGAGGAATGCGATTCTCTTCTATACTTGTGTGGATTTTCATTCCGACAACTTTCAATGCTTCTCGCTCTGTAATTATCACTTCCATAATTAAACCTCTTTTAATCTTTTTTTATAAAAAACTTTTGTAATTACTTTGTCAAATAAAATTACTTGCAAAAAAATTAATGATATTTACGTTAGTTACCAGTAATTAATATTAATCAATAATTTAGGGGTTATGTGAAACTAAAGAGAAAGATTTACAGAAATTTAAATAAGAATAAACACATTATTCAGTTATTGAAGAATGTTATTATGATATGCCTTATTGTATTGGCTGGTGCAATTGCTGTACTGGCAGTTGAATACAATGATCCTAATAGTGTGATCAAAGATTTCTTCGATGCGATTTGGTGGTCACTCGTTACGATAACTACTGTAGGTTATGGTGATTTAGTTCCCATTACCTTTTGGGGTCGTATCATTGGAATTATTTTTATTTTTCTTGGTTTTACAATATTTTCGATTTTTACAGCATTTATAGCTAGCAGCTTTATAGATAAAAAAATAAAGGAGAGAAAGGGTTTGAATAAAATAACAGAGAAAAATCATATATTAATCTGTGGATGGAATAATAGTGCAAAAAAAATCCTTGATTACATCAGTAGATTAGATCCCGCAGAAATACCTAATATAGCACTGGTAAACGAATTGGATGAAGGTGATTTTTCATCTCTTCAGAACCATTATCCCGATCTACAGATAAAATTTATAATAGGAGACTTCACAAATCAGGAGATACTGCTGAAGGCAAACATTAAAGATGCCAAACACATCATCCTTCTTTTTGACGAGAGTAAAGCGAATTCTACACCTTCCGATGAACGTACAATTATTGCCGCTCACAATATTGCTTATATGAAGTTAAAAGGAAAGATCAGTATACAGCTCCACGATGAAAAATACCTTCCTAATATTCGAAGAGAGAAGATTTCTAATGTCGTTATTTATGATAATCTAGGTGGAAATCTTCTAGGAAATTCAACTATTAATCCTGCTATACCCGATTTTATTCAGGAAGTATTGAAATCTACTGATGGAAAAGGATTTAAAGAGATCCCTGTTCCTTCTGCGTTTGTAAATAAACCTTTTGAAGAACTTTCAAAATTCCTCAGAGAAGAACGTAATCTAATTGTATTAGGTATAGTATCAGTTCTGCCTGAGGTCTCAATTGAGGAGATCATCTCAGATGATTCATCTTCAATTGATCAATTCATTAAAAGTCAATTTGAACAATCAGGAAAAAAATTCGAAACTGATAAAGTAAAAAATAGAGTGAAGCTTAAACCTGAATATGATTATATAATTCAAGATACAGACAAAGCAATTGTATTGTAGGAGATTTTATGGATCTTGCATTTCTTAAAAAAGTAGACCTGGTTAAAGAATTAACTGTTCCAGAATTAAAAACTTTCTCTTCCAAACTTAAAACAGTAAAATATAAAGAAAGCGAATTTCTAATTGAGGAAAATAAAGAAAATGATAAGCTTTTCATTTTATACAAAGGTGAAGTTGTGATCTCTAAAAAAATGACAATGATAGATGATCAGGAGAAAATTGACAAAACATTTATTTCGCTTACTGCTAATAATCACGCATTTTTTGGAGAAATTGGATTACTTGGCTTACAAAAAAGTACTGCAACTTGCAAAGCAAATACTGAATGTATTCTTTATACAATTAATCAAAAAGACTTTATAAGTATCTGTAAATCGAATCCAGAAATTGGTTTTAAGATGCTACTTGAAATTTCACGAAAACTTTCTCGATTATTAGAAAAAACTAACGAAGATGTTTTAAAACTAACAACTGCATTAATCTACGCATTAAAGGGGTAAATTCATTATACATCCATAAATTGAATTATTATCATTTTGATAACCTGTATTAATCAAATTTATCATTAATATCAAATTATCCTTCAAACTAAAAAGACATTTATACTCATAACTCTTTATTTATTAAGCATTTCTCTTTTCTTAGTTAATTTGGTACAACTTATGCTTATTTATGATGTCAGTTGAATAAGGAGGTGAAAATGAAAGTTCTAATATTTGTAATGGTTTTCTTAATTAGCTTAAATCTAATGGCGTTAACCAATATTAGCTCGCATAATTCTAATACCAATCTCATAGAAAATATTTCCTATAAATTTTCTATTATGAAAAAGAATAAGATGTATACAAAATCGATAAATACAAATTATTCTATTAAGCCAGGTGAAAAACTAAATGTTTATAATCTAAATGGATCAATTAAATTTATTGGATGGAATAAGCACTATATTAAGATCACAGCAATTAAAAAAGTTTTTAAGAATTGTTGCGATTTAAATGATATTCACATGACGCTAAATACAATAAATGGATTGACTATAGAGACAATAAATAATTCCAATGATGGCCACGCCAAGATCGATTATATAATCAATATACCCAAAGATATCTTGATTGGAGAAATATTTACACGAGGAGATATTAAGTTTAAAAATCTTCCGAATGATATTTTAAGCAATATTCGAAGATTATCAAATAGATAAATTGCACCTATTCCTCCCTAGTGCAAAAAAAAGAATCCCTCTACATTCTAGATATGTGGAGGGATTACTTTATTAAACTAATTATTGTATTACACTTTTTTTACCGATATTGATAACTTGTTCTAACAAACTCATTAATAGTTTCTAAAGTAGTTTAATAATACTTGGATTTCATATTAAACTTTACAATATTTTATTACAATTATTTTGTTAATTTAATATTAGGAGCAATCATGAGATATATAGGATTTTATATAATAATTATTCTAGCTGCAATTTTTATTATTTTTATTATTTTCCCAAACCTCAGTTTATATCGACATCATGTAAGCTATAAACAATTTAATGTTTATGCTAACATTAAAATCAATGATGCAATCTACAGAATTTTAGATGACGTAGAAGAAAAACTAAAAACTTCTGAAATATATAATGATGATTTAAGCTATAAGATATTCATAAGTTCTGGATTCAAACCATACTCAATATTTTGTCCTTCCATAAAAGATGCTTTTGCAGCAACTTATCCAATTATTAACAATATTTTTATATCCAAAACCGAAATTGAAAACAACCTTGTCCAAAGAAATGCAAGCGAAGATAATAAGCGATCACTTTCTAGTGTAATTACACATGAAGTAACACATAAGCTCATAGAAAATAACATCGGAATAAAAGCAAATAAAAGATTAGAAGTGTGGAAGAAAGAGGGATATTGTGAATACATTTCGGTAGAGAGTACATTGAATTTGAAAGCAGGAATTAAAAAAGTTTATGAAGGATCAAATTTATTCTCTCCTGCTTTTAGTTACTTAAAATACAGAATTTTAGTCACATATTTACTGGATGTAAAAGGATATTCATTTCAATCTTTAGTCGAAACTAAATTTGATATTAATCAATTAGAAACAGAGTTATTGAATTATACAAATAAATATTATTAGTATAATGTAAACAAAAACAACTTGCTTAGTTTTAAAAGAATTATTTTTTTTGTTAAGTGAGATATTGTGATTAAAGGAGATTTATTATGATTAAAAAAAATCTTGTTTCTTTATTTGAAGAAAGCTTAAAGCAACATTGGATACTTCCTGCTTTCACAAATTATAAAGAGAAAGACCATAGCTATGCACAGGTTGCAGATCAAATAATTTATCTACATTATTTCTTTGAAAAGTGCGGTTTGAAAAGCGAAGAAAAAGTCGCTTTACTCGGGAAGAACACTGTTAATTGGGCTATTACATATTTGGCAGTAGTAACTTATGGTGCCGTTATTGTACCGATCCTTCCAGATTTTAAACCGGACGACGTTCATCATATTGTAAATCATTCCGAATCAAAGATGCTATTTGTAGCGGATGACATTTATGAAGACTTGGATGAATCTAATATGCTGGAATTGGAAACCATTATTTCACTTAAGAATTTTTCTCTCCTTTTTGGAAAAAAGAAAAATGCAAAGGAAATAACAGAAGAATCTAAAATAAAATACCTAGAAAGATATGAAGGGAACTTATCACCAGAAAAAATAAACTTCAAAGAAATTGCAAATGAAGAACTTGCAGCTATCATTTATACTTCCGGTACAACAGGATTTTCTAAAGGCGTAATGTTACCACACAATAGTCTGATTTCAAACATCGTTTTTGCTCAAGACTATATATCCTTAGAACCCGGTGATACTATTGTTTCTTTCCTGCCAATTGCACATGTTTTTGGGTGTGTATTTGAATTTCTCTATCCATTTGCCAACGGTTGTCATATAACCTTCTTGGGTAAAACACCTTCTCCAAAAGTTCTAATCAAAGCCTTCGGAGAAATTCATCCACGGCTTATTTTGTCTGTTCCTCTTGTAATCGAAAAAATCTACAAAAAACAGGTCAAACCAAAACTTGATAAATCAACTATAAAATTTCTTATGAAAATTCCAATGATGAGAAAGAAAATTTATGCTAAAGTGAATGCAACATTAACAGAAGTCTTTGGTGGAAATTTCCGTGAAATTGTTTTAGGTGGAGCCGCTTTGAACGAGGAAGTCGAACAATTCTTACGAGCAATAAAATTTCGTTACACTGTTGGTTATGGTATGACAGAATGTGCCCCACTCATCAGTTATGCCGGTTGGAAAAACTTTAAAACCAGCTCTTGTGGCCAAGTTGTAGATAATATGGTAGCTAAGATAGATTCGGATGATCCGGAAAATTCGGTTGGTGAAATTCTTGTGAAAGGCGAAAATGTAATGTACGGCTACTACAAGAATTCAGAAGCCACAAAAACAGCCATTGATGAAGACGGTTGGCTTCATACAGGTGATCTGGGAGTAATGGATAAAGACAATTTCATCTTTATCAAAGGTAGAAGCAAAAGCATGATACTAGGTCCTTCCGGGAAAAATATCTATCCTGAAGAACTGGAAGCAAGATTGAATAATCTGTCCTGTGTTCAGGAATCAATTGTAATCTTTAAAGATAATAAACTGATCGCACTCGTTTATCCCGATATGGAAACAGTTGATGCCAATGAACTCAGTGAAAAAGATTTAGAGGTGATCATGAAGGAAAATAAAACGATGATGAACAACATGTTCCCTGCCTATATGGCAATTAACAAAATCGAGATATACCCTGAGGAATTTGAGAAAACACCAAAAAGAAGCATTAAGAGATTCCTCTATTCATAAAAGGAGATTAGATGAAAAAAATTGTAGTTATAATATTTCTGATTGGTGTATTAGCTTTCGTAGGTTATTCCTTCCTGCAACGACCTGTTGTTTCTGAAGAAGATTTTACAACAATATATACTTCACATAACCCTGAGCAGAGTCCACTTTTTGATCACAGCATTATATCAGTCAATTTAAAGGGATTAGAAGCAGAATTAAAATCAATTGCACAATATAAGATTGCGGCTATTATACTAAGTAAAAAAAGATATGCTTCAGATTGGACATCGATCATTTCACCTCTGGATTTGGCATTGGGTTGGGGTGATGTTGCTGAACCGAAAAATCTTGAACATTTAGAAGTAAGACAAACCATGCGCTGGTACAGGTACAAATTTGATAACGAATGTGCAATTACTCAAAATTATATTTCCACACATTCTTCTAATCACCATATAATACCTGCGAATGACAATATTCGTAAAGCTGTATTATTTGCTAAAAAGGATGATTTAATCGTTCTAGAGGGATATCTTGTAAATGTGTCTGGGAAATACAAAGATGGAAATGTTGTTTGGAGATCAAGTATAACAAGAACCGATACAGGAAATGGTTCCTGTGAGATCATGTATGTAACAAGCGTAAAACTTAATACAAATATTTATAGATAGAATATGAATATTATTTATCCTGATTATAAAAACTCGATCGTAAATCTGGTTTCATCAATTTTAGAAGCTTATGATGTTAAAACCAATCACCCACCTTTGAAACAACTTGATGCGAAAACACTTAAAATGAAAAAGAACATCATTTTTTTTATTCTTGATGGCTTTGGAATGAACTTACTTAATAAATTTGCTACTTCAACTAAATTCCTTAACAAGAATCTCATCTCCCCTATTACATCAGTATTTCCATCTACAACGAGTGCTGCAATAACAAGCATTATTAGTGGAAAAACTCCTTGGGAACATGGAGCTATTGGCTGGACATTATATTTTAAAGAATTTGCAAAGAACATAGATTACCTTCCAAACTGGGATTCAATTACTTATAAAACACAAAATGCTAAAAAATATAACGTTATAGATTATGTAGGAGCAGACAACATCTTCAATAAAATATCTGCTACAAATCCCAATGTTCAACAATTCTATCTTACACATAAAGAACTGAGTCAAAGTTCAAATATTATTAGAAATTCCGGTTCAGCCGAGATCATACCATATTCTGATCACGAACATCTTTTTAAGAAAATAAATAAATTAATTTCAAAAGGGAACTCAGGCAGGAAACTCATTTTTGTTTATTCATCTTCACCGGACGGTATTGAGCATCACCACGGAGTGTATGCAAAGGAGGTTCAAAATTTCATCAGGGAAATTGATTCTGCCATTGAAGAATTGAATTCAAAATTAGCTGGGACCAATACAACAATTCTAATTACAGCCGATCATGGTTTGATTGATGTTGATAATTATTATTATACTAATGAAGATGAAAAACTTTTCGACAGCATGATCATGCCTACATTCCCTGAACCAAGATTTATTAGTTTCTTTGTTAAGAGACATAAAATGAAACAGTTTGAAAAAGCATTCCAAAAATATGAAGAAAAATTTCTGCTCTTTGATCGCAAAGAATTTCTAAAACATAAATTTCTCGGTAAAGGTGAAATGCATCCAAAAATTGATGATTTCATTGGTGATTACATGGCAATTGCTATTTCCGATTCTGCTATGAAATCAATCTATATGCAAAATGGAAAATGGAAAAAAGAATTTTATGCACACCATGCCGGACTCACAGAAGATGAAATGCTTGTTCCGCTAATAAAAATTGATACTCAATCTTAAGAAATACCAATTGTTAAGGTAACAGATCATTTTGGAAAATAAGGATATTAAAAGTATTGCAAATCAAAATAAAGCTTACATATTCGCTGCAATCGCGGTGCTATTCTGGTCAACAGCTTCCACATCTTTTAAAATAACTTTAAGATATTTAAACACAATCGAGATGCTATTTTATTCTTCCTTATTTGCATCTATTGCATTGTTTATTATAATACTTTTCCAAAGAAAAACTAAGAAAATCTTCAAAACAGAAAGAAAAGAAATATTAAATTCTGCCATTTTAGGTTTCATGAATCCGTTTTTCTACTATATTATCCTTTTTAAAGCTTATACTTTACTTCCTGCACAAATCGCACAACCATTAAATTTCATATGGCCTATCATGATCGTTATTCTATCCATACCATTACTTAAGCAAAAGATCCCTTTAAAAAGTTTACTTGCAATATTCATCAGTTTCTTTGGTGTTTTATTGATCTCAACAAAAGGAAGGCTATTCAACCTAAGAATTGATGAACCTTACGGAGTTTTCCTGGCACTTGCAAGTTCACTTATCTGGGCACTTTTCTTCATTATTAATGTAAGAAATACAAAAGATGAAGTCATCAGACTATTTTTAAGTTTTGCTTTCGGTTGTATCTACACATTTATACTGCTCTACCCGAATATTTCAATGCCTCCATTTTTCGGAATTCTTGGAGCTCTCTATATCGGATTATTCGAGATGGGCATAACATTTGTGATCTGGATAAAAGCTCTGAAATACTCATCTACTACCGCGCAAGTTAATAATCTGATATATCTCACACCTTTCCTGTCTCTGGTCGTCATACGGATTGTTATCAAAGAAAAGATATTACTCTCAAGCATTTTCGGAATTATATTTATCATCTGTGGAATTATCCTGCAAAAAAAATTGGAGACAAACGCATTGTAATTAATTGATACTTTCAAAGTAATTAAAGAAAGTAGATGTCATTATGAACTACATCTGAAATTAAGAAAAACATTAGTATTAAATAATTTGACATGTAATAATTTAATTTCTTTCGTTGTGTCTAAATAAAATCACATTAGAGATAATAAATAGAAATGGGCTTTTACTATGGATAACTAAAATTTATGTGCTTGACAGTTTGAGATCAAATTTTAGTTTTTATTAAATAAAAAAAATAGGAGGAAAAATGAAAAAGATTATTTTATTAAGTTTATTTGTTTTGTCATTGTTGTTATTTACAGGTTGTTTTGAAACAACAGAACCAGATGAATCAGCTACACTGATCGTTAATAGTATTCCAGAAGGAGCTACAATCATTCTGGATGGAGAAGCGACAGGGAGAGTTACACCTACCACAATCGAAGTTGATCCAGGTACTCACCAATTGAGATTAGAGTTAGAAGGTTATCAAGATTACAATGAAAGTTTTAGTGTTCAAGATGGTGACACATATGAGATTGTAGCTGTAATGGAAGTTACTCTGAATACCTCACTTAGTGTTATTACAACACCTCCAGGAGCGTCTATTTATGTTGATGGTGCATATTCAAACTATTTCACTCCTGCTGTTATTAACAATATTGTTCCTGGTTATCATTATATAAGAATTTATAAACCAGGATACAACGAAGTTACATACTATATTCATATTGAGGAAGATATACCGTATTATATAGTTGAAGAACTTATCTATCCGGTTCCACCTTATCCAGTATTTAATGTTATGTATCCTTATGATCAACAACATTTTATTGATAATGAAATTATAGTTGAAGGATATGTTGAACTTGATACAGGAGCTCCCTTTACAGGAAATACTGCAATTATTTCAATTAACGGTATTGATTCTGAAATTAATGTAAGTAATGGATATTATTATCAGACAATCTCTATTGCCGCTGGTGAAAATGAACTTCAACTGAGAGCAAATGGTCCTTACGGAGATACTGGAGTTAGTGATATAATCACTGTTTATGGTGATTTTACTGCTCCCGAAATTGAAGTTGTTTTATGGTGGAATACACCAACTTCTGATCTTGATCTGCATGCTTGGAACCCAGCCGGAGAACACTGTTATTATGGTAATTCAGTAATTTCTGACGGCTATCTGGATATCGATGATACTGAAGGGTATGGACCGGAAACATTTGCTGTGGAAACTGCTAATGTGGGTGTTTATGAAATCCAAGTAAACTGCTATTCACTTGATTTAGATCTGTATTCAGATGCATCAATTCAGGTATTCTTCGATGGTGTTCTACAACAAACATTCGGACCACATCACTTTATAGTGGATGATTATAATGGTTCAGATCCTGCTGCTTGGTGGGAAGTGTGTACAATTACTGTGAGTCGTGGCAGTTGTGTAATAAGCAATGATCAACCAACTCCAATAGTAAGAGAAAAAATCGAATTCGATAAAGTTAATCTTCCAAAAAAATAGTATCTTCTGGAAGCTTGATTATTATAACTGGCAGATGTTTTCATCTGCCAGTTTTTATATATACTTTTTTTACTTAACCTTTAATTATATTAAATAATTTGACATATATCATCAGAATCTCTTTACTTGAAAAGAAACAGTAAGTGCATTGGAGATAAGTAATGGGAATGCAACAAATATTACTCATTATATTAAGTGTTATTATCGTATCCATTTCGATCGTAGGTGCTGTCGGTTTATTTAAACTACGTGCAGAGAAAGCCAATAGATCTGCTATCATTCTAGATATGCACGAAATAGCTATGAAATCAATTGCTTATTTTAAAACTCCTGCCAATATGGGTGGTGGTGATGGGAGTTGGAACCCTGCAGGATTTTATGTATGGAGCGGATATCCTATCTCAGATGATGAAAGATATTTGGAAACACAAAATGGCAGAATTCGGGTAAGTGAACGAAGCAATGGTAGATTACTTATAAAAGGATGGGGAACCGAACTAGGATATGATGAAGAAAATGCAATAAGAGCTCAATTAATACTTAATGGAACAACCGGTGAAATGACGTTTACACTTCTTAATTAATTCAATACATAAATATTACTTTTCTAACTGGCATCCAGAAATGGATGTATAAATATTAAAAAAGCTTTACAAAATTATCACACTTACAGTAAATAGACCGACGGTCGGTCAGTAAAATGTAAGGATGTGATATATATGGCTAGAATAGTTAAAAAAGCAGAAGAAAGACGTAAGGAAATTTTACATAAAGCGCAAGAACTCTTTTATAAAATCGGCTATACAAACACTTCTGTGAATATGGTTATCGAAGCCTTAGGAATTTCCAAAGGAGCTTTTTATCACTACTTCAAATCTAAAGAGGAGTTGCTCGACTGCCTTGCAGAAGAATTTACGCAAAATATTATCTCTATAATTCAAAAAATAGTTAATGACCCTAATTTGACTGCAATTGAGAAACTTAATGGAATGTATATAGAATCCGGTAATTATAAAGTAGAGAATATTGATTTCATAATGACAATAACTGAAGCGCTATACAGCGACAACAATTTATTACTCCGTTATAAATTTAACAGTAAATCAGTTGAGGATGTTTTACCATTAATGACCGTAATTTTCGAACAAGGGAAAGAAGAAGGTATATTTAATATTGATGATCCGCAAGCAACTGCAAGGATAGTTCTATTATTCGGGATCGGTCTAAGCGAATATAATGCTAAATTATTATTGCAATTGAAAGACAATCCAGAAAAAATCGATGAGATGCATAAACATTTCATGATCTATCAAAAATCTGTAGAACGTATTATAGGAGCTCCTCAAGACTCTTTTCGGGCATTCGACAAAGAATTTATCAATGCTTTTAAAACCGCATATGTGAGTACTAAATGAAAAGAATAATACTATCTTTCTTCATAGTTTTTATTTCTGTTCAGGTCAACTGTATTGAGTGGAATCTAACGCATCAATTAATCTCTACAACTACTTTATATGATGAACTAAATAAACTAGGATTTGAATTAAATTACAAACCGGAACTCGTTGTATATCTATATCAACTTAATGATAACATTATTGATACAGAATTTTCATATGATTTGAATTTGAACTATAAAAACACAAATGATTCTAATTTTGAAATCTCAGGAAAATTGTATAGAGGTTGGCTGAGATATTCAACTTCTCAAGCAGAGCTCAGATTAGGATTACAGAAAATAAATTTCGGCCCTGCTCAAATATTACGCTCTCTTCAATGGTTTGACAATATCAATCCACATGATCCCACAAAAACAACAGAAGGTGTGAAAGCAATTTTAGGCAGATATTATTTTATCAATAACGCAAATATCTGGTTGTGGGGAATCTGGGGAGACAGTAATGAAACCTCGCTTGATAAGTTCTTTTACGAAGAAGATAATCTTGAATTTGGTGGAAGGGTCCAGTATCCTTTTAAATACTGCGAAGCAGGTTTTTCTACTCATCATAGTTCAACCAATTTACTAACTTTTGATACTGAAACAAAATATAGTCTTGATCTACGGTGGGATATGGCTTTAGGATTTTGGATAGAATCATGCTTAAATGTTTACGAAAGTTCAGATACTCATAATTATTCCCGCTTATTAACTATAGGAACCGATTATACATTCGGATTTGGAAACGGAATTTACTGTTTATTTGAACATCAATATTTCTCTGACCTGCAGGAAGATATCTGGGAAATTACTGATAGATCCGGAGCAAGTTCATTATTAATGAGCTATCCTCTTGGAATGTTCGATTCAATAAGTAGTATTATAACTTATGGCTGGCAATCTGAGCTTTCTAATGTTTTCATTTCCTACAATCGTAATTATGATTATCTATCAATATATTTGAATCTCTTCTGGAATTCAGATCAAAATGATAATCCTAATTTTAATAGTAATAAAGGTAGTAAATCAATTCAAGTTATGTTAGAAACCAAATTTTAATAAACGAATAAAGGAGTGTTTATGGCTCATATCAAAATTAATGGAATGTTAAAGAACTATCCGATAGGTAGAGGTAAATTCACTGCATTAAAAGGTATCGATCTGGAATTTGAGAAAGGTGAATTTACTG